>JAICMR010000194.1 GCA_025929155.1 Chthoniobacterales bacterium | reverse complement strand
GATGCGATCACCTTCATCTCGGTTTCCGCGCTTCTCATTTTCGTGGCGTTGGTGGCCAACTACCTCCCGGCGCGTAAAGCAACGCGGGTTAATCCGGTTATTGCGCTCCGTTACGAATAGCGGAGTGCGCGTGAACCATACTGGAGCGCCGGCACCTTCTCAGCGGCTCGGCGGTACTTTGTTCCAACCTATCCGCGTGACTGAACCCCGTTTGCCTAATACGGCCACCGGAGGCGGGATCAATTGCGCCATCGGAGTCTAACGATGCGCGACAACCGAAGCGATTCTTATGCTACTTCTTTCGCCGCTGCTGCTTCTTCGCTGCGTTCATGTTGTCGACCAGGCTCGGATACTTGCGCCCGGCCTTCTTCGCTTTGGCTTTTGCTTTCGCCTTGCTCTTCACGCTCAATTTCGTGTGCCGACTCTTTTTCGGTGCCGGCTTATTCCACGGCGGGTTTTTCCTGGTTACCTTTGCTCCCACCAATTCGTCACTGATCGCTGATGCTCCGTGGCTCAACCGCCCCCTGAAAACTGAAGCCGCCCCTCGATCGAATCATCGAGCGTTTTGCCGATTGCTGCGCCAACCAACATTTTCACTCCGGCAACCGCCGTCCCGTGTTTCGTGTCCCAATAATATCCGTCGTTCGGCGCAACCCGGATGACCGTGATCCGCGGATCGTCCTTACCTTCCGTGAACCAGGTTTTGATGATCGGCTCCCAAAGCTCGTCAATTTTAGCTCGGTCACGCGAGAGCGTCGCGCTTCCGTGCAGGACCATGAAATCCGAATGCGGCGAGCCTTGCAAATAAAGCGTCACTGACGAGTCGCGCTCCAGTTCTTCGTTCTTATGACTGTCATTTGCGCTGAGGAACCAAAGGTTGCCGGCGTCATCCACTTGCTGCACCGCCATCGGCCGCGCCCCAACCGACCCCGTTGTCTTCGGCCCCGTACAGAAGAAACAGGTCTCAGCCTTGCCGACCAACTCTTTGACCTTATCGACCGCCTTTGCGCCCGTTAAGTCCTCTCGATTTTGCTCCGGTTGATTCTGATTAATTGAATCCATCAGGTTCAATTCGCGGCCTGCCATGTCTGCGGCCGTTCCGGAAATTTCCATCACCAGCTCTGCTCAAGGTTCGTAGGCTACCGGCAGCTGTGCGCGGGCAGGGCCGACATGCAGCCGATGTTCCGACGTTTTGCCGATCAGATGCTCGCATCAAACCCAGGTCATATCGGGCAGGTTGCTGCAATTTAGGCTGTCCACCCCCGTAAGTCCGCTCTTAGACTCTTCCGCGGACTCCGAACACCATTCCAGCTTCACCTACCTAACGAATGAAAAAACATCTTCGATTTCTTGCAATCCGGGCGGGCGCGAAGGGCGTCGCGCTCGTCGGCGTGGTCGCTTTCCTTTATCTTTGCCCGGCCTGCAGCAGGAGCAGTTTTCGCCCGCCGGAGCGCGAAGGTCCGCCGGCACTGGTCCAGGATGAAGGGCAGCCGCGCTTCTGGCTTTTGCAGAAACAGGAGGAGCAACGCAGCCGCCACGTTGGCGGCGGCGGGAGTCGGTCGATCGGTAAATGGATTACCGAGATTTATTACCACTTCGATCTTCAGGCGCATGATCCGGGGACGACGGACCGGCTTTGGAAAAAGCGTCTGCTCACGGTGAAGGACGACGCCGGCGGCCACACCGCGCAGGCGCGCATCCTCGGGCAGGCGGGCGAGGTGGTCTGGTTCTTCCTGAACGACGGGCCGGCCGCGTTTTCGAGCAAGGACGCGAACAAGCTGGCGGATCGAAAGACAATCGAGGAACGCAACCCAACCCTGCGGGAACTGATTCCCAGGGACCTCGACTTCTACGCCTACGATGACGGTCTCGTGATCGTCGCGGCCGACGGGCGACCTTTTCGGATTCGCGCTTCCGATTTCGCAGCCGAGCCCTACACGCCGCCTAACGATGATTATTTCCGGCAGGTCCAGTTCATGGCGACCCGCTGGAACGGCGGGTATCACACGAAAGATTTTCTCGTTCGGCAGATGATGCTCAACGGCCACTGGTCCGGTTTCTTCAACGAAAAGGAAGCCGCCGATGCGAGCGACGACGGGTTTGGGGACAAGATCGCGACAGGCGAACCAGGATCGAATCCGGATCGTGTTTATTATGAAACGACGCAGGCTCGGCGAACATTTTGGTCGGCACGCATCGGAAAAACGAAAGAGTTTAGCGAAGGCACCCACGATCGGCTTTTCGATGTCACAAAGATTCCGGGCGCGCCGGAGTTTCTCGAAGCCGGCCTTTTGATTCAACAAGGCACAAAGCGCCCGCTACGCCTGCATGACCCCGATGGGTTCCTCGTGCTGCATCGCACGCGGCTCGATGAGGAAGGCCGGCTCGCACTCACCCGCCTCGATGACAACCTGAAGCCGAAATGGACCGCGACTCTGCCCTTCCACGATTTGCGCAATCGCTTCGAGAGTCCCGGCCGGCTGCTACTTTACGGCATCGTGCAGCAAACCGTGAAAGGCGTGACCGGCTCCAGCGAGCACCTGGTAGCGCTCAATCTCGCCGACGGCAAAATGCAATCCTGGAACGTGCCGGCGGAGAAGCGGGACGAATAATGAAAGCATTTGGGTCGATCCTGCTCATCGGTGTGCTCGCGCTTGCCTCGGACGCTGCAGCGCAAAACGACGACGTCAGCGGCGAGGCAAATCAGCGCCTGCAATTCAGCGAGGAAGATCTGCCTTCGACGAAAAAGGATCCGAATGGACCGTCGGAGATCGATCAGAGCGCGCGTGCGCACGGATTCGATTATGCGACCGGTACGCGGCGGGCTGCGCACGGTGATTTCAAACTACTCAAGAAATTCTTCCAGCTGGCGCAGGACGCCGACGGCGCCGCGGCCGAGAGCCTCGGCGGCATGCCGACGGTGGTGTATCACCTGCTTGGCGATGAGAAATTTGCGCAGTTCCTCGGCACTCAGCCGCTGGCCTTTCGCATGATGGTGCGGAATCAGATATCGCACGAGGGTTACCCGGTACCCGCGAGCGAGTACCTAAGCCGCCATTTTCCGAAGACGACGCAGCTTCTCTTCCGCCGGGAGATGATCGACTGGCCCTCGCCTAACGACCAGTACGCCATCCGGAAAGTCTTCAGCTCCGATGTGAAGTTGGCTGGTTCCAAAGTCGAGCGCTCGGAACTGATCGAAAAGAAAACCGGCCGCGTGCTCTGCGATTTAACGGCAGAGGACATCGGCACCGGCGCGGAACGCGAAGGCGAAGCCTTCTGGTCGCCCGACTCGCAACGCGTCGCCTGTCTCTCCACCGACTTGCCGGCGCAGCCCGGCAGTCCCTTCGACCATCCACCGCCTCCGTCGTTGCGGAAACAAACCGCGGTTTATCAGCGCACCGGCGATTCCTTCGTTCGCGTCGATCTCTCGTTAGGCGAAGCGCCCGGCCAGGCAGCCGACGCGGAATTGCAGGGCGCCGTTAACCAACATGTTTTCACGGAGCCGGTCCGGTGGCGGAGAGCGAATATCCTCCTGCTAAGGCGGCACGAATACTATCGAAAGATGATGCCGACGGTGATCGACAAGATGAAGTTCGACTCGATCCACGACCTCGCGCGGGCCTACGAAATCACGGCCACCTTCGCAGGCGATG
>JAICMR010000130.1 GCA_025929155.1 Chthoniobacterales bacterium | reverse complement strand
TGTGCGTCGGGGACTTCCGGTGCGACCGGACTCTCCGCGGTCTAACGACCGCGGCCCCATTGAAGCAGTTCTGCGCCCGCGTCGGCATCGGCGTGAACCACTTCTCTCCGCGGTCTAACGACCGCGGCCCCATTCGGAAGATTAGCAATCCTTAAGAGAGTGCTTCGCTACTTAATGAACCGAATCGTAAGGGGATAACGATAGAGCGTGCCCTCGCTGGCTTTAATCGAGGCGATGATGACGAAGATGATGTTTGCGATCCAGAGCAAAATCAGGATCGGGATCCCGATGAGCAGGAAACAGAGAATGAAGGCGACGGCGTCGTAGATCAGCCAGGTGAGCGGAAAATTGAGCGCTTCCCGGCCGTGCGCATCGATCTCCGGGCTCTCGTGCCGTTTGCTCAGCCAAACGATGAGCGGGCCGATGATGTGGCCGAGGAGATGAAAGAAGACTCCGAGCAACGCGCTGGCGTGGCAAAGAACACACCACGTCCGCGTGTTGGAAGTCGTGAGCGCCGCGGTCGGTGGAATCGTTTCCATGGCGTTACTCTTTCACACGTTCGATCTGCGCGCCAAGCTCACTGAGCTTTTCGTCGAGATGTTCGTAGCCCCGATCGATGTGATAAACCCGATGCACTTCGGTCGTGCCTTCGGCTTTCAATCCGGCAAGCACGAGAGCAGCCGAAGCGCGCAGATCACTTGCCATCACGGGCGCGCCATGAAGCCGCTCGACCCCCTGAATAATGGCGGTGGCACCTTCGATCTGCACCTGCGCGCCCAGGCGTTTCAATTCCGCGATGTGCATGTAGCGCTGCGGGAAAACATTCTCCGTGATCGTGCTGATCCCGTCGGTCGTGGAAAGGAGCGCGCACATCTGCGCCTGCATATCGGTCGGAAAACCAGGATACGGATCTGTCGTTAGTTCGAGCGCCTTCGGAGTCGAGCCGTTTGGCGATACGGAGATGGAATTTTGCGTGCTTTCGATTTTGAAGCCGCCTTCAATGAGCGCGGTCGTCACCGCGGCGACGTGTTCGGGGACGACGCGATTGAGCGTGATGCCTTTTCCGCAGATCGCGCCCGCGACCAGGAACGTGCCGGTCTCGATCCGATCGGGGATAACGGTGTGCTCCGTGCCGTGCAGTTCGCTCACTCCTTCGATGATGATCCGGCGGGTGCCGGCGCCTTCGATTTTCGCGCCCATTTTGTTCAGGAAATCGGCGAGATCGCAGACTTCCGGTTCGGCCGCGGCGCCTTCGATCACGGTTGTGCCTTCGGCGAGGACCGCGGCCATCATGACGTTGTCGGTGCCCAGAACGGTTGGCCCGAATTTGCCGCGCAGGTTCACGATCGCGCCGGTCAATTTCGGGGCGAACACTTTCACGTTTCCGTTTTCCACCCGCACGGCCGCGCCCAGCGCCTCGAAACCTTTCAGGTGCAGATCAATCGGCCGATCGCCGATCACGCAGCCGCCGGGCAACGAGACGGTCGCTTCCTTGCACCGGCCTAACAATGGCCCGAGCACGCAAACCGAGGCCCGCATTTTCCGCACAACGTCGTAGGGCGCGATCGATTCCACCTTCTCGGCCTTCACCGTCACGGTGCCGCTGGCGCGCTCCACTTCGGCACCGAGATGCATCAGAATTTGCAGCATGTAATTCGTGTCGCTCAAATCCGGCACACGATGCAAAACGCACAGGTCCCGCGTCAGTAAGGTGGCGGCGATGATCGGCAAGGCGGAGTTTTTCGAGCCGCTGATCTTGATCGAGCCGGAGAGTGGATGGCCGCCGTGGACGAGAATTTTATCCATGTTGCGCGAAGAGGAACCGGGCGGTCCCTGCATAATCTTTTCTGACGGAAATGTCGTGAAATTTTTGCGTCGCAAGAAAGCGGCTGAGCGCCGCCGACTGGTCATGGCCGATCTCGAGGGCGAGGATACCGCCGGATTTGAGGTAAGCCGGCGCGGCGGCAATCAGCTCGCGGATCAGCTCGTCGCCGTTCTCACCGCCAAAGAGTGCGACGGCCGGATCGCGCTGCACCTCGGGAGAAAGTTGTGGAGCGTCGTGCGCGGGGATGTAGGGAAGATTAGCGACGATCAGGTCGAAATGGGCCTCGATTTTGTCTAGCAAATTACCTTGCGAAAAACGGACGCGATCAGGAATACCAAGCTGAGCGGCATTCTCGCGGGCGAGTGCGAGTGCATCTGCGGAGAGATCGACCGCGTGCAATTCCGCCTCGGGAAAGCGGGCGGCGAGCGAAAGAATGATGACGCCACTGCCGGTGCCGACATCGAGAAATCTGCCATCGTGCGGGAGCGTGAGATCGCAGAGATATTCGACGAGCTGCTCCGTCTCGGGACGCGGGACCAGTGCGCGTTTATCGCTTACGAAGGTCTGCTCGCCAAATTCAACGGTGCCGAGCAAATGCTGGAGCGGTTCACCCTGGCCGCGGCGCCTAACGAGCTCGCGAAGCGGCGCCAGCTCGGGCTCCGCGAGCGCGCGTTCAAAATCGAGGTAGAGCTCGATCCGTTTTTTGCCTAACGAATGGGCGACGAGATGCTCCGCGTTCAACCGCGGGCTCTCGATCGCCCGCTTCTGGAAGTAAGCGGTGGTGGATCGGAGAACTTCCAGAACTGTCATCCCAAGTGAAGTGAAGCGGAGCGTAACGAACTCGAGGGATCCCGTGATGTCACCAGAAAGCTTTGACGAAGCACGGCTGAATCCCTGGCTGCAGCTCGGCTCCGCTCGGGATGACGACCGGCTTACCGGCTTCCTTCAATTCGTTAGGCGAGCGCGGACTCCTTCAGCCTTTCCTCGAGATCGGCCCGTTGGAGCGCGTCGATCATCTCATTGAGGTCGCCTTCCATCATGCGATCCAGATTATAAAGCGTCAGCCCAATCCGATGATCGGTGATCCGGTTTTGCGGGAAATTGTAGGTCCGAATCTTCTCTTCGCGGCCGCCGGAACCGATCTGGCTTTTCCGCGCCGCGGAATATTTCGCTTCTTCTTCCTGCTTTTTGTCTTCGAGCAGGCGCGCGCGCAGGATGCTGAGCGCCTTCTCTTTGTTCTTCTGCTGGCTACGACCGTCCTGACAACGAACGATCCGGCCAGTCGGAATATACATGACCTGGACCGCGGAATCGGTCGTGTTGACGCCCTGTCCGCCCGGGCCGCCAGCGCGACAAACTTCAATCCGCAGGTCTTCCGGTTTCAGCTCAAAATCGATCTCCTCCGCTTCCGGCAAAACCGCGACCGTGGCGGTGGAAGTATGGATGCGACCTTGTGCTTCCGTCGCAGGAACACGCTGAACCCGATGGACGCCGCTCTCGTAACGCAACTTCCGGAAAACCGATTCGCCGGAAACCTTGAAGATGATTTCCTTTAAGCCGCCAAGCTCGGAGGGACTCGAATCCAGATCCTCGATCTTCAAACCCGCGGTCTCGGAATAGCGGGCATACATCCGGTAAAGATCGGCCGCGAAGATCGCGGCTTCGCTCCCTCCGGTCCCGGCGCGGATTTCCACTATCGCGTCGCGATCGTCGTTTTCATCCGGTGGGAGGAGCGCGATTTGGACAGCGAATTCAAGTTCCCCGGAGCGTTTTTCGAGCGCGGGAATTTCCTCCTGCGCCATCTGCGCCAGCTCCGGATCTTCGGCCGCCGCCAACTCTCGGTTATCTTCTAGCTGTCGCCGAGTGGACTCGAGCTCGTCCCATTTCGCCATTAGATTCTTCGTGGCCGCATGTTCGCGCATCACCTCGCTCGCGCGTCTCCGGTTGTCGAAAAGCTGCGGATCGCCGATCTCGTTTTCCAGCTCGCGAAAACGGGCGCGCTTGCGGTCGATCAGGGCGTGAAAGTCCATAAACAAAAACGGCGACGGCGCCCGGCGGCGCAATCACCGTTCGTTAGGCGAAATCAGCTAAGCTTTCTTTGCGCCGACGCCGGCCCGCGAAGCTTTCGTGCTGCCGTAACGGCGCGCGAATTTCTCCACGCGACCAGCAGTATCGACAAACTTTTGTTCGCCGGTAAAAAACGGGTGGCAGGCGGCGCAGATGCCGATTTTAATGTTCTGGCGCGTCGAGCGAGTATGATAAACCGCACCGCAGGCACAGACCATGTCCGTCTCGTTGTAGTCAGGATGAATGTCCGTTTTCATAGGTCAAAAAGAGTTGGCAAAGTAGCCGCGATCAAGGCGCGTCGCAAGTGACGATGCCGGAGGACGCGCTCCTCGCGGCGTGGAGCGCGACGCTCGCGCAGCATGCGGAGAAAGCTGCCATCGTCGATCCGCAGAGGCGCATTTTGTTGCGGTTTCGCGAGCTCGAAGAGCTGAGCCGGGAATGCCCGATCGAGTTGGAGGCCGGCGAGATTCTCGCGGTTCAAATTGGGAATCATGCGCATTGGCCCTCGCTGCTGCTCGCATGTCTCCGCCGGCGCGTGGTGGTGCTGCCTTTGGAGCGAACGGTGAGCGCGCGGGAACGCGCGGTTGTTCTGCGGGCTTGTCAGGCAGCAGGTTTACTGACCGCCCCCGACGTCCCGATCAAGCGGCTCGCGAGCCCGAACGCGATCGATTGGGGAGGGCGGCCGCCGGTCCTGCTGAAACTCACCTCTGGCACAACCGCCGCGCCCCGAGCCGTTCGTTTTCGCAGCCCCCAACTGCGCGCCGATGCGGAGCAAATTTGCGACACGATGGGCCTGAGCGATCGCGACCTGAATTTCGGCGTAATCCCGCTCTCGCATTCCTACGGGTTCAGCAACTTGATTACGCCACTGCTCGTGCGAGGCGTGCCGATCGCTTTGAGCAGCGATCGGATGCCGCGCGCCGTCCTCGACGATCTCCGCCGGACCGAGGCGACAGTTTTTCCCGGGATGCCGCTGTTTTATCAGGCCTTTTGCGAAATTCCCGATCCGCCCGTGCTGCCGAATTTGCGCCTTTGTATTTCCGCCGGCGCTCCGCTCACGCGCCCGGTCGCCCGCAGTTTTCGAAAACGCTTTGGGCTCGCGATTCATTCCTTTTATGGCGCGTCCGAGTGCGGCGGAATTTGTTACGACCGCGAGGCGTTAGACGATCGGGAGGGCTTCGTGGGACCGCCGATGAATGGAGTGACCATTTCTTCTAACGGATCGCCGGGCGGCGGTACGCAGATGGCGGTCCGGAGCGCGGCGGTCGGCGACGATTATTTTCCCGAGCCGGAGCCGAGGAAACTCGGCGGCGGGGTTTTTCATCCGGATGATCTGGCTGAGATCGGCGAGGCTGGGGTGCGCCTGGTTGGCCGCCTTTCCGACGTCATTAACGTGGCCGGGAAAAAGGTCAATCCCGCTGAGGTTGAAGCGCATCTGCTCGCGTATGCCGGCGTGCGCCAGGCGATCGTTTTTGGTCGCGCTTCGCACTTGCGTAATGAAGAAGTGACGGCCTGCGTGGTCGCGGCGAGTGGCACGGACGAGGCCGCGCTGCTGCAATTCTGCCGCGAACGATTGAGCGGCTGGCAGGTTCCGAAGCGGATTTATTTTGTTCCGCAAATGCCGACGAACGAACGCGGCAAGATCAGCCGACGCGAACTCGCTGCGCATTTTGCTCCTTGAAATTTGCCATCAAGACACCCATTTCATGGTTTGCTTCCGATTTAAAAGTGAGACCAATCCAGCTTATGCGAACCATTCTTCTTTCCACTCTTGGCGCCATCATTCTCCTTGCGAGTTTCTCCAGCTGCTCGACCACCGTGAAAACGGATAACGGTCACGCCGTGACAACCGGCGTACATACCCGGTAGTTCGTTAGGTGGATGGCCGGTCAAGAGCCGGCTCGATTATCTCTAGCCTTTCCGAGTGTAACTCTTCTTTCTCTCGGGCCGGGCTGGCTGTGTCCACGAGATGAGGGCGTGACTTGCGCAACCTCTCGTTTCGTTAGTTACTGCTGGCATGGTGCACGAAGCCCGCTCTCCCAGCCCAGCCCTGTCTCCCTCCTTCGAAGTTCTGGTGGTGGAGCCGGACGAAAAGCTGAGCGCGGAAATTCTGTCGGCGCTCGAGGAAGCGGTACCGGGAACGACCAGTGCGGTGGCGCGCTCGGTCAGCGAGGCGCAGCATCTTGTGATCGCACAAAAGCCCGATCTTTTCGTGCTCGATGTGGATACCGCGTCCGATTCAGCCCAGGAATTTATTTACGATTTGCGCACGAGTCATCCCTCGGCCCGCGCGATCGTTCTGACCGCCTCCCATTTCAAAGCGCAGCGCGAGCCGATCGCCGGCCTCGGCGCGATGCACTTTTTGGAAAAGCCGTTTCCCCGGCTCGATTTCATGGCGCTCGCGGAGGCGCTCCTCGATCCGACCGGGAGTGGTGAAGGGGAACATTTCCAAGGAACGCTGAGCGAGCTGCACATTGCCGATATCATCCAGTTGAAATGCATCAGCGGCGCGACCTCGATGCTCGAGTTCACGGGTCCGCGTGGCGAAAAGGCGCGCGTCTATTTTGAGAACGGTCAGGTGCGGCATGCGACCGCGCCGGGGAAGGAAGGACGCGAAGCGTTTAACCAGATTGTCGATTGGAAAGGCGGTGTGATTTCGGAGGTCCCGGTGCCGGAAGAAACGCCCCGAACCATCACGCTGGACTGGCAGGTCCTGCTGATGGAAGCCGTCCGGAGCATTGATGAGATGCGCGGAGGTGAAGCGGAAAAAACTTCGAAGGAAACTCCCGAACCGCGGGAGAAGCAGACGATTCTGGTGATCGACGACAGCCTGATGCTGCTCAGTTTCGTAAAAGAAATTCTGATGGAAAACAGCTACCACGTGGTCGCTGCCGCGACCGCCGAGGAAGGTCTGCGTGCGAGCCACACGAAGGCGCCAAGCCTGATCCTGCTCGACTACATTTTGCCCGACATGAGAGGCGATGAAGTCTGTCGGAAGCTCGTGGCCAACACGACGACTTCCAAGATCCCGGTGGTTTACATGTCGGGGTTCGGGAGCGAGCTCCACCAGGATCGCAGCCATCTGCCGAACGTAATTGGTTCTTTGAGTAAGCCATTCACTTCCGAACTGCTCGTAAGTTCGGTTGCGAGCTATCTCAAGAACGGCGCGGCCGACGCGAAGCCGGCCAAAGCCACAGAAAAATCGCCTCCCACTCGCTTCACCTCGGGATCGCTAGGCGGCAATGAAGTGAAACCGCCCGAGAAGGCAGTCTCGAAGGAGCCAGAGCCGCGCTCCAGGCCGGTCCTTTCGGGAGGACGGATCGTCGCGCAGGAGGCAAAGTCTTTAAACTTCGATAACCCTCCCGCGGATCTGCCGATCACCGCACAGGAGCCCAAATCCCCCGGTCGCATTAAACCTAACGAAAAGACGGCCGGTGCGGCCCAAGCGCACATCAGGCGCCAGGGAAACAAGGTGATAAACTTCGAGCAACCAGTGCTCGCGCTGTCGAAAAAAGCCCCGGCGTCTCCAACTCCACCCGGTCCGCCAGTTCCATCCGCCCCCGCCGCGCCGGCAGCGCCCGTCGATTCCTCAAACGCCTACTTTTGCGGCGATGCCAGTTTCTTTTCTCTCCACTGGGCACTGCAGACAATCGCCCGTGAAAAACTGACCGGAATGCTCCAGATTTTTTGGTCGCGGGCCACCGTCGAACTCCTGGCGCGCGCGGGCCGGGTCATCCTCGTTACGACCCGGCATCCACAAGTTTACTGCGAGGAAGCGCCGGTCACGTTGCTGGACGTCGATCCCGCGCGGGTCGAGGCCGCGCGCAAAACCCAGAGCCAGACCGGCTGTCCGCTTTTCGTCACGCTGGCTCAGGAAAATCTGATCCTGCGCGAGCCGGGCCTGCAGCTCGTGCAACACTACGGTCAAAAGCTTTTCGCGCAGCTCTGGAACGCCGAGCGCGTTCGCTTTATTTTCGAGCAACAACCGGTGCCGGGCTACGCCCGCGAGCTGCCCGGAAGCGAGGGAAACATGGATCAGTGGGCGTTGAGCACGCTGCGTTTCGTGCAATACCAGGAATTGGGGAAGAGGGCGATGGTGGACCCGACGAGCGTTCCCGCCTATACCCGGGAAGGGCACAACCGCGTGCAGCAGCTCCGGCTCACGGTCGCGGAAGCGCAGTTTGCTTCGCAGTTCAACGGCACGCGCTCGGTCGCGCAGATTTCAAAAAACCTGCGGCTCGATATCAAGTTCGCGCGCCTCACGCTCTTCCGTTTTCTCGCGCTTGAGATCGTGGAATGTTGGCCGGAGCAAGTGGCACGAAAGCCGGAGACGCGGAGCGGTCTGCGCGGGATCTTCGGTCGTTAGCCAAGGCTGGATCTGAACATTTGCTGAATAATTTGATTCGTTTTGGCGTGTCCAATGTCCGAAATGGCGACTTCTGCATCGGCCTTGCAATGGAAGTGCAACCACTCTCCATACAGCAACGAGCAACGTCGGGAAGCTGAGCAGGAAGGCCGCCTCCAGTCGATAGTTGGCATAATTTGACCCTGGGAGTGGCGTTTGTCCGGGCCAGCGTTGCGGCGCGACCTCGTTGTCACCGTGAGTTGCACAACCCGGAGTCGCCAGGGCGATTCTTCGACCTTTGCAAGAATTAGAACAGCGACGGTGGGGGCGGTTTCACTTTCTGTGACGCAGGACGGGATCGGGACTCCGAGCGGCGCTGACAGCGGGTCGGAGAGCGGAGCGGCTTACTACCTCCCGCGCCCACCGCTACTCGCATTGCGCTGACACTGCCTACTCCACCGTCAGCGTGAGATCGTTCCCATCGCCGCCGG
>JAICMR010000091.1 GCA_025929155.1 Chthoniobacterales bacterium | reverse complement strand
TCCACCGCCGCCGTCTCCGTTACGAGACGCGCGAGACGATGCGCTGGCGCAATGCCCAAACCGGCGCCTCGGTCCGCGTCACTTATCCGGTCGAGCAGGTCGTGCTGACACCGGTCGCTTTTCAATGAACCACAACCAAAACAAAACCATGAGAACTCGAATCGTCTTAACCACCGCACTCGCCGCTCTCCTGCCGCTCGCCGCGTTCGGGCAGATACCCGCGGCCCCGACCGCACCGGCTACGCCAGCCACACCAGCCACGGCGCCGGCCACACCTTCGGTGGCCGCTGCCCCAGGCGCTCCGCCCGCCCCTCCCGCACCGCCGCATCGCGGGCGGATGCCTAACGATCAACCTAGAGGACCCTACACTTTTCTTGGTGTGGAAACTTCCCGCGTCCAGCGTGTCGTCAGCGAGCAGCTCGGCCTCCCGCGCGGCTTCGGGCTGGTCGTGGACTACGTCGTCCCGAAAAGCGCTGCGGATCTCGCCGGGGTCCAGCAGAGCGACATCATCCGGACCTTGAACGACCAGATCATCGTCAACTCGGAGCAGCTGGGGGTGCTCGTCCGCAGTTTCAGCGACGGGAGTTCAGTTAACCTGACGGTTTTGCGCAAGGGACAGGAGATGAAACTCACGGCGAAGCTCCAGCAAAAGGAGGCTAAATCGGATCACCGGGCGTTCGGCTACAACTGGAATTTCGACGACAGCGATGACATGGAGGATTGGCACGCGCCAGACTTGTCGTCCGTCCGCGAGGCCGTTTCCCGGGCGAAAGCCGAAGCCTTAAGAGCGGGCGATGAAGCAAGGCGCGCCGGGGATGAAGCCATGCGCGCTGCGGCGAAAAACCTGCGGATCATCACGGCGAGCGGCGGGACAGTCAAAGCCAGCCATATCGACCTCGGCAAAGCGCAGATCGTTTTTTCCGATGAGAAGGGAGAGCTGCTGATCGAGACGGTGAACGGCAAGAAAATGCTGACCGCCAAAGACGCCACGGGAAAAGTGCTCTTCAACGGCCCAATCGAGACGGAAGAAGAGCGCACGAAAATCCCGGCGGACGTGCGCAAGCGTTACGAAAATCTTGAGCACCAGGAACTGCCGCCAATTCCGCCTAGCGAGCAGCTGACGCCGAACACGCCGAACCTGCAGGAGTCCGCGCAGCTCCAAAACAAGAATCTCAAGCAGGCCGTGCTCGTGCCGACATCGGGGAGTGGTTGGCGGCGCGACACGGTCCTGCTCTAGAACGGTTATTTGTAGCCGCGCACCTCCCACGCCGGTCGAGGTCTTGCCGCGAGTAAAACCCGCTGCGGCACGTAGCCAGGCCACGTGTTTATCCTTGAGGAGTTCTGCGCCAAGGCTGGCCGCAACGTCGGAGTTGTCGATGGCGGGGTGTAGGCCGCCGGTTGCTCAATCGAAGCGGCCGGGCTGCGGCTTTCACCTCTTTTAGATTTGGACCGAACTTTTTTTGTTCGGCAGAGCCGTCGCGAAATGGCGCCCTTGCTCGCTTGCGGTCGACGCGCTCACTCTTACGATCTCGTGCGCCCGGGCCGCGGCTTCGCGCGCTTTCATGCCCGAGCCTCCTTTTCCTTCACCCGCTGCCCGGCCGAAGCATGATCCCTACGCTGCGTTCCTTTCGCGCAATTATGTGCTTTACGCGACCGGCAACTTCGTCGCGACGAGCGGCCGCCAAATGCTCACCATCGCACTCGAATGGGAAGTGTATGCGCGCACCCATTCCGCCGCTGCGCTCGGGCTCGTCGGCCTGACAGCAGCGCTGCCGGTCGTGGCGTTGTCGCTGCCGGCCGGCCATCTAGCGGATCGTTATCGACGGAAAAATATCATCCTTTGCTCGCAGGTGCTGAGCGCACTTTGCTCGGTTTGTCTTGCGCTCCTCTCGTTCAATCATCTGGTGCTCCCGCGCCTCCCGATTCTCCTGCAGGCGAACCATGGACTGCGGTTTATCGCCCACATTTTCGAACGCCATTCCGCCTATCATTTCGACGATCTCTCCCTCCCGCTCATCTACCTGGTAATGCTGATTTCAGGTGTGGCCCGCACCTTTGGCTGGGCGGCGCGCTCGTCCTTCTTCCCGACGCTGGTGTCGCGGGATGTATTTGCCAATGCCGTCACTTGGAATAGCAGCATGTTTCAAATCGCCTCGGTTGTCGGTCCGGCGCTCGCTGGTTTGCTTATCGTTAGGCTCGGATTTCCCTTCATTTACGCGCTCGACGCCTGCTGCGCCCTCGTCTTTTTCCTGCTCGCGCTGTTGATCACAAAAGCGCGCGAATCGAAGCGAGTGACGACGAGCCCGTGGGAAAGCCTGGCCGAGGGCATCCGGTTCGTCGCGGGCCGGAAAGTCATTTTGGCCGCGATTACACTCGATATGTTCGCCGTCCTGCTTGGGGGCGCGACCGCATTGCTTCCGATCTTTGCCGATCAGATCCTGCACTGCGGACCAATTGGCCTGGGTTGGTTGCGGGCCGCGCCCGCGATCGGCTCTTTCGGGATGGCGATCGCGATTGCGTTCCTGCCGCCCATGCGGAATGCGGGCCGATCGCTTCTCTGGTGCGTGAGCGGGTTCGGTTTCGCGACGATCGTGTTTGGCTTGTCCACCTGGTTTTGGCTGTCGCTCCTGACGCTTTTCCTCACCGGAGTTTTCGACAGCGTGAGCGTTGTCGTCAGGCAGACTCTCGTGCAGTTGCTCACGCCCGACGAAATGCGCGGGCGCGTTTCGGCGGTGAACAATATTTTCATCGGCACCTCGAACGAGTTCGGCGCCGTCGAGTCAGGTTTAACGGCGGCGCTTCTCGGGCCGGTCATGTCGGTGGTCGGCGGCGGAGTCGGCACGATTCTGGTGGTCGTAGGGGTGTCCCTGAAGTGGCCGCAGTTGCGCAAGATCGGAAAGCTCGATCGCACGTTGTCCTAGCGGTTACCGCTCTGGGCATGGCTCTCGATTCGGTGGCGAACGAAAAGGCGGCAAGAACTGAAGACTGCCGCGGCGGATTAGGAAGGAGCGCGCTTGATTACTTCCGGTCTGACCGGCAACAAAACCCGATGGGAGATTACGTGCTGACTGGCAACCCGGACGCGCTCCATTCCCGAAAGCCGCCAGCAAGCGAACGGACGTTACGATAGCCCATCTTCTGGAGGCTTTCTGCGACAAGCGCCGAGCGGCTCCCACCGCCGCAATAGCAGATGATTCGCTGGTCCAGATCCGGAATTTGCTCCTCGATTTCCAGCTCGATCTCGCCGCGATCGAGGTGGCGCGCACCCTCGATGTGGCCCGCCTTCCAATCCTGCGTGGAGCGGACGTCGATCACGACGGCATCGCCAACCTTTCTCTCCGCTTCAGCCTCTGAGGGATTGATCTCGCGGATATTTTGTTTCGCGTCGGCAACAATTTTCTGAAAGCGACTCAGCTGGTTCATACCGTGAACTTACCTCGAGCCGCGTTCGATCGCTAATCAACGATCGCGGCGGCGGCAGAGCGCATTACGCGCCATAGCTTTTCGTGAACTTCTTTTTCGACTCCGACTCGGCGGGAGCACTCGGCATCGGAGCAGGCTCGCTCGCGGAAGCCGGCGATTCACCTGCTGTCGCTGGTTTCGCGGCAGTGATCGGCCCGGATTCGGATGCAACATCCCCTGCTCCACCCTGGGACGCTTCTACGAACGCCATCTGCAAACTGGAGAGCGCGTTTCGCAAGACCGTCGCCTCGTCGTTTGTCAGGTTGCCGCGCGTCTTTTCCTGGATCATCACCAGTTGGTCGATGAACATCCGCGCGACCTCCAGATTCACTTCGGATTTGCCAGTCTGCGGATTCGGGACTTGGCCGAGAAAAAGCGCGGCGTGTTGCGCCTGCATCATCACGAATTCGATGAAGCGCTGCGTCATTTCTCCGGATTGGGTGGTTTTCTGGACTTCGGCCATGGCAGAATTTTATGGTTGAGGGTTAGTGATCGGTGGGCGGACGACCGCGAGGATGTAAGGTTGCTGGAAATATTTCTCCGCCACCCGGCGGATGTCTTCTACGGTCACGCGCTCCACCTCGCGTTCGAGTTCCTTGTAATGCGCAAAGCCGAGCCCGTAAAGTTCATCCAGCGCGGCCATGTAACCAAAAGTGTCGTTGCTCTGGTTTGAGATCCGCTGCTGGCCGATCAACTTCTTCTTCGCGCGGGCGAGCTCATCATTCGTTAGGCCGGCGGTCGCCAGTTTTCCGATCTCGTCGAGCAACTCGGCTTTGACCTGCTCGATCTTTTGCGGATCGGTCCCGAGATAAAACGCAAAGAGCCCCGGCACGAGACCCTGCATCTGGCTTGCGCCGACGTAGTAGGCAAGTCCCATTTGCTCGCGAATCCGGACGAAGAAGCGCGACCCCAGATCGCTGCTCGCCTCGTCGATCAACTCCAGCGCGTAACGGTCTTCGCTGAACATGTCAGCGCCGCGGAAGCCAACCATCAGAACCCCCTGCGCCTTATCGCGCTGCTCCTCGACCGCACGTGTTTGCTTGACGAAGGGCGGCTGCGGCGCGGTGGTGAGGGCAAGTTCCCCGGCCGGCATCACGGCGAGAGCTTTCTCGAAAAGCTCGCGCACTTCCGCCGCGCGAACGTTGCCAAAAACCGAGATGACACCGTTGCGCGCCACGAGCAGCCGGTTGCGAAAATCAAGCAGCTCAGCCTGCGTAAGCGATGCGACAGATGCGGCGGAGCCTTTTGCGCGGAGCGCATAGGGATGCCGGGGGAAAAGCGCGGCACGAAGGGCGTTTCGCGCGACCGTTGTGAGCTGCTCCTCCTCGGCGCGAATGCCGGCCAACTGCGCTTCTTTCTCGCGCGCGATCGCCTTTTCCGGAAGCGTGGCGTGCAGGAGGACGTCGGACAAAAGATCAATCCCGAGCCGCAAATCCGGCTCGGTGACATCGAGCGAAATGCTGAAGCTGTTGTTGCCCGCGTCGCTCCCGATCCCGCCACCGACGGCTTCGATCGTGTCCGCAATTTCCTCGGCAGTGCGGGTGGTCGTGCCTTTAAGGAGAACCTTTGCGAGCAGGCGCGTGATGCCGTTGTTCTCCGGCATCTCGGCGAGCAGCCCGCCGCGAAAAACAGCGACCATCGAGACCAGCGGCAAACGCGGATCTTCCCTAACGAGAAGTCGGAGACCGTTGGCGAGTTCGAACTTCTGGATCTCGCCCGCGGAAATGGCCACGGCTTCGGTGGTTTTCGCCGCCAGCGTTCCCCGCGGATTTAACGAGACGACCGTCAGATTTTCCTCCACGAGATATTGCGCCGCGACCCGCTGGAGATCGGCCAGCGTCACCTTCTGCATGGCCTCGAGGTAATCGCGGGTGAAGTTGAGATTGCGCGAGACAAGCCAGTTCGCGCCGAGATCGGAAGCCTGGCCTCGCATCGTGGTGAGCCCGCCTAACGAATGGCTAAGGACGATCTTTTTCGCTTTCGCCAGCTCCTCCGCGGACACGCCCTGAGCTGAAATCTCCGCGACGATCTGCAAAATGAGCCGCTCGGCCGCATTCCGGTTCTCCGGTTCGATCGTTGCGTCGATGCCCAGAAGACCCGGATCTCCCGGCGTATAGGAAAACGCGCCTAACGAAAAGGCGAGGCCGGCCTCCTCGCGGACCCGGCGGTAAAGTCGCGAGCTACGCCCGTCGCCAAGCACGGTCGAGAGCAGATCCAGCGCCGGAACGTCGGGATGCGCGATCTCGGGAATATGCCAGGCGAAGGCCAACCGAGTCAGCTCCGTCGCGAACTCCTCATTCACTTCCCGCCGGCTCAGTTGCGGCGGCTCGGACGGAATGTAAACGGGCTTGAGCGATTGCTCGGGATGATCTTTGAAAAACTCCGCAAGCTGCGCATAAATCGCATCCGCATCGACATCGCCGACGATGACAAAGGTCAGGTTATTCGGCACGTAGCGCGCCTTGTAATACCGGAACACGTCTGCCCGCGTCAGCTGGTTAAATACCTGGATGTCGCCGATCACCGGCAGCCGATACGGATGGCGCTGATAAGCGGTGCGGAACATGAGCTGGCCAATCATGCGGTCCGGGTCGTCCATCCCCATCGCAAATTCCCGCCGAATCACTTCCTGTTCCTTGATGTATTCCTCTTCCGGAAGCGTCGAGTTCATCATCGCGTCGGAGAGAATATCGAGCGCGCTCGTCACGCCCTCGTTAGGCACATCGATCCAATAGACCGTGCGATCGAAGGAGGTGTAGGCGTTGATGTAACCGCCCTGGTCCTGCACGCTCTGCGCGATCGCGTTCGTCGTCCGCGTCTTCGTGCCCTTGAACAGCATGTGTTCGAGAATGTGCGAAAGCCCCGCGCCGAGATGGCCGTCTTCGTCCACGCTTCCGGTGCCGCACCAAGCCTGCACGCTCGCGACCGGTGCGCTCCGGTCGATTTGCACGATGATCGTCAGGCCGTTCGGCAGCGTCCATTTTTGCGCGGTGACCGGCGGAAAAGTGATCGCTGGCGACGTAGCCGGCGGGGCGGGATTCAGTTGAAGCGAGGTCAGCATGTTCGAAGCCTGCCCGGTCAGGAAGTTTTCGGCGCGGGCAAAGCTGGCGGCATCTTCGCCGGGGCTGAGGACGCCTGCGGCAGGTAAGGTTTCACAAAAGCGTCTTGAAAGTTGTAGACCGACTTAAAATCTTCGATCGAATCCTGCTCCGTTTTTCCGAAAATTCCGGCGCCGATCAGATTGAAAACCATGTGGCCGATATCTTCGCAGCGATGGATTCCCCAATAGGAAAAAACCGTCAGCGCCATCGGCCCAAATTCCTTCAAGGCGTAAAGCCGCACCCCGTCCAGCAGCTCCGGACCAGCCACATGCCGGACAGCCGCGCCGCGCGCCTTTTTCTGCTGCTTCGTCGTGTAATCGAGCGCGTCGCGCAGAAAGACATACGCGTCACGCTGATACCGCGCATCGCTCGCCACGATGGAATCAAGGGCTTCGGCAAATCCGATTTTTTGCATGGAAAGGAAGACGCTCGGGGGGCGAGCGCGAGCGCTAGGATAAGCAGCAACCGGAGCCGAGCAACCGCGGCGGGCGCAAATTGGCGAGGCGCCAAGCGCTTGAGTCCTTTCGATTCTCCTTTTCTCCTTGGGACAACGGAGTCGAAGATTGGGCACGCCTCAACACCGAGGAAATTAAAAACCTGCAAGCGCTTCCATAGAATCGAGATAGACCGAGATCGAATCGCGCCGGCGCGAGCGCGCTTGCTCTTGCTCGCTCGTCACTTTTAAAACATCGGAGAACGCGCCGCTCATGGTCTTGAGTTGAGTCGCTTCAAACCAATTCATGTAGTCATCGATGTCGCGTCCCCGGGCGTCCACCAGAGCACGGTAGCCGTTCAGCCGCGTTAAACGCCCGGCGATATGCTTCGTCTTTCCTCGCGAGAGCTCCAGCGCGATCAGATAAAGCTCCTGCACGATTGAGTGATAACAGGGATTCGCCTGCGCACTGACCAGGAGGAATTGCTCGCTCAAATCCTGCAACGCCTCCGGGCTGCCGCAAAGTTTCAAATAGTTTGAGAAAGCCTCGACGTCATACTCGCGCGGCCTTCCATCAAGACCAGACACGGTGATATGCCTGAGCCGGTCCAGCCTTCTTTCGGTCTCAGCGATACTCAGAATTTGATAACGATTAGCCGCGGATAAATGCGCGACACTCAGCGACCACCACTTGCTCGCGCCAGGACCGAGCAGGCTCGGGAAGTGGACCTGCAGATTGGCCATGGGATCGTTAGGTGCGTCCGGCAGATCGCGGATGAATTTCACGAGTTTGCGCCGGCCATCCGGCGATTCGATCAGCAACTGCACCAAAGCCAGCGCATAAGCATCGTGGATTTTTCGGGAGGTGGGATCGAGCCAGTCGCTTTTTTGCCTAACGACCTCGTCGAGCGGCGCAATGCGCTGGAGGGCGATCATGTTCTCGAGCAAGTGCGCTGCTTCATCCCGATTCCCGGCCGGCTCGAGTTGCAGAATCCCATCGATCAACCAATCCGGCGGCGCGCTGTAAGGGCTTCCCGCGGCGATGTTCGTGCGCTCGCGATAGATCATTTCGATTAGAACCGCGCGGAGCAGTTCCCGCCGCACTTCTCGTCCGTCGAGATCATCGGTGACGAGCAGGTTGAGTTGTAGTTTCAAACCCGAACCGACCTGGCTGAAGTCAAAGCGCGTCCGCACGAGCTCCGGCAGGTTCGCCTGCGGATAATCGAGGTTAATCACGATCGGGGTCTTCCACTCGTCCTCGATGCGGAGCGTCTCCAACAGATTTGCTTTTGTCCGTTCCGCAAGATGGCAAAACGCGCCGCGCACCAGAACTTGTGCGCCGTAGACGACGAACTGCCGCGAGGTGCTCGTGCTGTGCGCTTTGACCGCAGCCCGTGCAGTCACGAGGCCAGGAAAAATCGCGAGGAGAACGATGAATATTTTCGGGGGGACCACGGTCAATCTTGCAGTCTGCGATTTTGCTTTGGCCGCGCAGAAAGCATTAAATTGTGCTATAATTTCGGAAGCAAAAGAAGAGGATAATTTTATGAAACTTGGAACTGCTCTTTCAGTTACTTTGGCGGCCGCCGGAGCATTTGCTCTCTCGGCGCCTGCTCATGCGCAGCAGCGCGGTCACGGCGGCGGACATGCCGGAATGAACCGCGGCGGCGGCGCGATGAATCATGGTGGAGGCATGCAGCCCGGAATGAGCCGGGGTGGGAACTATAATGGCGGGCACTATGTGGGCCACGGCCATTATCATGGTGGCTTTTACCACGGCCGGTACTATCGCGGGAGATACTATGGTGGCAATCGCGTGAACTTCTATTTCGGTGGCTTCGGTTATCCCTACTATGGTTACGGCTATCCCTACTTCTACGGATATCCTTACGGTTACGCTACTTATCCGGTTGCAAGCTATACCTACGATCCGCAGGGCGTCTATGAAGGCCGGGTTGTGCCTGATCGCGCTCCACGAAACTCCACCGAGAGCGAGGGCAAGGAGACCGTATCGGTGGAAGCGCAGGTGCAACAGCAGCTGGCGCAGTCCGGCTACTATCACGGTGCGATCGACGGAGTGGTGGGAGATGAAACCCGACGGGCGATTCGGAGCTACGAGCGAGCCAACGGTCTTCGTGTCGACGGACAGATCGATGACCGCCTACTCTCCACCATGGGTCTCGGCTGACTTTCAGCTTACCGCACGGTTATAAAGCTTACGGATTGCGGATGAAACTCCAGGGCCGCGAGCTGAGTGATCTGCTTGCGCTCGCGGTCCACGGTCTTCCAAGTCTTCCTCAAAACCACATCGAGCTGGTTCATCAAGGCGGGATCAATCGGTAGGCGCCCAAAAGAGCCACCATGACAGGTCGCAATTAATTTGCCGCTTTCTATCCTGACGCTGTAGCAGCCGCTCACGTAGAGAGGCAGGCCGAAGAAGCTGTAGGAAGCGTAAATTCGGCAAACTCCTTCGTCGAACCTGGAAAAAATGCGTCTTATTGGTAAGAACCCCTCTTTGGCTGGGCTATCTTTCCGGCGAATTAGGGAAGCGAGATAGCTATTTACCTGGTCCTGACTGTAAACTAGCTGTTGCGGCCTACGACTCTCGAGAGCCGAGAGCAAGTCCATGCTGATCATCGGGGCGAAGGAGTCGTTCTTCGTTTCCGTCGGCAGGTCCGGCGGCAATAACATCTGGATGACAAGAGCCAGAACCAGCGCTCCCAAAATAACCTTCACCAACTTCAAGGCGATTCTCGTGCTTCGACCCCGCGTCGGGTCAAACATCCTTTTCAGTCGCGCCTGCGTGACAACCCGCGGCTCCTCCGCGGCCATTCTTTCTTTTTTAACGGCGGAGCGATCAAGGCGCGCGCCACAGTTGTGACAATAAATCCGCTCCGGCTCGTTCTCGTGGCGACAATCCGGGCAGATCAGTTTGGTCACGACTTTGACTCTTTCTTTTGCGCCGGCGTCGTGGGAGAAGGTGCAGCCGGCTTGCTTTCCGGCTTGGCCGGCGCGCTTTCACTCTTCTTCTCTCCAGCGGAGCCAGTTTCCTTTTTCGCCCCTTCCTTATAGGAGTTACTCCGATAGTCGGTGATGTAAAAGCCGGAGCCTTTGAAGATAAGTCCCGCACCTGTGCCAAGCAGGCGTTTTACCTTGCCTTTGCCCCACTTCTCGAGCCGGCAAAGTTCTTTTGGACAAGTCTTATAAGCTTCATCGCGCATCGATTGGAAGGCGTCGAAGTTCTGACCGCACTTGAGGCAGGTATATTCGTAAGTAGGCATTGCGATTCGAGACAGCGTTTCTGGCTAGCGATCGGCAGTCTCGACAAATCCCAGCAAATTTCAAGCCTGCCGGCCCGACACCTGCTTCCCGATCATCTTGACTTGCCAAGCGCTCCGCGTTAGTTGCGCTTCCCCTGTCAAAATCATTATGTTGCGCAACTGTTCCCGGCCGTCCTTTCTGCTCGCCTTCGCGGCGCTCCTGATGCTGGCCGGATGCGCTGATGAAGATCCGCGTTTTGCCGATGGTCAGACGCAATACCTCGGCGGCGTCTATGGGAACCAGCCGGTCGCGTCGAGTGCACCGACCGATACAGTCTCATATTGGGATGGGGACGGTGTGCCAGGCAAGCCGTCCATCAAGATCATCCTGAGCGAACAGCGCGCCTACTTTTACAAGGGCGGACAGCTCGTGGGCATCTCACAGCTTTCCACAGGTCGGGAGGGCAAAGACACGCCAATGGGCAAGTTCAAGATACTCGACAAAGACATCGATCATGCCTCCAGCCTCTATGGCGATTACGTGGATGCCAACGACAACGTCGTGGTGCCAAACATCGAACGTGGCAAGGATCCCATGCCGCCGGGCACGCACTACAAAGGCGCGCCCATGCCGTATTACATGAAGATCGCTCCCGCTTTCGGCCTGCACGCGGGTTATCTCCCTGGCTATCCTGCGTCGCACGGTTGCATTCGCATGCCGGAGTTCATGGCCGAGGATTTCTATAAAACGGTCGAGCCCGGCACGCCGGTTGAGATCGTTCCGTAAGCGAGATTGCGGTGCGGTTGCCGGGCGCGCGCGCGAAAGGTAAACTCCTCCTCTTCGCGCCATGATCATCATTACCCAACCGGCCGTCACCGACGCGCAGATCGATCATATCGTCGAGCGTGTCGAGGAGTTTGGTCTCAAGGCCGAAATCCTGCGGGGTTCGGAGCGCGTCGTGATCGGTGTGATCGGCCCGGAAGACGTGATCCGCGAGAAGCCGATCGCGGCCATTCCGGGCGTCGAAAGCGTCTTCGCAGTCTTGAAACCCTACCGACTCGTGGCTCGAAACGGCGCCGCGCCTCCGCCGGTTTTGATCGGCAACGTCCCGGTCGGCACGGCCCAGAACGTCGTCCTGATCTCCGGGCCCTGCTCTGTGGAAAGTAAAGACCGGCTCTTTTCCATCGCCAGATCGGTCCAGAAGGCGGGCGCGCGGGTTTTGCGCGGCGGGGCCTTCAAGCCGCGCACTTCACCCTACAGCTTTCAGGGCCTGGGCGAAGACGGCCTTCGTCTGCTGGCCGACGCGCGTGCGGAAACGGGCCTTCCAATCATCACCGAGATCATGGATACGCGTGATCTCGCGTTGCTGGAGAAATATGCCGATTGCCTCCAGATCGGATCTCGCAACATGCAGAATTTTTCGCTCTTAAAAGAAGTCGGACGGAGCAAGTTGCCGGTGCTGCTCAAGCGCGGTTTCAGCGCCACGATTAACGACGTGCTGATGAGCGCGGAATATATCCTGAGCGAAGGCAACCCCAACGTGCTCCTCTGCGAACGCGGCATTCGCACATTCGAGACGATGACGCGAAATACGCTCGATCTGAACGCGGTCCCGATTTTGAAAGCGAAGACGCGGTTGCCGGTCGTGGTCGATCCGACTCACGGGATCGGTCTGCGTGAATTCATTCCCTCGATGGCGCTGGCCGCGGTCGCTGCTGGCGCGGATGCGTTAATGATCGAAGTGCACGATGACCCGGAGCGGGCGCGGAGCGACGGCGAGCAGGCGTTGGTGCCGGAAGCCTTTCATGATCTCGTGCAGCGAGTTCGCGCCGTCGCCACCGCGATCGGCCGCGACGTGTAACTTCGTGCGAAGCGGTCGGCAGGCCGTCGCGCCGAAGAAAAAGCCGATCCGGTAGGGCGAGAAGATCGGCGTGGATGGACTTTGCGCCCGCTCACCGGACTTTCGGTCTCCCAAACGCACAGGTTTTCATCCCTCCACCAAATTGAACTTCGCCGGCCTTTCGGCGAGAGCATGGCGTGGAAAAATCGCGGGTCGCTGAGCTTCTCCAGATCGTCGCGGCGGCTGAACCGATCGCGCGCCGTCTCCAGATGGTCGCGCGTGGTGTGCGTCCGGTCACCTTTTCGCACGTCATCGCTCCGGCTCAGGCGTTCCTCGCGTCTGTCATCGCGCGGGAGGCGAAGTCGACAGTCTGGATCCTCTGCCCAAGCGTGCGCAGTCAGGAATTGCTCTACGAAAGTCTGGTCAACTGGCTTCCCGAGGCGCTCTTTTTTCCGGAAGCAGAATTCATCGCCGTCGAAAATATTCTACCGGACCAGGAGATCGTCGCCGAACGTCTCGCGCTTCTCAGCCGGCTCGGGGAAAAAGGCCGTCACATTGTCGTGGCAACGCGCGCGAGCCTGGATCATCCGGCGCCGTCGCAGGGCGCATTGCGCTCCGCCGCGCTGCGCCTGCAACGGGGCGGGAATGCGCGGCTGGAAGAGGTTATTTCTTCGTTAGGCGAAGCTGGCTACGAACGCGCCGCGCAGGTCACGACGCGGGGACAATTTGCCGTTCGCGGCGGAATTCTGGATGTCTTTTCCTGGCAGGCGCAGCTCCCAGTCCGCGCGGAATTTTTCGGCGACGAAATCGAATCGCTTCGCGAATTTGACCTCGATGCGCAGACTTCAATCGGCCAGCTGAACAGCGTCGAACTGCTCCTGGGCGCGACCGAGGACGACAGCGGCAAAGTCCGCGATTACCTCGCGCCTAACGATCTCCAGATTGCGATCGAGCCGGAAGAAGCTGAAGCGCAGGAGGCGGCAGTGATTATCACCGAAGGATTCCGTCATTCCGAGCAAAGCGGACCGGAGCGGAACCGGGTCGAGAATGGAGCGAGCGGGGACGGCGCGACAGGGAGGGCAGCCCCGCAGGGGGATGCGAGCAGCCGCGAGCAGGTCAAATTCCGTGGAGCTGCTGGGAAGCGCCGCTTGAAAGACCGTTCACGGGATTCTTCGACTCCGCCTCGCTCCGCTCCCGAGGACACAACGGCCGCGCTGCCTCACACCACCGTCGAGGATTTTTCCGGTGCCTTCGTCGATTGCGAGATCGGCGAATTCGACACCGGAGAATTCATCGTGGCGGAAGCCAAGCGTCAGCAATTTTTTGCGGGCCTAACAAGTTGGCGCGAAGCCGGCGCACGGATCGTAATTTACTTTCAGACCGAAGGCGAGATCGAGCGGTTTCGAGAAATTCTCGCCGACGCGAAAATCGAGACGAGCGGCCTCGATTTGGTCGAAGGCACGCTCGCGCGCGGATTCTGTTTTCCCGCTGCGAATCTCGTTGTCCTCGCCGCGGCGGAGATTTTCGGTCGGGCGCCGACTCACGGGCGCCGGCGACTCCAGCGTGCTGCGAAATTCGGCGCGCAGCGGACGCAAATCGATTTCAGCGAGCTGCACGAGGACGATCTCGTGGTTCACCTCGAGCATGGCATTGGACGGTTCCTCGGCCTAACGAGATTAGGTGTAGCGGCGAGCGTGTCGGCCGCAGAAGGATGGGGTGCAAGCAAACCACTCACAGACTCCGCGGCCGACACGGCCGCCTCTACACCGGCGGAAGCGCCGGAAGTGCTGGCAATCGAATTTGCCGACGACGCGAAACTCTACGTGCCGCTCGAACAGGCTTACCTGGTTTCGCGTTATGTCGGAGTCGGAAAAAAGTCGCCGCCACTCAGCTCACTGGCCGACGCCAAGTGGTCGCGCGCGCGAAAAAACGCGGCGGCTTCCGTCTTCGATTATGCTGGCAAAATGCTTGCGCTCCAAGCCGAGCGCGAAACTCAAACTGGCTATGCCTTTCACCCCGACAGCAAATGGCAGGTGGAATTTGAGCACTCGTTCCCCTTCCGCGAAACGCCCGATCAACTGAAGGCGATCGTTGAAACGAAAAGCGACATGGAAGCGCCGCGTTCGATGGATCGCCTGATCTGCGGCGACGTCGGCTACGGCAAAACCGAGGTGGCGATCCGCGCGGCCTTTAAGGCCGTGATGGAAGGTAAACAGGTCGCCGTCCTCACGCCAACAACCGTGCTCGCACAGCAGCACTTTGAAACCTTCCGCCAACGGATGCTCGATTACCCGGTGAAGATCGAGATGCTGAGCCGCTTCCGCTCGCAGGCTGAGCAGCGCAAGGTGCTTGAGCAACTTCGCGACGGCGGCGTCGATGTCGTCGTGGGAACGCATCGGCTGATTTCCGGCGATGTGGTCTTCAAGGACCTCGGCCTCGTCATCATCGACGAAGAGCAGCGCTTCGGCGTGCTGCACAAGGAGAAGTTCAAGGAACTCTTCAAGCTCGTCGACGTCCTCACGCTTTCCGCGACGCCGATTCCGCGCACGCTTTACCTTTCGTTAGTCGGCGTGAAAGACATGTCCACAATTGAGACGCCGCCGCTCAATCGTCTTCCGGTTGAAACCGTCGTCGCCGGCTACGACGAGCGGATCATTCGCGATGCGATTAATCGCGAACTCGAGCGCCAGGGACAGGTTTACTTCCTGCACAATCGAGTCATGTCGATCGAGAAAGTGCGCGACCGGATCGTCGAGCTTTGTCCGCAGGCGCGAGTCGAGTTTGGCCACGGCCAGATGAGCGCGGATGAACTCGAAGCCGTGATGCAGCGCTTTGTCGCGGGAAAGATCGACGTCCTTGTCTGTACCACGATCATCGAGAGCGGCCTCGATATTCCAAATGCGAACACGATCATCATCGACCGGGCCGACCGTTTCGGGCTCGCGGATCTTTATCAACTCCGCGGCCGGGTTGGTCGCGCCGAGCACAAAGCTTACGCCTATTTGCTCCTGCCGCGCGAGATGATGACGGTCGGCGCGGCGCGCAAACGGATCAACGCGATCAAACAATACAGCTCGTTAGGCGCGGGCTTCCGAATCGCGATGCGCGAC
>JAICMR010000117.1 GCA_025929155.1 Chthoniobacterales bacterium | reverse complement strand
GAAGGCGGGCCTGCAGATGGCGATTGTTGAGCAAGGCGATTTGCGCGGCCGCATCGGCATTGAGGGGGCGGCGCAAAAGTTTCTGAACAATTGTAGTCGCATCCGTCTCGAGTGTTGCTCGCTCTTGCCCTTCGCCGGCAAAGGCGAAAAGAGTTGTGATCCCAAGAACGAATACAGTGAGCGCAGTCTTAGCTTTGGTTCCGATCGCTGCGGGAGACCGAAGATGAGCAGAAGTACGACTCAAGCCGCGTGTCATTTCCTCTCCTCCATCGCTTTGTTTTTCTCGAGCGACTCGCGTGTGACCAAAGGCATGCCGCATTTCGGGCATTTGCCCGGTTCGTCGCTATGAATCTCCGGATGCATTCGGCAAGTGTAATCGCTGGGGTGAATATTCTGCAGTTGCTCCCCGGTCGGCACGGCAGGCGACGGCTCGCTGCGCAGTTCCTGAGCAACTTCCTGCTCGGCTGGATTGCGCGGTGCGCTCGCCTTGCCTGCCATCTCTTCCATACCGTTGGTCGCACCGTGATCCATCCCGGCCGGAGATCTCAGATCGCCGCGGCCGTGCTGCATCTTCTGCGCGTCTGCACCGGTCCGCGGAGAGAGATAAGTTTTCGCGCCCGCGACCAGACCGGGCTGTAACGGAGGAGTGATCGCCTCAGCCGCGAGAGGATTGCTCGGATCGTTAGGGGACGTGGAAACCGGCGCTGGCGTGATCGCGCAGCCGCCTAGCGAGAGCAAGCAAAGCGCGACGAGAATGTTGATGTTCGTGATCATGGCGCCTCTCACTCGTCCAAGAAATCGCGATGGTGACGCGTGGGCGCCACGAGCGCTTGGTAAATTGGGTTTGTCATAGGGTTTGGGTTTGTGACCTGCGCCGGATGAACGCATGGAAGAAATATGAGAAGCGTCAGAGCGCTTCTGGCTGCGAGTCTTTGATGTTTATGCGATGTAATTGCGGTGACGTTGTGGCGATCCGATTGATGCAGAACCCGCGGACCGCAAGAAGCCGGGTGCCTTACAGCCCGGCAGCAGACAACTGCCGTGTGCGAGGCAATGAAATGAGCTAACGACGAGACGATCCGCGCGACGCGAATCCCGCTCGTTAGGCTGGAGAAGGCGGAGCGTGCGCGAGGATGCTCCGTTGCAAAACTGTTTCAGCGAAAGAATCCGCTAAAGGTGGACCGGTATTCCACTCGGTAAGGCGCAGGAGCCGTTCCTCTTCCGTCACCGAAATCAGCGCGACGACGTAATCCTGCGCTACGAAAGCGAAGGCGTCCGCCGCCACCAAACTGCTCGATGACTTGAGCAACGTCGCTCGCAGAACCTTGCAGCATTCGACGCCGCCAGTCTTGTTGTGCGGGGATGGCGGATGACCGGCTGGCGCCGCGGCATGACAGCCGGGCGTCGGCATATTCGTCGCGCCTTCCAACGCCGCGAGCGCGCAGTGATTCGAGATCGCGAGCCAAGCCACCACTCCAACCGCCACCAGCGGCAGATTAATGGACTTGCGGCGGAAAAATTTCATTGGCGCAGCTGTTTAGTTGGCACAAAATCGCGCAAATCTCAAACTGACGCCGGACGCCGCAAAATCTTCGCGCGGACGGACGGTATCGCTGGGCCCGTGCGTAAATTCGAGGAATGACTCTGCATTAATCGGGGAGACGCGAAGCTGCAGCGCGTTTCCGACGACGATACTCGATACATCGAATTACTGGACAGGATTGCTGGGCTGCGGGAGACAACAAAGAATTGGCTGCCGCTTGCGAGAGGCTTACAATGTCTGCGAGGAACATCGGGATCTCGCCACTGCCGTTTGATCAAAAATTGGATTGATGAAACCGACCGGCGCACCTGGTTCCTCTTTGAGATAGCGCGGGCCTGCGCGCCGCGATCTGAAGAGGTATAAAAATGGAAACCACGACAACCGATAAACCGCGGGCGAAGGACGAACAGAAACTGCAGGGAATAGCTCGCGATTTAAGAAAGACGCCGCCACGCAGCCCCCGCCAGAAGCTGGGTGGATTTGTGATCGCGGCGCGAATGGTCGATAAGGCGCGCGCCGATCTGCTCGGGAGCAACGGCGAATACAACTTCTACCCCTGCGGACTAGGCGCGTATTTTTGGAAATTTACGGGATTGGATCATGCGCAGTTCAGGGAATTCGTTGGAACTGGCGCGAGCGATGAAGAGATAGATAAGTGGATCCGTGAGCACGCGACGCAGAAGGACGCGAAAGAAATCATCAAGTGGAACAACGAAATGATTGGGCTGCGTTTATGCGATCTATCTGATCAAACGCAGCAGTATTTCGAGACCTACATCCCGCAGTTTTGCAAGCCCGAGAGCAAGGTGAAGTTTTTCTTCGACGTCTATGATGTCGAAGAAGGTGTTCTCTGATCGTAAGGCTACGGCTCCAAGGCGCAAGCTTGGCCGGGCTTCTCCAGATTAGCCTAACGACGGCCGAGCGCTGCGCCGGATGAGCGCGCTTCACTGGCGTAGTTTTTCGGAGCCAGATCCGCAACGATCTTCTCGAAACGCGGATCGCCGCGTAACGGATCCCAAGCCGGATGGAGCTTGAGATTGCCGTAGCTCAACGTGCTGGGGATGCGCAAGGTCGCGGCGATCTGTTGGATTGCCAGGTCCTTTTCACCGCACCAGGCATAGATGACGCCGAGATATTTCATCAACTCACCGCCGTCGATCGAGTTCTTCGCGATCGGAAGCAACTCGACCCCGCGGCGACCTTCGCGAATCGCTTCTTGCTTGCGCCCGAGGCCGGCATCTATCAGGCCGAGAACGGTGAAGACTGGACCGTAATCGGGCTGCTCGCGCGCGAGCTTTTCCTCCTCGGCCCGAGCTGCGAGAAAGGCGGCATGAGCTGCCGCGCTGTCACCCCGTGTGCGGGCGGCGAGCGCTTCGCAATAGCTGCGCGGAAAATTCAGATCCGTGGAAATGCCAGCGGCCGGGATCGCGGCGATAGCGCGAGCGATCGCAACTGGGTCTCGTTCGCAGAGGCTGACGTAAAGCCATCGGTCAGCCAGAACATCGACGGCCTCGGGGTTCTTGGACAGGATCTCGGCGATTGCCTCATGCAACGGACGGGTGTCGGCGCGCCATTCCAACTCAACGAAAGCGCGTGAGACGCGCGTGTCGGGATCGCCGGGCGTGATCTCCAGCGCACGGTCGAGCGCGGCCGCCATCGCTCCAAACTGGCGGAATTCCTGGTAACTCGCGCCGATCTCCTGAAGGAGCGGGCCATTGCGTGGATCCAATTTGAGAGCGCGCTGCAGGCTGCGTGCCGACTCCGGCCAGAAGCCCTGTCGGCGATCAATGTAACCGGTTAGCTCGAACGCTGCGGAATTGTTTGGCAACGCGCGCTCGGTTCGGGCCAGTTCAACCCGAGCCTGATCGTAATCGAGGTAGCAGCGATAGAAAAAGTTCGCCTTCGCCAAATGCGTTTCACCGGCCTCCGGGCGCAGGCGAATGACGGTATCGAGCGCCTTCTGCGCGAGTGCGAGACGGGCTGGCGTGTGATCAAAGCCGTAGAAGTAAATGTAGTCGTGAGCGGCGGCGAGTTGGCACCAGGCCAGATAAAAATCCGGATCGCGCGCGATCGCCTGATTCAGCACCTCGACGGCTTGCATGAGCTTTTCGTTGATCTGTGAATTCGCCACGCTGGTGACGAGCGTTTTCCCTCTCACGTAGAGGCCGTAGGCGATGAGGTCGGTAGTCGCTCGCTGCTCGAGCGTGGCCTTTTCTTCGGGCGTGATATTGGCATGAAGTTGTGCGGCAATTTTTTCCACCAGTTTGTTTTGCCCGTCAGAGAGCGCATCGATTTTTCGCTCCCAAGTCATGCTCCAGAGCTTGGCGGCGCGTCGTGCATCGGTCAGTTGCACGCTGACCTGCACCTTGTCGTCAGAGCGCTTGATGTTGCCTTGGAGAATGTGACCAGCGCCGAGACTCTGCGCGATCTCGCGCAAGTCACGAGGCCGGCCCGGAGGATAGCTGTTTGCCGAAAGGCGACTGATGACTCGCAAATCCGAAATCTTAGCCAGAGCCGTCAGGATGTCGTCCTGCACCGCGTCGGCAAAGCCGTTCTGGTCGTTCGTGCTCAGGTTTTCGAACGGGAGAACCGCGATGCTTTTCTCGGGGAAGGAAGCGACGTAAGCCGACTCGGTGGAAATCGGGGCAGTGATCTGCGGAGCGAGCCGATGCGTGAGAATCCAGAGCCCGCAACCGAGACAGGCGGCGATCGCCGTGAGGAGAATGCCTGTGAAAAGACGGCGCCGGCCGGAGATCGCAGGCGCAAGCTCCGGCAGTGCATTGCACATCGGGTCCGCTTGAGGACTCGCGGAGGCGGAGGGCTCGGGCGCGACGCGAATGGGTGCAAACATTTTCGGAGTGGATAGCAGGAAATGTTCCAGCGGGGAGCCGCGCTCGTTCCCGGAAAAATCCGGCGGTTAGGCTCAGAATTAGCTGTGAGTTGGATCAACTCCGATGATCAATCTGCGCGACCGCCCGATTCGGCAAAAAATCATGCTCGTGATCATGTTGATCTCCGGCGCGGTTCTGCTCATCGCCTTCGCCGCTCTTTTTTATTTCCAGGCTTATACATTGCGGCAGCAGTTGGCCCACGAGCTTTCGGTCGTGGGCGAAATCACCGCCCACAACTGCAGCGCAGCGGTCATGTTCAAGGACGAAGACGCTGCCGCGGAAATCCTGAGCGGTTTGAAAACGATGCCGCAAATCATCAGCGCCCGCCTGGAAACGGCGGACCGGCAGCGACTCGCGGTTTTTGGAGCACGGGAAGATGAAAAGGACATTACGTCCGCCGGCTTGCGCTCGGGATTTCAAGTGCGCGGCGGTCGCATTCTTCTCGCCGAGCCGGTGCTCTTGAATGGGAAACGCGAAGGCACGCTCTACCTGTTGGCCGATCTGGCTGCGATGACTTCGCAGTTGCTCAGGCTCTTTGGCGGCATCTTCGCTCTGGTTTTGGTCGCTTCGCTTCTTTTTGCATTTGTTCTTTCGAGCCAGTTCCAGCGCTTCATTACCAACCCCATCCTGCGGCTCGCGGGCACAGCGCGCGCGGTCGCAGGCGACAAGGATTACTCCGTCCGAGCGACCAAAGAATGCGACGACGAACTCGGCGTGCTGACCGATGCGTTTAACAAGATGCTGGCGCAAATCCAGGCGCAGGACAGCGCGCTCCAGGGAGCGCGGACGAAACTGCAGGAACAAGTCACCGCGCTCCGGCGCGAGATTGGCGAACGCGAACGGGCGGAAGCGGCTCACGCTCGGCTGGCAGCGATTCTCGAGGCCACGCCTGACATCGTGATGAGCGCCGACCCGAGCGGCACCGCGTTTTACCTCAATCACGCCGGTCGCCAAATCCTTGGACTGGAGGATGGGACCGATATCAGCCGTTTCAAGACGCTCGATTTTCATCCGGATTGGGCGCGAGGAATTATCTCGGACCAGGCGCTCCCAAAGGCTTTGGAGGAAGGATCGTGGGCCGGCGAAACTGCAATCCTGAACCGCGCCGGCGAGCAGGTCCATGTCTCGCAGGTGCTGATCGCACACCGGAATCCGGAGGGAGAAGTCGAATACCTTTCGAGCGTACTGCGCGACATGACGGAGCGGAGGGAAGCCGAGGAAGCATTGCACGAGTCGCAACAAAAATTGCTCGAGACTTCGCGCCTCGCCGGCATGGCTGAGGTCGCGACCGGCGTGCTCCACAATGTCGGCAACGTGCTTAACAGCGTGAACGTTTCCGCCAGCCTGATGATAGAAAAATTACGCCGGTCGAAGGCGCCGAAGCTCGCGCAGGCCGCCGCCCTTTTGACCAGTCAGAACGGCAACCTCGCCAACTACCTGACGAACGACGCGAGCGGTCGGAAAGTGCCAGGGTACCTCGCGAAGCTGGGCGATTTCTTCGTCGCTGAGAACGCGGAGCTGCTCGAAGAAGCAGACCAGCTCGGGCGCAATATCGAACATATCAAGGAAGTCGTGGCGATGCAGCAGAGTTACGCCAAGGTGAGTGGAGTTTTCGAGGATCTCCCGCCGCAAAGTCTGGTTGCGGACGCGATTGCGATGAACCTTTCTGCGTTGGAACGCCATGGCATCAAGCTCGACCAAAACTTCCTCGCCGTGCCGCTGGTCCGGGTCGATCGGCATAAGGTCCTGCAAATCCTGATCAACCTCCTGCGCAACGCGAAGCACGCCCTGGGCGAATCGCTTCGGTCGGACAAGTGCATCACTGTTTCGGTTTTCGCGCCTAACGAACAAAGCGCTCACATCGTGGTCGCCGATAACGGCATTGGCATTTCAGCCGAAAACCTGACCCGGGTGTTTGCTCACGGCTTCACGACCAAGAAAGAGGGACACGGCTTCGGCCTGCACAGCGGCGCGCTCGCGGCGCGCGCCATGGGCGGTTCGCTCTCGGTAGCCAGCGCGGGCCTCGGGCACGGTACCAGCTTCACTCTTGAGCTTCCAATCGCTTCCCACTCTTCGCAGACGCGTACATGAACCCCGCAAACTCCGAGCCTAAAAATCGCCGCATCCTCGTGATCGATGACAACCCTTCGATCCACGCGGACTTCCGCAAAATTCTGAGCCCCTCCGCCGGTACCCAGGCCGCAGGACTGGACGAGGATGAAGCGGCTCTTTTTGGCGAGTCGCGTCAGGCCGCCCCTTCCTTAAGTTTCCAGATCGACTCCGCTTTCCAAGGCGAAGAAGGACTGAGCAAAGTGCGAGCGGCGGACGCCAGCGGACAACCTTATGCGGTCGCATTCGTCGATGTGCGGATGCCGCCGGGTTGGGACGGGATTGAAACGATCGCGCGCATTTGGGAGGAATTTCCCGATCTCCAGATGGTCGTCTGCACCGCTTACTCGGATTATTCCTGGGATGAGATCTCCAAGACGATCGGCAACACCGATCAGATGCTCGTCTTAAAAAAGCCGTTCGATAACGTCGAGGTCCTGCAAATGGCGCACGCGCTTTGCCGCAAATGGGAGCTGACCCAAATCGCGCATCGGCAGATGGAAGATCTCGAGACGCTAGTGAACGAACGGACCGCCGAATTGCGTGCCGCGAACGACGAGCTGACCAGCGAAGTTGTAGAACGGTCGATGGCTGAAGCCGCGCTGCGCCATTCCGAAGAGCGATTCTCGAAAGCCTTCCACGGGAGCCCGCTGCCGATGGCGATCCGCCGTTGCGATATCAGCGGTTATCTCGACGTGAACGCGAGCTTCGTCGCGCTCGTCGATTCGACCCGCGAGAAAGCGCTCGGCCACGGCACCCTGGTCTGGTCGGAGCCGGAGACCGATGCGAAAATTGCCGCCGCCCTCTCCGGGCAGGAAGCCATTCGCGAGCTCTCGGCTTCCATTCGGACTCAGGCAGGTGAGATGCGTGATGTGCTGGTGACGGCGCAGGCACTCCAGCTTGGCGATGTGCCGTATCAGTTGCTCATCCTTCAGGACATCACGGTGCGCACACGGCTCGAGAATGAGTTGCGCCAGGCGCAGAAAATGGAGGCAGTCGGCCGCCTGGCCGCGGGCGTGGCGCACGATTTCAATAACATTCTCACGGTCATCCTCGGCAATACTTCGCTGCAACTGCGCAACCCGCACCTGGACGAGAAGCTCAATATTTCGCTGCAACATGTTGAGCGCGCCGCTGAACGCGCGACCGCACTAACCCGGCAATTGCTCGCCTATAGTCGCAAACAGATCATTCAGCGTCGCCCACTCGCGCTCAACGAAGTGGTCGAGCAAACCGTTGCGATGCTACGCCGCATTATCGGCGAACACATCGTTCTCGAGGCGGAACTCAGTCCGAACCTGTCGCCAATTTTCGCCGATCCCGGCAGTGTTGATCAGGTGATCATGAACCTCGCGATCAATGCTCGTGACGCGATGCCCGACGGCGGCACTCTGACGATTGCCACCGGCGAGGTGAACCTCGACCAAAAAACCTGCTCGGCTAATCCTGAGGCGCAGTTGGGAAAACACGTCTGCCTCACCGTGCAAGACACCGGCAAAGGGATGGACGGGGCGACCCTCGCTCGGATTTTCGAGCCGTTCTTTACCACGAAAGGACCGGGCGAAGGAACCGGCATGGGGCTAGCTACGGTTTACGGGGTGCTCAAGCAGCACGGCGGCTGGATCGAAGTGGAGAGCGAACCGCAATGCGGCACTTCGATTCGCGCCTATTTCCCGCTCAGCACCGATGAGATCGCAGCAGCCGTCGTGCAGCCCGAGAAGCCGCTCGCAACCAGCGAGGGCGCGGGTAACGTCACGATCCTTGTGGTCGAGGATGAAGAAATGCTGCGCGATTTTGTCGGAGACGCGCTGGGCGTTCTCGGGTATCGTGTTCTCACGGCCACCAACGGGCGCGATGCGCTCAAGGTGTGGTCCGAGCACCGCGACGAGATCGATCTTCTCCTGACGGACGTGGTCATGCCGGAATCCTTCTCGGGTCGGCAGCTTGCGCACACGCTCATCGTGGAGAAACCCGACCTCAAGGTCATCTTCACCAGCGGCTACAGCGCGGAGCTACTAGGCGAAGATTTCGAGCAGGAAAAGCGGTTTGGTTTTCTCGCCAAACCGTATCTTCCAGACGGGCTTGCCGCCGCGGTGGCCGAGCATCTGCAAACGCAGCCCGCCGGGCTCAACTGATTTCCGCCCGCGAATTGCGGCGTTCGGCCTTCCACCGTAACCTGCGCGCTTATGTTGAGCGCCGGAATCGTGGGTCTGCCTAATGTTGGCAAGTCCACTCTCTTCAACGCCGTCACCCGCACCCAAAAGGCGCAGGCGGCGAACTATCCTTTCTGCACGATCGACCCAAATCTCGGCATCGTGACCGTGCCTGACCCGCGGCTCCAAACGCTCGCGGAGCTCTCGCATTCGCAGAAAATCATTCCGGCCGCGATTGAGTTCGTCGATATCGCCGGACTCGTGAAAGGTGCGAGTGCAGGCGAGGGGCTCGGCAACCAATTCCTCAGCCATATCCGCGAGGTGAACGCGATCGTCCAGGTCGTGCGTTGCTTTGAGAGTGGCGACATCCATCACGTCAGCGGCTCGATCGATCCGGTCCGCGACATCGAGGTCATCAACACCGAGCTGATCCTGGCTGACCTGGCATCGTTAGGCAAAAGGCGAGACCGTCTCCAGAAGGAAATGCGCGCCGGCTCGAAAACGGCCAAGGCGGAAAATGCGCTGATCGAAAGATTACTGCCGCATCTGGATTCAGGGAAACCTGCGATCACGCTTGAGCTGACGGATGAAGAAAAGGCGACGGCGCGTGATTTTTTCCTGCTCACGTCCAAGCCGACGCTCTTTGCCTGCAACGTCGGCGAATCCGATCTCGCCGCGATCGCGCAGCAGGACGAATCGAATGCCGCCGCCCAGCATGTCCGTGCGGTCGAGGCTTACGCGAAGAGCCACTTCGCGACTGAAGCCGTCGTTATCAGTGCGCAGATCGAGAGCGAGCTGGTCGATTTACCCGAGGCCGAAGCGCAGGAATATCTGCGGGACCTTGGCGTCGAAAGCAGCGGCGTCGGCGCGCTGATTCGCTCCGTTTACCATTTGTTAGGCCTGCGCACCTATCTTACGACCGGGGAAAAAGAGACGCGTGCCTGGACGATTCACGAGGGCGATAAGGCGCCCGCGGCGGCTGGCGTCATTCACACCGATTTCGAGCGCGGCTTCATCGCGGCGGAGACCGTGCACTTTGACGATCTGGTGTCGTTAGGCAGTTTCGCCAAAGCCCGCGAAGCCGGAAAGCTGCGGATCGAAGGCAAGGAATACGTCGTGAAAGACGGCGACGTCGTCGAGTTCCGTTTCAACGTGTAGCTCAGCGCGTAAGGCTAATCGCTCGAGCATCTTCCAGAAATGTCGCAGGCTGGAAGGCTGCCTCGACTTATCAGGCTCCAAGCGTGAGTTAGGCCACGTAAAGGATCCGGCCGCACTGTTCGCAATTCACGATTTCGCGATCCCCTTTCACGCGCACCGCGGTCTGGGTCGTGACTTTCATGTGGCAACCGGTGCAAAAATCGTGCTCCAGCGCGACGACCGCGGCGTCGCCTTTGCTGGAGAAAAGCCGGTTGAAAAGATCGAGCAAATCTTCGTCAACCTTCGCAGTCAGGTCAGCGCGCTCCTTCTTTAAATCTTCGAGTCGGGTCTTCAGTGCGCCTTCCTTGGAATCCAGATTCGCCATCTGCCGGCCGATCGCTTCTTTTGCGGCCGCCGTTTCCTTCTCCTCCGCGCCAATCTGTAATTTTAGTTGATCGGCCTGCTCCATGATTTCGAGTTCCTGATCCTCCAGCCCGCTGATCTCGCTCTGGTACCGCTCAATCTCGCGTCCCATCGCGCTGAACTCGTCATTTTTGCGCGTCTCGTATTGCTGCGTTTTCAGGCGCGCGATGCTTTCGTTCCGTGTGCCGACGTCG
>JAICMR010000072.1 GCA_025929155.1 Chthoniobacterales bacterium | reverse complement strand
TTCGTTACGTGCGATCGTTGCCTAACGAGGAACACGTGCTCATTGTTCCAGGCGCAAAAACGGAGCGGACCGAAGCGGAGCGCTCAAGCGTTTACACGATCGCCTCGCCGCTGCTCTCCACCGCGTCTCGATATCGCGCCCTGCTCAACCTGCGTGCCGTCGGCGAGATCCTCGACCGCGAACGACCGGACCTGATCGAGTCGGCGGATCCCTATCAGGTCGGCTGGAAAGCGGTCGCTTCCGGACGGGCCTTGGGGATTCCGGTCGTTGGATTTTATCACTCGCATTTTCCGGAGGCGTATCTGCGCGGCAGTGAACGTTATTTCGGGCCACTTGGAATGCGGCTCGTCATCGATCTCGCGCAGCGTTATGTGCGAGAGCTCTACAACCGATGTGAGGCGACGCTGGTGCCTTCGGCCCAACTCGGGGAGGTGTTGGGAAGCTGGGGCGTCAACCACGTCCGCGCGGTCGAGCTCGGCGTGGATCCCGCCATTTTCCGCCCGCAGCCTAACGACGCGTCAGCCGTGCGCGAGTCCTTAGGAATTCCATCGGATCGGATTTTGCTGCTGTATGTCGGACGGCTCGCGCAGGAAAAAAACACGCAAACCTTGTTTCAAGCTTTCGCGGAACTGATGCGGCGCGATCCCGAGAGGTTTCACCTGCTCGTGGTGGGCGACGGTTTGCAACGCACGGCACTGCAAAAATTGCAGGTCCAGACCGAGCACGTGACTTGGCGACCGTATTGCACCGACCCCGCGGAGCTCGCGAAGCTCTATCGCGCGGCCGATCTCTTAGTGCATCCGGGCGTGCAGGAGACGTTTGGGCTTACGTCGCTCGAGAGTCAGGCTTGCGGCACGCCTGTGGTTGGGATTCGCGGCAGCTACATGGATCGCATCATATTCACCGATCAAAGCTGCTGGGCGCGAGAGAATTCCCCCAGCGCTCTCGCCGGCGCGGTCGAAGAAATGAGCCGACTGCCTTTGCGTGAAATGGGCAAAACTGCCTCACGACGCGCCCTCGCATCTTATGCCTGGCCCTGCGTCTTCGACCGGCTTTTTTGCATTTATCGAGACGTGCGCGGACACTACCGAAACTCCTGAAATGAAATCCGATTCCTCCACGATCATTCGCGGTTTTCGGCCATCCGATCGGGCCGCCGTCCGAGAGCTTTGTTGCCGCACCGGGTTTCTCGGGAACGCGATCGATCCGGTCTATGAGGATCGCGAGCTTTTCGCCGATTTTCTCACCACCTGGTACACCGACCACGAGCCGGAGTCGTCGTTCGTCATCGAGATGAACGGCAAACTCTGCGGCTACCTGCTCGGCTCGCGCCGACCGCTGCTGAATCAGCTCTACTCTTTTCAGCAAAACGTCGTGCTCTTTGTGCGCGCCCTGCTTCGTTACCCGCGCTACAACCCGGCTTCGCGGCGATTCATTCTCTGGATGGTGAAACACGGCTGGCGCGAAGTGCCGGCGGCGCCGAGTCGGATGCCGCACTTCCACATCAATCTCCTGCCGGAAGCACGAAAAATTTCCACCACGCGCGCGCTGATGAGCGCGTATCTGAGTTACCTCTACCGCTGTGGCGAAAAGAAGGTTTACGGGCAGATCGTTACTTTCGAAAGCCGGCGCGGCGAGAGGATGTTCGAGCGTTATGGTTTCAAGGTGATGAACCGCGCAGAGATCACGAAGTATCGCGCCTATTACCCGGAGTCGGTTTATCTGAGCACCGTCATCAAAACGCTGGAGACGGCCGAGCCGCTCTCGGCTTATTCCAGTTCGCGCTCGTAGCCGACGGCGGGTTTGAGCGATGAGGTTCGGGTGGAACCCGGCCGGTCGTCCTGAGGCGCGCAGCGAGCCGAAGGATTCCACGAAACGGCGTTTACCTCGGGCTTTCGAAGTCCGCGGGATTCGCCGCAACGCAACTTAAAGAGATTCCTCGACTCCGCCCGGGATGCTCCGCCTCGGAATGACCAGGTTTGCCTAACGCCGGCTCGCGAAAAACGGGTCATCGCGCCGACTCGGAGCTACGCGATCGAGGGTGGTTTTCCAAATCCTTGCCGAGCGACGCGCGTTCGCTCTTGATTTAAAACGCGACGCTCGCTTCTCTCTCGGAATGCGCGGCGCGGCTCTCGACCAAATTTTCGTTCACGCGAAAGCGCTCATCCTCGCGCCGCTCGCACAAGCGCCCGGCTGGCTCGTTGATATCGTTTCGAGCCTGCTCAACATCGGCGCGTTGCTCGCGGTCTTTCTTTCTCTCTTCGCGCTCATGTCGCTTTGGGAAAGGAAAATTCTCGCGCGCATCCAAAATCGGATCGGGCCGAATAGGGTCGGACCTTTCGGCCTCCTGCAGCCAGCGGCGGATGGGATCAAAATGCTGATCAAGGAAGACATCGTACCGCTGCGCGCGGACAAGGTAGTGCATTTTCTCGCGCCGATTCTGATGGCGGCGATCGCGATTCTTACCCTTGGGATCATTCCGTATGGCCGGAACATGACGCCGTTCTCGATCGACGGCGGGATTCTCTTTTTCTTCGCTGTCGGCTCAACCACGGAGCTGAGCGTTTTCATGGCGGGGTGGGGAAGCAACAACAAGTTTTCCATGCTCGGCGCGATGCGCGCGATCGCACAGATGATCAGCTACGAGCTGCCATTGATCTTCACCGTCCTCCCGGTCGTGATGGTGGTTGGTTCTCTCGGGCCGGACGCAATCGTGGCCGCGCAAGGCGGCTACTCGTTAGGCGTCTGGCCGCGCTGGTTTGTCTTCACGCCCTGGGGCGCGACAGCGTTTCTTTTGTTTTTTGTCGCGGGACTGGTGGAGTCGAATCGCACGCCGTTCGATGTGCCGGAAGGCGAGTCCGAGATCGTCGCCGGCCACATGACGGAGTATTCTGGCTTCAAATACGCCACCTTTTTTCTCGCGGAATATTTCGGCATGTTCGCGATCAGCGGAATGGCGGTGACGCTTTTCCTTGGCGGCTGGCGGGCCCCGTTGTCTTTTCTGGAGATCGTTCCTTCGTACCTCTGGTTTTTCGGAAAACTGGGCGTGCTCCTGTTCGTTTTCATTTGGATTCGCGGCACGCTTCCGCGCACGCGCATCGATCAGGTGATGAATTTCGCATGGAAATTCATGCTTCCGATGGCGTTCGCCTGTCTTCTCGCCGCCGCCATCTGGCATTACGCGGGACGCGGGTGGCTCGGGTGGCTTTACTCGTTAGGGGTGGTCGCGGTCCTTTATTTTGCGCTCGGATATTTCCTTGAAACCCGCCGGAAATTTGCGCCTCGCACCTATCGCTTCGCCGAATGAACAGCGCCGCTTTCCTCGTTATCGCCATCGTCACGCTGGCCGCAGCTCTCGCCGCCGCGACGCTTCGAAAACTGGTCCATGCCGCCCTCTGCTTCGCGCTCGCTTTCGCAGGCGTGGCGGCATTTTACTTTTTGTTAGGCGCGGAATTTGTCGGACTCGTGCAGGTTTTTGTTTACGTCGGCGCGGTCGCGGTTTTGATCCTCTTTACGATTCTGCTCACCCGCCGCGAGGCCGAAAACGAGCGCGGGTTTGCCTGGAGCGGCGTTCTCGTCGCCCTCGCGATCTTTGCCGGTCTGCTCTGGGCGATTTTGCGGACTGGCGGTCTAAACCGTGTTGCGCAACCGGCCGCTCCGCTTGTCGTGAGGCAAATCGGCGACGCGTTGATGACAACCTACATCTGGCCGCTGCAATGTGTCGGGCTGCTCCTGACCGCGGCCTTGATCGGCGCGCTCGTTCTCGTGCTGGAGGAGAAACGGTGAGCAGAATCTCCCGGGTAGGGTGGACATTCTGCCCGCTCGTTTCGGCATCTTGCCGAAAGGAACTTTCGCGCCTGTGCCAGATCGCGGGAGCAGAAAAAAGTTCGCGCTGGCGAGGACGCCAGCGGGCAGGATGCCCAGCCTACCCGAGAAATCTGGCCTTACGATGAACCCAACCCTTCAGCTTTTCCTGATCATCTCGGCGGCGCTCTTTTCGATTGGCTTGCTCGCCGCGCTCAGCCGCCGGCATGCGATTTTTATTCTCATCGGCATCGAGATGATGCTGGCGGCGGCGGGGATCAACTTCATCGCCTTCTGGCGCTTTGGCCCTCAGCCGTCGCCGCCCACCGGGGTCATGATCACGATCTTCGCAATCGCGATCGCGGCGGCGGAAGCGGCCGTCGGGCTCGCGCTGGTGATCGCCGTTTACCGGCATTACCGCACTACCGACGTCGACGAAGTGGACGAGCTCTCGAGATGAGCAACTGGATCGCTGCTCACCTCTGGCTGATCCCGCTTGGCCCTTTGCTGGTGGCGCTCGTGATCCTTTGCCTAACGACAAGTCATCGGATGTTCTCAGCGGGGCTGGCAGTCGTCGCGCAGGTGGGCGCATTCCTTCTCTCGATCGGCGCTTTCCCCGCCACGCTCAGCGCGCCCGGCTTTCGTGCGATTCAAAATTTCAGCTGGTTCGATTTCGGCGCGCAGACGCTGCGAATTGGCTTTGTCCTCGATCCGCTCGCAGCCGTGATGCTGGTCATGATCACTTTCGTTGGTCTCTGGATTTTTGTCTTCAGCATCGGCTACATGTCCGGGGAGAAAAACTTCAGCCGTTTCTTCGCCTACCTCTCGTTTTTCTCTGCGGCGATGCTCGGCGTGGTCATCGCGAACAGTCTGCTCCTGCTCTTCATCTGCTGGGAGCTCGTTGGGCTCGCTTCCTATTTGTTGATCGGTTTTTGGATTCACAAACCGAGCGCTGCCGCTGCCGCCAAGAAAGCCCTTATTACCAACCGGATCGGCGATCTCCCATTTTTCTTCGGGATGCTCTGGCTTTATGGACAAACCGGGACGCTGCTCTTCTATGACAGCGGGAACGGCGCGCTCGAAAGCGCGGCGCTGCTTTCGTTAGGCGCGGCCGCCACCTGGATCGCGTTGTTGATTTTCTGCGGCGCGGTCGGGAAATCGGGCCAATTTCCGCTCCACGTCTGGCTGCCAGATGCGATGGAAGGCCCGACGCCGGTGAGCGCGCTGATCCATGCCGCGACGATGGTGGCAGCGGGTGTTTTCCTGGTCGCGCGGGTCTATCCGATCTTTTCGTTAGGCGCGATCGGCGGGGTGACGCCACCGCTCGCAGTCGTCGTTTGGATCGGGGTCGTGACCGCGCTGATCTCGGCGTTGATTGCGCTCGCGCAGTGGGACATCAAGCGGATCCTCGCTTATTCCACGATTTCGCAACTTGGGCTCATGATGGTGTCGTTAGGCGTCGGCGGCGTCGCGGCCGGGATCGCGCACCTGCTGGCGCACGGTTTTTTCAAGGCGCTGCTTTTTCTCGGCTCGGGCTCCGTCATTCACGGCTGTCACGAAGAGCAGGACATTCGGCGGATGGGCGGCTTGCGCGGCGCGATGCCGGTAACATTTGCGACCTACGCGATCGGAATGATGGCGCTGAGTGGGGTGCCGTTCTTCTTCTCCGGCGCCTGGACGAAAGAGGCAATCCTGCAAGCAACGTCGCAATGGAGCGCTTCGCGGCTGCCGCATTTTCTCATGCTCGCGGGAGTGGTGCTGACGGCGCTCTACATGACGCGACAGATGATTTACGTGTACTTCGGGCGGCGCAACCCCGCCGGGAGACAGGCGCACGAGAGCCCGGCGGTCATGACGCTTCCGCTCGTCGTGCTCGCAGTTTGCGTGATCGGATTGAGCTTGGTGCTGACGCCGGCGTGGCCGTGGCTGGAGCACTATTTGTCAAACGAACGCACCGCCTCGAATCTGGCGGAGTTAATTCAGCCGGCGCTTTTCCTGGCGCTCGCGCTCGTCGCGGCGGGAATCGGATTGGGAATTTTGGTCTACCGCAAAGCGGAGGCGGTCGATCCGCTGGAACGCGCGGCGCCGGCACTCTTCCGCTTTCTTGAGAACCGGATGGGGTTGGATCAGCTTTATGATCTGACGGTGCTCGCGCTCGCGCGGCGCGCGGCCCGGCTCTCGAACTTTCTCGACTGCTCGTTGTGGGATGGGCTGGTGCGGTTCGTTGGGGCGGTCGGCCGTTCGCTAGGCAGCCTAACGAAAACTTTCGATGAGCGTGGGATCAACGGCGGTGCGGAGAACGCTTCCGATCTGACGCGGTTTTTCGGTCGTGCGCTGGCCGCCCGGCACTCAGGACAGGTGCAAACTTACCTGGGCGCGATCGCGCTCGGAATGCTGGCGCTGCTGCTTTTCTACGCATGGCTCACCTGATCGCGGGGCTTGTCTTTCTGCCAATCCTGGGGGCGCTTTTCGTGAGCGTGGCGCCGCGGAATTATGGGCGCGCCATTGCGCTCGGGAGTACGTTGCTGACCGGCCTCTGCGCGCTCGATCTCTGGCGCCGATTCGATCCGGCATCCGGCGGCCTGCAGATGGTGACCCGGCACGTCTGGATCCCCACGATCGGCGCCGAGCTGCATTTTGGAATCGATGGTTTGAGTCTTCTCCTCGTGCTGCTGGTCTCGCTGGTCTTTCCGTTTGCGTTGCTCGCGGAGAAAATGGAACGCGGTTTCTGCGCGGTTCTGCTGGTCGTGCAGGCGGCGCTTTACGGGACGTTCACGGCGCAGAATTTCCTGCTTTGGTTTCTCTTCTACGAGATGAGCCTGGTGCCCTGTTACCTGCTCATCAAAGTCTGGGGCGGCGCTGGACGAGACTGGGCCGCGACCAAGTTTTTCGTTTACACATTCCTCGGCAGCGTAGCGATGCTGCTCGCCTTTCTTGGCATTTTCCTGGTCCGAGGGACGTTTGATTTTCAGGAGCTGAGCTCGTTGGGCAAAACGGGTTTGCTGAACGGAAACGTACGCTGGCTCGCCTTTGCGGGAATTTTCCTCGGGCTGGCGGTGAAAGTGCCAATCTGGCCATTCCACACCTGGCTGCCGGATGCCTATGCAGCAGCGCCGACCGGCGCCTCGATGGTGCTGACGGGGACGCTCTCGAAGATGGGTGTTTACGGTTTCATTCGGCTTCTGCTCCCGCTTTTCCCGCGCGAACTCCAGACGCTCGGGCCGTGGCTGCTCGGGCTGGCGGTCTGTTCGATTGTCTTCTCGTCGCTCGCGGCCTGGGCGCAGTCGGATCTGAAACGCATGCTCGGCTATCTGTCGATCAGTCATCTCGGCTACTGCATGCTTGGCCTCTTCGCGGTTACGGCGACGCGGTCCGATTTGCCTAACGAGTCCCAAGCTGCGCTCAGCGGCGTCTTTTTACAGATCTTCAACCACGGCCTGACGGCATCGGCGCTTTTCTATTTTGTGGGGCTGCTCGAGCAGCGTCGCGGCGCGCGCGGACTCGGTGACTTTGGGGGATTGATGCAACGAACGCCGCGGCTCTGCGGCTGGATGAGTGTCGCGATGTTTTCCTCGTTAGGCCTGCCCGGGTTGAACAGCTTCATCGGCGAGTTTTTGATCTTCAAAGGTGGGTTTGCGCTCGCGCCAATATTCACCGCCCTCGCGCTGCTCGGGTTGTTCTTTACCGTCGTCACGCTGCTCCGCGCGATGCAATTGCTCTTTAGTGGGCCGCTCGCGGACAGCTGCCGCAATTTCCCCGATCTTCGCGTGGGCGAGAAATGGGTGGTGGTGCCGGCGAGTCTGTTAATGTTCGCGATTGGCCTCTACCCGCAGTTTGTGCTCGGGATTTTCAACTCCACCGTCACGCAGATGGCGCGATTGTTAGGCTAGCTCTTCCCGCCGTGAAAAAATCCATCGTGCCTGTAACGCCAATTGCGCATTCGATTGATTTACTGCGCAACCAAAAGGTGCTGCTCGATCTTGATCTGGCGGCGCTTTACGAGGTTCCGATCGGAGAACTAAACCCCGATGTGAAACAAAATGGCACCGGGCTTCCGGGCGGTTTTCATGTGCAGGAGAACCCAAGGCGATACGGAGCGTGGAAACGGAGATGATGGCCTGGACGATTTACGTGACGTTCGCGGGCGCAGTGCTCGTCTTGTTGTTGCCGCGCTTGCTAGTGCGCTGGGCGGCGCTGACGACGGCGGCGGCGGGATTCGCCTTGAGCGCAGCGGCATTCTTTGTGCCGGGCCGCGACTTCGCGCAGTTCACCACGGTCGTGCGCGTACCGTGGGTTCAGGCGCTCGGGATGAATTATCATCTCGCGGCGGACGGGATCAGCCTAACGATGAGCTTTGTGACCGGCCTGACCGCGGTCTGCGCGGTTTTGTTTTCCTGGAAAACAGAGCACCGGCCTAACGAATTCTTCTTCTGGCTACTGCTTGTGGTCGGCGGGTCGTATGGCGTTTTCCTGAGCGCGGATTTGTTTCTCTTCTTCGTCTTTTATGAACTCGTGATCGCGCCGAAATACTTCCTGATCGCGATCTGGGGATCGACCAACAAGGAATACGGCGCGATGAAGTTGACGCTTTATTCCTTCCTCGGGGGCGTGCTCGTGTTCATCGGGATTTTGGCCGCTTATACGACGGCCGGGACACTCGATTTAGCGCAGCTCGCGCAGTTCGCTTTTCCGGAGCCGCTGCAACTTTGGGCCTTTCCGGTGTTTTTTCTCGGTTTCGCGATTCTGGCCGGCATCTGGTCGCTCCACACTTGGGCGCCCACCGGCCACGTCGCCGCGCCGACCGCCGGCTCGATGTTGCTCGCCGGGATCGTGATGAAGCTGGGCGCTTATGGTGCGCTGCGGGTCGCACTCAATCTCTTTCCGTTAGGCTTCGCCTTTTGGAGTAAGTGGATCGCACTTCTCGCCGTCATCGGAATCGTGTGGGCGGCGGCGGTCGCGCTGCGCCAGAACGATCTCAAGTTCGTCATTGGATATTCCAGTGTCAGCCACATGGGGTTCGTCCTGCTCGGGCTCGCGGCGGCGAATGCGCTGGGTGTTTCTGGCGCGGTCCTGCAAATGTTTTCGCACGGGGTGATCGGGGCGCTCCTCTTCGGGCTTGCGGGGGTCATTTACTACCGCACGCACACGCGCGATCTCGACGAGCTGTCGGGCCTCGCTCTCAACCGCCGGATGCCGTTTATCGCGTTCGCGTTTGTGCTGGCTTCGGCCGCGTCGCTCGGCATTCCCGGCTTCAGCGGATTCGCGGCGGAGATCACGATCCTGATCGGGGTTTGGAAAGCTTATCCGCTGGCTGTGTGGATAACCGGAATCGGGATGGTGCTGGTGGCGGCTTTCACTTTGCGGGCGCTGCAGAAGACCTTTTTCGGGAATGATCCGGCACCGATAACCGCGCCCATCGGTGCTCCGCGCCTCATGCCTAAGGAGTCGATCACATTCGCAGAAAAGCTTGGCGCCAGCCTCCTGATCCTCGCTACGCTCGTGGTCGGGCTCGATCCGAAATTGCTGCTCGACCGGATCGAGCCCGCGGTGCGGGCCATGCGCTTTCTCCAGCCGTGAATTACCTCGATCTGGTCAGGCTCGGTTTGCCGGAAATCATTCTCGTCCTGACAACGCTGGCGGTGCTTGCGGTTGGCTTGTTCCAGGCCCGCGTGGCGGGACTTGCTACCGGTGTCGCGGCCGCTGGAATTCTGTTCGCCGCGGCAACAATCCTACGCCTTCCGGCGCACGCCTCGCTCCCGCACGGGATGCTCGTGATTTCGCCACTGAATTCGCTCTTCCAGATGATCTGCCTTGCGTTGGCGTTCTTTAGCGTTCTTCTCGTGAGAGGGATAGGCCGCTTGCCCAACGATGGCGAATTTCTCGCGCTCATCCTGCTCGCGACGATCGGACTGTTGCTGCTCATCGGCAGCGAAGAGTTGCTCATGATTTTCATCGGACTCGAGCTAACCGGGCTCTCGCTTTACATCCTGACGGGGTTCGACAAGAGCGATCCGCTTTCGGCCGAAGCAGGCTTGAAATATTTCCTCTTCGGCAGCGTCGCGAGCGCGTTCACGCTCTTCGGGATCAGCCTGATTTATGGACTCACCGGGACCACCGAACTCAGCGCGATCCAATCCCGACTCGTCGCGCATGCGCTCGAACCACTCCTCCTTGCCGGGGTCGTGATGACACTGATTGGATTTCTCTTCAAGATCGCGGGCGCCCCGTTTCATCCCTGGGCGCCTGATACCTACCAGGCCGCGCCGACGCCGGCGGCGGCCTTGATCGCTTCGGCCTCCAAAGTGGCGGCGTTTGTGGTGCTCGGGAAGATCCTGCTCACTGCCTTCCGCGACGTGCACGGCACGGCCGCCTGGGACGGGGTGACCGCGGGATGGTCCCCGATTATTGCGGCGGTCGCGGCGCTTTCAATCGTCATCGGAAATCTGGTGGCGCTAACCCAAAAAAATGTGCGCCGGCTCCTCGCCTACTCAGCGGTGGCGCACGCGGGTTATACGCTGGTCGGGCTGGTGGCGCTGGGCAGCGAGGGTTTCGCAGCTACGCTTTTTTACACAACGATTTACGGATTCACGTTGCTCGGCGCTTTCGGCGTGGTGGGATTTGTTCAGCGGGAAATGGGCGGCGCCGAGCTTGCGGATTTCGCTGGTCTGAGCGCACGGGCGCCGTGGCTAGCGGGCTGCATGACGGTGTTCATGCTCTCTCTCGCCGGGCTTCCACCGCTCGCTGGGTTCTTCGGGAAATTTTATCTTTTCAGCGCCGCTTTGCGTGCGCCCGGTTTGGGACAGGGCTTGCTCTGGCTCGTGGCGCTGGCGCTTACCGGCAGCCTCGTTTCGCTCTACTATTACCTGATGGTTTTAAAGTCCGTCTTTCTCGACGAATCCGAGACAACCAGCTTCGCCGATCGGCCCGTATTTCTCCAACGCCTGGCGATCACCATAATGGCCGCGGCAATCGTGTTCTTTGGGGTTCTTCCCGGTTCACTGCTCGACCGGATACTCGCAGCCCTTTCCTGAGTCGTTGTCCCGGCGCGCGCCGGAGTTCACTTTCTCCGCACCCTCACGACCCATTTTTGCAGCTCCGCGAGCGGGAGAAAATTGATGATGCGTTCCGGAGGAATCTTCGCCAGCAGCGCCGCGGCCAAGCCCAGCTCGATGAACTCGAGCTGGGGCGGGTGAGGCGCATCGGTTCCGATGGAGATTCGGCAGCCGCTTTTTCGCGCCAGCTTGAGCAGCGCCACATTCAGGTCCTGCCGATCCGGATAGCTATCGATCTCGACGGCTTTCTCGAGCCGGGCGGCTTCCGCAAAGACACGCGGCCAATCCGCCTTCAGTCCGAAGCGATAATTGTAAATCCGCCCGCGCGGATGACCGAGAATCTGGATGTCCGGGTTTCGGACAGCGGCAAGATAACGCTCCGTCTGGTCGTCGCTCTTGCGCAGGGCGGAATGAAATGAACCAAGAACCAAGTCGAGCCGAGCGAGCGCTGCGGAATCCATGTCGCCTTCACCCTGAGGGTTCAGGTTCAGCTCGGCTGAACGGAGGACGGTGGTCGGGCTGGTTTGGTTCACCTTCGCAATCTCGGCATCCTGCTCCGCGAGCTGGGCTTCGTCGATCCCGCCTGCAATCTTCAGGCCTTTCGTGTGGTCAGTGATTGCAATGTATTCGTAGCCACGTTCCGCGCCCGCGGCAGCCATTTCCGCAATTGTGCCGGACCCGTCACTCCATTGCGAATGCATCTGCAGATCGCCGCACAGCCGGGGCGCCCATTCCGGATTTTTCCCGAGCGCGACCCGTGCCGATGCCAAGGTGAGAAAGTCGCGCCGCAATGGATCACGCACGCGCGGGAGATGCGGCGGCTTTTCGAGCCAGGCCGTGATCCGCTTCGCCAAGTTCGGTCCAATACCGTGCAGGGCGGTCAGGCTGCGACCTGTTTTGACCAGCTCGACCGCCTCTTCCGGCCAGAGAAAGGCTGCGCGAGACGCGCGCTTCAGCGCCTGGCGTAAAACGCCTTCCGCATCACCCGCCGCGTCGGCCAAAAGCTCGGCGAGATCGCCATTGGTGAGCATGGCAGAAATCAGAGCGCGCCACCTAGCCGAAGCCACGCGATGAGACCCGCCGCGACTGATTGCTCCTCTGTTTCTCTAATGATCCGCGGTTCCCGCATGTTTCAGGATAATCGCTCTGCGACGCGCCGCTGTATGGGAGCATTTTCGACGCAGCGACGTGGTCCCCGGTCGGGGCCTGCCATCCGCGCAGAAGTCGCGTTGGTGCCTGAGCCCGGCAAGATACGATTACGAGAACCGCGCCTAGCTCTCGTCCGCCCGCTTTGCGCGCGGGGCCGCGTCGTAGAGCGCACCGTATAACTTATCAAACGCGATGGGCTTCGTGAGGACGCCCACCAGGCCGGTCTCAGCTAGCTGGCTGACCGGGATCGCGCCGGTGATGAGGACAATCTTCGCGCTCGGCTGTCGCGATAGAATCATGCGCGCAGCGGTTAAGCCGTTCAGGCGCGGCATGGAATAATCCATCAACACGACGTCGGGTTTTAAGCGGGTATAAGCCTGGATCGCTTCCCAGCCGGAGCCGACCAGCTGAACGACTTCATGGCCACAACGCTCCACGAGCAGACTCAGACTCGCCCCGACATCCCTATCGTCCTCAGCGATGAGTACTCGCATCAGTCAGGGTAAGTTCTTCGCGTCACACTGATGAGTTGTAAAACGCCTACCGCAAGCCGCTGGGGAGACGAGGCGAGGAGAGAAGTTGGCCGAACTCTTTCCAGCGCTTCTCTGGATCTTCTGCTGTGCCTCCCTGCTTATCAATGTAACTTCGTACGAGATCTTCACCGTAGTTATAGTTAATGACGTAGCTGCGGTAATGCTGGACGAATTCAACCCGCTTCTTCGCGCGCGCGGGGTTCTGTAACTCGTACTTTTCCAGCCAGGACACCGCTGCGTTCGCATCCATCTTACCATCCACGAGCTGCCGCGCCGCTTCGTTACCGGCATAACTAAGCTTCTTCAATAACTCCTGAACCGCATAATATTGATCTGCCCGCGCGGGATCCAATCCAGCCGCCGGCCAAAGCACTTCCTTCTCAAATTTCATTCGCTCCGGCTCCGTGAAAACGACATCGCGCCCGAAGTTCGCCGTCCCTTCGGCGACGAGTGACTGCGGCGAGTAGAGCGGGTAGATCGAAAATTCCACCCAACCGCGGTCACGGGTCAGGTTCTTTTCCAGCAGGGTGTTGTAGACGTGATGGCCGGGATAACCCTCGTGCGCGGCCAGATCGACAGCGCGATCGATATAAATAGGAAGATCCGTATTAACCTGAATGACGCTGTGATAGTTGCCCTTATACCAGTTGTATCCACCCCACGGCTTATTGGTCACATATTCCACCGTAAAGCTCTCGTTCGCCGGAAGCTTGAGATGAGCTCTTGTCCGCGCGCGACACTCTTGGATCGCGAGCTGGAAAACCGTGTCGAGCTTTTCTTTCGGAATAACGAATGCTTTGTGCCAGTCGTCGTAACGCTGACTCAGCGTCCGATGATCCGCTGAGTCTTTTGCTGGAAATGCGCCCGTCGATTCGATCTCGGCCAGAAGTTTCTGGAAATGTTCCTCGGGATAGGTCGGCGCGACGGCGTCATAAAGAGCGCGTGACTCCTGGTCGAAGGTCATCTTGTCACCTTGTAAGAGTCGCACGCGCGCGCTGAGTGCATCCAATTGCTTTCCGAGGTATTCCCAGCGAAGGCGCGGCAGCTCTTCCTTAGGCAGGCCGAGCCGGACGAGCTGTTCATGTAACTGGTGTGCTTCCTGCCCGATGGTGGTGAGCGCTGATTTGCTCGCCGCTGCCTGCTCTTTCCATTCCCCCGGCCCGTAGTAAGCATCGACGTAATCGGGATCACGCTGTCCCATCGCGAGGACGAGTTTTACATATTTCTCCGCGATTTGGTTCATTGGCAGCTCCTGCGGAGATGCGGCTTGCGCGACAGGTGTGATGTTGAGGAAGAAGAACGCCAAGCCAGTGAGGAGAAGTAGTTTCATGCGAAATTAGAACGACGGCACCATAGGGCCGTCTGTCGAAATCTGGAAGTGGCTCCGGCTCTCGGCGAAACCGCGCATTACCGCCCCTCAGTCATTACGCCTCACATCCAAAAAGGTGCGCGAGCGCGAATCTGTTGATCTTCGAGCGCACCAGAGGGGAGACCAAAAGAGAATTTTATGCCACCAGAAAAGCTACAGGACCCCAAAACGAAATACCCGCAGCCACCTTTCAAGGAACAAGAGCAACCGTGGCCGGGGCTGGCTGGGAAGATGGAGCCCCGTCCAGATCATGGCGAGGAGAGTTACGAAGGCTCCGGCCGGCTCGCCGGTCGCAAGGCACTCATTACCGGTGGCGATTCCGGGATGGGCCGCGCGGCCGCGATCGCTTTTGCCCGCGAAGGCGCGGATGTGGCTATTAACTACTTCCCGAGCGAAGAACCGGACGCGAAGGAAGTAATCGATCTAATCGAAGCCGAAGGTCGCAAAGCGGTCGCTCTTCCCGGAGACCTGCGTGGCGAAAGCTTCTGCAAAAACCTCGTGGCCGACGCCGTCAAGCAACTCGGGGGGCTCGACATTCTCGTCTCGAATGCGGCACGACAGCAGCAGTGCCAGTCGATTCTCGATCTTTCAAGCGAAGACTTTGATGCCACGATCAAGACCAACATCTACGCGCCCTTCTGGATTATCAAAGCCGCCGTGCCGCATCTTCAGCCTGGCTCGTGCATCATCGGCACGACTTCAGAGCAGGCGATGGAACCGTCCCCCGATCTTTACGACTACGCTCAGACCAAGGCCGCGACCACGAGCTTCGTCCGTTCGCTCGCGAAACAATTGGCAGAAAAAGGCATTCGGGTGAACGGAGTTGCGCCCGGTCCGATCTGGACTCCGCTGCAAGTCAGCGGCGGCGCGACGATGGAAAAACTGAAGGAGTTTGGCAAGCAGACGCCGTTGAAGCGTCCCGGCCAACCGGCTGAGCTGGCCTCCATCTACGTGCAGCTTGCCGTAAATGATGCGAGTTACACTACTGGACAGGTCTATGGCGCGATGGGCGGCGGCGGACTGCCTTAGGTCGCCCCATTACGCCTCATCTGTGACCTTGGCAGGATTCAGAGGACCGCGCCAACCATTTGCGTGAGAGCCGGCCCAACATTTCCGAGTTGCAGGCTTTCTTCAGGCTCAAGGGATCGACGGCGGAGCGCCCTCTAGGTCAATCCGCGTAGAGTTGCGCTACAACACTAGACAGCACGAAGGGCATCCAACATTTCCGTCGGATGCCCTTCCCGCCTGTGACTTACTTTTCAGGTTCTTCCGGGAGCCGGATAGGACGGCCCCCGGAAGCAATTTCAGTTTCTGCTAACGAACGAATTGAGTCTTACGATCCAATTCGCCATTAAGGAACGGTGACCTGAACCTCGTTCGAACAGTCGCCGGAGACGGTTTCACAGACTTGGTAAGTGAATGTTCCGGTCGCTGTTTTCAGGTTGTCCTTCGCGTTTCCATCATCGGCAGTCGTCTTGACCACAGTACCGTCGCGCAGAATGTTGATCATGCTATCGCGATCCCGCGGTCTCCACCGTAGGAAGACCAGGGTGACGGATGACCTCTTCTCCGTCTGCGCCTTAAGCGTGATGTCACTGCCGCCGCCGGTGGTTCCATCGCTATCGAAGAAGGCGTCCTGCTGCGACGCGCTATTGATAGCTACGCGACCGTCGGTCCAGGTATGGAGGTGGGCGTTGCCAACCTGATAGCTGTAATCATAGTCACCCGCGTACTCCGTGACGATGTTTGGGTCCGATTGTCCGGGCAGCGGCGTAACCACGTCGCTGAACGGCATATCCTCTGACCAGGTTAAGCCGTTGTCGGTCGACTTGCGCGCGTACATTCTGTAGCACGGAACGGACGGATTGCCCTTCACGCAGGGCGCTGTCGCCTCGCGTTCGTCATACCAAACCGCGAGGAGGCTGCCGTCCTCCGCAGCCGAGATGTTCGGCTGCCACTGACGCTTCGTGGTGGTGTCGGTATTCAACTGGAACGGCGCGCTGAAGGTGACGCCGCCATCCGTCGAGCGGATGTAGAAGACGTTGGCCGGGTCGCCGTTGGAGGTGTTACGAGAATCGTAGACATAGCTGACCACGCCGTTAAGAGCCGCGGGCTGACCCCAGCCCATGTGCCGCCAGAAGGCAGGGCCGGTAAACATACAGGCGAAGTAGGAATTCGAGAGACAGGTGGTGCTACCAGGGCCGGGGAAGGCAGGGCCGCTGTATGTATTGGTCCAAGTGGCGCCGCCATCGGTGGAACGGTAGATCTTATTCACTCGATTACCGAGGCCGCCGCCCATTTCGTCCATGCCTGCGAGGATCACGTTGTGCGTCGTCGGATCGCCCGTGATCTGCACGTCGCGAACGAACGAGGTAGTGATCTGCTTCTCATTGCTCCAGGTCAGACCATTATCGGTCGAGTAGCGAACAAAGAGGGCGCCGCCTGCGCGATTGAAGTCGTTAAACGACACATACATTCTCCCGTAGTAGGGGCTGCTCGGATTATTATCGACCCAGCCCGAATTGCGGTCATCGCTCGAGCCATTGTGAACGCAGAAATGGGTCCAGCTGGTCGCATCGGAGGGATTGGTCGATTTAAATCCACCCAAACCCTGGCCACCGCAGGCCCCGTCGAGCCAGACGGTGAACCACGTCCCGGTCGGCCGGTTGAATAAAATCACCGGATCCCCAACCGTGTTAGGGAAAGGTCCCTGGCCGTTAGCCAAAGTCAGACGGGTGAAGGAAGCGCCGCCGTCCGTGGAGACGGATGCGCCGGAGAAGCTGAAGGGATTGGCGGCCGCCCCACGGGAGTCGTTGTAGGCGACGACGATCTCGTTGGGGTTATCCGGATTAGCCGCAGTAAAGGTCTCCGACTGGATGATGTGTGGGGGATTCTCCGCGCCGGTGACCAAGTCAGCGTCATCGTCACCAAACGTGTCAGGTGCTATAAGCTGTTGGAGCTGCTCGGCGTACGGAGTGAAAGGGAAAGAAGTCGTTCTTCCTCCCTCGGCAAGGCCGCACGCGATCATGATGGCTCCAGCCCGCAGGTTTTCCTGCTTGTCGATGCCTAGGTTACGAACGCTGGCACAGTCAATTCCGATAGGAACGAGGGGGTTATTGAATATGCTTGCTCCATTGCTTTGCTGTGCTGCGCGGGCTGTGCTCGCCGTAGTGGCAGAGAACACCCCGACGCTAACAAGCGCGAGAGAGACGCCAGCAAGGCCGACGCCAAGACCGATCAAGGATCGGCGATTGAAGAACGCAGATTGGTTCGATTTTTTTTTCATTTAGTTATTTGGTTTGGATAGTGCAGGGCGCGAGGGTCTGGCCTGTAAAGCAGAAGGCTATCTGGAGCTGTCGCGTCATGTCACGCCCCATTTACCTAACTTTTTCGTAAGGTTTCCGCGTCGAATTGAGCGCTGTGGGGAAGCGGAGCTTTGCAAATCTATCGGTATGCACCGATCCCGGGCAACATGCTTTCGCCCATCGCCCGCGAGACTGTCGCGCTCGATGAGAAGTTAATGGCCTCCAGCGCGCGCAGCTTTGAAGGTGCCGTGTTTGGAAGGTCGCTCTGCGACGGGAGAGAAATCGACGTCGCCGGCGATCGAACTGTCTGTCTCGAGCTTTCCTTTCAAGATCAAAGTTCCGGGGTCGCGACCGACGTTGCCTAGTGGAAATTCGACCTTACCCGAAAAGATCACGGCGTTTCCCTCAGCCAGACTCCATTTCGCCTCCGAAGGCTTGCCAGGCCCATATGCTTTAAGTCGAGGATCGAGCAACAAGAAAGAGCCTTTGCCCCCAGCCTGAGCGTCAAATTGCAACGAGCGACTTTCCCCGTTTGCAAAGGTGATCTCCACCTTCCAACTGCCGACCATCTGTGGAGATTCTGCCCGAGCCAAGGTCACGATGGATAATTGCATGCCGAACAACAACAACAGCGGCGAAGCTGCCTTCAGGCTGGCTCTGCCAAGAATTGCGCAAGCAGTCCTCGCTTCGAGCAGCGCCTTCCAGAGATTGGAGTCGCCAAGTCGACGGTATTCGGCGCTGCGCAGCAGACCGAGAGACGTTTTGTTCATCGCCACGATCAGGAATTGTTCTTTTGAGCAAGAACCGCCTCGACGTCCCGTTGCAGCTCATCCTTGGTGAAACCGGCTCGGAACGGCACTCCGTTTAGGAAAACC
>JAICMR010000023.1 GCA_025929155.1 Chthoniobacterales bacterium | reverse complement strand
GGTCGTGCGCGGGAGCAATCGGCGCAACCTGCGATTTCTGCACGGTCGGAATGACGACATCATGCCGCGATTTTATCGCGAGCGCTCCGTGCTCGTCTCGGAGAGTTTTGCCCGCCGTTATCACGTCGCCGCCGGCGACATTTTGCGAGTTCCCACTCCGTCCGGCCAAGTAGCGTTTCCGATCCTGGGAGTTTTTTATAACTACACAAACGATCAGGGACTCGTCTTCGTGAGCGAGAAAAACTTCCGCGAACTGTGGCACGATGATCGCATCAACAGCGTCGCCGTTTATTTGAAACCAGACGCCTCGCCGCAGGTGGTCGGCGATGCTTTTCGTACGCACTTCAGTCAGCGCGGAGAATTTTCGATCTATTCTAACCGCGCGTTGCGGACGCGGATCTTTGAGATTTTCGATCAGACGTTCGCAGTCACGTATGTGCTGCGCACCATCGCCGTCGTCGTGGCGGTTGTCGGAATTTTCCTCGGCCTAACGACACTGGTCGCGGAACGCTCGCACGAATTGGGCGTGCTCCGCGCGATTGGCGCGTCCGCCGGGCAGGTGCAACGCCTTCTTCTCTGGGAAAGCGGCATGATCGGTCTGCTCGCCAGTCTGCTCGGTATCGCGGCCGGATTTTGTCTCGCACTCGTGCTCACGGGCGTGATCAATCGCGCGTTCTTTGGCTGGACGATCCAGCTCGCGTTCCCCTGGTTGTCGCTCGCGTGGACGCCGCTCTGGATCATCGCGGCGGCGGTTCTGGCCGGATGGATTCCGGCTTGGCGCGCGGGCCGGCTGAACGTCTCGGAGGCGGTGCGCAGCGAATGAAGAAGCTGCTCCTTTTTTGCGTGGTCGCAGTTGTAGCGGCGGGCGGGTCGGCCGCATCCATGAAGGCTGACGACGCCGCGCCGCAGGCAGACCTGCGGTCGACACGGCCGCCGTTACACCAATCGGCTCCTGCCGATTGGGAAACTGCGAGGCCCGGGTGGCGCTACGATTTCCCGCGGGATCATCATCTGCACGACAATTTCAAAACCGAATGGTGGTACTTCACCGGCAACCTGGCGAACGCGAAAGGCCGCCCTTTCGGCTACGAGCTGACCTTTTTCCGGCAGGGCGTGCGCCCGCCTCACGAACGCACCGGAACCACCTCCAGGTTCGTTATCGACGATCTGAAGTTCGCGCATTTCGCGCTGACCGATCCGGAGGGAAAGCGTTTTCTTTTTCAACAAAAGACGAGCCGCGGAAGCTTCGGTGAAGCTGGTTTCAGCGAGGGCGCGCGGCTTGCCTGGATCGAGTCCTGGAACCTGCTATTGAATCGGGACGGCTCTTTTGATCTCGCGGCCAATCTGACCGACGCCGCCCTTCAGCTACATCTCGTGCCGCTAAAGTCGCCCGTGATCCACGGCGCGAACGGACTTAGCGAAAAGGCTGCCGGCGGCGGGCACGCCTCCCTTTATTATTCGATCACGCGCCTGCGCACGACAGGCCAGCTGCAGCTCGCGGACGAGCGATTTTCTGTCACGGGCACGAGCTGGTTCGATCACGAATGGGCGACGAATCAGCTTGCTCCCGGTCAGGCGGGATGGAATTGGGTCTCGGCGCAATTCGATGACGGCACCGAACTGATGCTCTACGAAATGCGCCTAACGAACGGAAAAATCGATCCCATTTCAAGCGGCACCTTTGTCCGCGCGGATGGCAGCGTTCTTCGCTTAACGAAAGCAGATTTCGAGATGGAACCGACGCGTTCCTGGAAAAGCCAAGAAACCAAGGCGAGTTATCCGATCGCATGGAAGATCGCGGTCCCGCGCGAGCAACTTCAATTCACGATCGCGCCTCTGCTGCCGAACCAGGAGCTGGTTCTGGCGCCGATTATTTATTGGGAAGGGGCGTTCGATCTTGAGGGGACGCGAGCCGGACAAAAGATCGCCGGGCGCGGGTATCTCGAGCTCACCGGCTATGCAGGCCCGCTGCGGGAGTTGAATCGCTAAGCGGCGGTTCCTTCCGCTTGAACCTGATCTTACACCTGCGCTCGGCACGCCGCGAAGAGACGAGTGTAAAGAAAGGTAAAGTGCAGGCGGGAGAGCAGCACCTGAGCCCGACCTACGATTGAGTGTGCCGCGCGAACGGCACTTCCACGCCCTTGGGAAGAAGGCGTTTGCGGCCGCGCTGGCGGCGCCGGGCGAGCGTCGCACGGCCACCTTTGGTGCTCATCCGGGCGCGGAAACCATGCTGTTGTTTTCGGGTCCGCTTCGATCGCTGTAGGGTGCGTTTCATGGGTAAAAGCCTGCGCCGGGGAGCACGAGGACCGCTACCTTAGAAGGTCGAGGCACTTTGTCAACGTTCCCGCGCAACGACAAGCGCATTGCCAGCTGCGCTGCATTATGGAATACAGAACGCCGTGAGTGAAGTCGTGATCCAGCCTGCGATCGCCGAGGATTTGGACGAATTATCGGGCCTGCTCGGCGAATTGTTCAGCGAAGAGAGCGATTTCCGGCCGGATCGAACCAAGCAACTGCATGGTTTGCGGCTGATTTTCGAGCAGCCAAACCGCGGGCGCGTCTTCGTCCTCCGCGTGGAGAACACGATCGTCGGCATGATCAACCTGCTCTTCACGATCAGCACCGCGGAAGGCGGTTTCGTGCTTCTGCTTGAGGATCTCGTGGTGCATCGAGAACATCGCGGACACGGTTACGGCTCGCGTTTGCTCGAATACGCGATTGAATTTGCGAAACAAAAAAACTTCCTCCGCATCACGCTTTTAACCGATCGACCCGAGCTGCGCTCGCAGAGTTTCTTCCGCAAGCACGGCTTCTATGAATCTCCGATGTTGCCGATGCGTTTGCTCCTCTCGCGCGCGCCCGGTTCGAAGACTGGTCTCTAGCAGTGAGATGGCAGACGACCCCGCTTTCGTCGATCTCGGCTTCGCCAGGGTCGATACCGACCGGCGCCAGCGGACGGGTTTTCCTGAAGTGATTTTCGGCCTCGGCAAAACGCCGAGCCAGATTGCGCAGATCGCAGCGGTGATTCTGGAGCGCGAGTCGGTCGTGCTCGCGACGCGAGTTTCGCGGGAACAATTCGAGGCCGTGCAGCCGAACTTTCCGGAGGCGGTCTTTCACGAACGGGCCCGTTGCCTAACGATCGAACGCGAGCAGCTGCCCAAGCGTTCACGATCGGTCGCCGTGGTCGCAGCCGGCACATCGGATCTGCCGGTCGCCGAAGAGGCGGCCGTCACACTCGAAGTTTTCGGGAATTCGGTCGAGCGAATTTACGACGCCGGAGTCGCTGGAATTCATCGGCTCCTCGTGGAGACCGATCGGCTCCGCACCTGCGCGGCGGTGATCGTGGTCGCCGGCATGGAAGGTGCGCTCCCGAGCGTGGTCGCGGGTCTCGTCGATAAACCGGTGATCGCGGTGCCGACGAGCGTCGGCTACGGCGCAAACTTTGGCGGACTCGCAGCATTGCTAGGCATGCTCAATAGCTGCGGCAGTGGCGTGACGGTTGTGAACATCGACAACGGCTTCGGCGCCGCCTATGCCGCGGCGACGATCAATCGCCTGATCGGCTGATGCACGCGGCCCTGCCCCGCGCTATCCTTGCCGATGCCAACGCGTGGAGGATCGATTCGCTTATTTTGCGTCCGGGGAATCGAAGTGTTCTTGCACTGGTCATGGTTCCTCATTGCCATCTACGAAGTCCAGGTCTGGAGCGCGATCTTTCGTTCCCCGATCTGGGCCGCGCTGCTTTATGTCGGTCTCTTCGTTCTCGTGACGATGCATGAATTCGGGCATGCGCTCGCCTGCCGCCAGGTAGGGGGCGAGGCGAACCGGATCGTGCTTTGGCCGCTTGGCGGCATCGCGTATGTCAATCCTCCGCCCCGCGCTGGCGCCATGCTTTGGAGCATCGCCGCCGGGCCGCTGATCAATGTGCTCATGGCGCCGATCCTGGCATTTGTGCTCCACATCGCCGGAGCCGCCGGATGGGCTTCAACTAATCCGGACGCCTATCTCGTTCTGGTCTGGCTCTGGCGAATCAACCTCGTCCTGCTGATTTTCAACTTGCTCCCGATTTACCCGCTCGATGGCGGGCAGATTTTGCGATCGATTCTCTGGTTTCCTTTCGGGCAAACGAAAAGCCTTTTCATCGCGACCGCGATCGGCTTGGTCGGCGGCGCCGCGCTCTTGCTCTGGGCGGTTTTGATGCGCTCGTGGTGGATCGGCCTGATGGCGCTCTTCCTCCTCAGCCGCGCGGGAGTTGGCTGGAAACAGGCGCGCTATCTGCAGGCCGAAGAAGCAGCAATGGCGCGGACCGCTGTTCCGGAACCGGAACTACCAGGAAAGAAGGTCGTCCTTTAGCCTCGACTCGGCCGGCTGGCCGAAACAAAAGCGCCCGAACCATCGCTGATCCGGGCGCTCTGAGAAATACCCCGCGAGTGCCGTTTAGGTGAATGTCCCGTTCCCTCTCGGTAACGGGCGGGCAACCATCGCCGGGACGTCTGACTTCCAATGAAGGCGTGCCATCTTTCCCAACGAACCAGTCCCCTCTGCTAACAACATCGGTCCGGGAATCACACCTGTAATCTCGAACACCGCAGGGCAAATTTTCACCGGCCGCCGGGAAGGGTCGGTTGAGAGCTGAAAGTAGACGCCAATAGGTCTTTGAACCTTCAACTCTCAACCGGCCTCTCCCAGCTTTTCAAAGAACGACTTATTCGCGCAACTCCACTTTCAAATCCTCTCTCAACCGCTCGCGAATCCGGTCGTGGGCCGCGCTAACCTCCTCGTTGGTGAGTGTCCGGTTTTTGTCCCGGTATGTCAATGAATACGCGAGTGATTTTCGCCTCGCGCCGAGATTCTCCGCGCCCTTCCCGCTGAACAAATCGAAGAGAACGATCTCCGCCAGGAGCGGCTCGTTCGCGCTCGTTAGGCAGGTAACGATCGCGTCGTGCGTGAGCGCTTCGGGCGCGAGCAGCGCGATATCGCGGCTGATCGAAGGAAAGCGTTGCAGCTCCTGGAAACGACGGGCGCGCAGGCTCATTCCAAGTTCGTTAGGCAACTTGATTTCCGCGAGCAACACCGGCGCCGTTGCTCCGGCTTTCGCGGCTGGCGCGGAAGCAAGCTGCCCCGCGATACCGAGCTGATCCCCCTACGAACACTCGCGCGGCGAGGGCAAAATTCGGTTCCTCCGTCCGCTCGAAATGAAGCGAGCCGAGTACGAGCGCTTCGAGCGCGCCCTTCAAATCGAAGAGGTCGAGCTGCCGCGGGCGTCCGCTGCGCCAGTTCGGCTGGCTCTCCGTTTCCCCGCAAAGGAGGAGCGCGAGCCGACGCGCTTCGACGCCGTTTGGCGCAAGAAAGACACGGCCGATTTCGAACAAGCGCACACTTTTCGTGCCGGTCCGGATGTTCCGCTCGAGCGTGCCTAACAATCCGGGCAGAAGACTTGGTCGGAGCGCGACATGATCTTCGCTCAGTGGGTTGCGGAGCTCGATCGCTTCCGCGCTGAAGCCGCTGCCTAACGAATCGCGGCCGACGAGCGCCGAGGTGCGCACTTCGAAAAGCCCCCGCGCAACGAAACGCTGCCGCAGCTTCGATTCGAAATCGTAACGCCGATCCGCGGCCGAGACGGGGCTAAACGAGCTCCGATTCGAGCCCGTGATTTTATCGATCCCGAAAGCCCGCACGACCTCTTCGATCAGGTCCACTTCTCGACGCAGATCGCTACGATAACTGGGTATTGACCAAGAGGCCTGCTCGGCCGTGGCTCCGAGTTTCTCCAAGCCGAACCCCTGCAAAATGCGATCGATTTCCGCGGTCGAAATTGGGGCGCCGAGAAGCTGGCTGCAACGTGCGTAGCGCAACGGAAAACCCGCCGGCGGTGCCGGTAAGGTTCCCGCGACCAATGTCTCGGAAGCGGCTGTGCCTCCCGCCATTTTAACCAGCAACTGCGTCGCGCGGGTAGAAGCGCGCACGACCATCTCAGGATCGACGCCGCGCTCGAAGCGATAGCTGGCGTCGCTCGGTAAATTCAAGTTCCGGGCCGTGCGCCGGATGCTCGACGGAAAAAAATAAGCGCTTTCGAGCAGGACGGTTTTCGTCGTTTCGGTGACGCCGGAATCCTCCCCGCCCATCACGCCGCCGATCGCGAGGGCGCGTTCGGCATCGCCGATCAAGAGCATTTTCTCGTCGAGCTGATAAGTCCGGCCATCGAGCGCGAGAAAGCGCTCGTTAGGCAGCGCGAGACGGACGTTGATTCCGCCCTGCACCTTGGCGGCGTCGAAAGCGTGGAGCGGCTGGCCCAGTTCGAGCATCACAAAATTCGTGACGTCGACGACATTATTGACAGAGCGGAGACCGACGGCTTCGAGCTTCGCACGAAGCCAATCGGGGCTGGGACCGACCTTGACATCTTCAATCCGGCGGAGTGAGTAGAATGGGCATTCGTTAGGCGCGGAAATCTGCAGGTCCGTCGCCTGACCGGCCGAAGTGCGCGTTTCGGCGTCCGGCAAGCGAGGCGGCCGCCGTGCGGTTAAGGCTGCGATTTCCCGCGCCAGGCCGAAGTGGCTCAGGAGGTCGGCGCGATTCGGAGTGATTTCGACGTCGAGAATGGTGTCGTTCGGAAAAACTTCGCTGATCGGCGCGCCGACTTCTGCCTCGGGTGAAAGGATAAGCAATCCGGCGCCCTCGTCGGAAAGAGCCAGCTCTTTTGCGCTGCAAAGCATTCCCTGTGATTCCACGCCGCGCAGCTTGCTTGCCCTGATTTTGAAATCGTTAGGCAAGACCACGCCCGGGAGCGCGAGTGGAACTTTGTCGCCGACTTTGTAGTTCTTCGCCCCGCAGACAATCTGGCGAGGCGTGCCGCTGCCGTCATTGACCTGGCAAACGCTCAGGCGGTCCGCGTTCGGGTGCTGCTTCGAACCGGTGATTTGCGCGACCACGACTTTCTCAAAGTTCGCTCCGCGCTGCTCGATGCGTTCGATCTCAACTCCGGCCAGCGTGAGCAGTTCAGTGAGTTGCTCAGTCTCGTTAGGCAGCTCGACGAACTCCGCGAGCCAGTTCAGGGAAAATTTCATCGGCAATCTCCGTCATTCTGGGCGAAGCGCAGCGAAGCCAAAGGATCCCGCCGAGTTTCCGTGCAGCCCTCAGTCCGCTGGTCGCGGAGTTCCACCGTCGCTCGGTGGAAACCCCGGACTCCACCCTCGACTCCGCTCGGGATGACATCTGTGACGAGCCAGCCGTTCATGACGCGAATTGCCGGAGGAAGCGCAGATCGTTTTGCGCGAAGAGACGAATATCAGGGATGTCGAAAAGAATCATCGCGAGCCGGTCCATCCCGAGGCCGAAGGCGAAACCGGTCCACTTTTCCGGATCGTAGGCGTCGTCACCGCGGGCGCGGCTAACTTCCTCGAGCACGGCCGGATGGACCATGCCGCAACCGGCGACCTCGATCCATTTCTCGCCGCTCTTCAATGCCTTGGATTTCACGTCGATCTCAAAGCTGGGTTCGGTGAATGGGAAGTAGTGCGGGCGAAAACGGATCGCGGTATCCGACCCGAAAAGCTCGCGCAGGAAAAACTCGAGCGTCCCTTTCAGGTCAGCCACGCTTACGCCAGAATCGACGTAAAGACCTTCGATCTGGTGGAACTGCGCGCTGTGCGTCGCGTCCACTTCGTCGCGCCGAAACGCGGCGCCCGGGGCGATCACGCGGATCGGCGGCGGCGCGGCTTCCATCGTGCGGATTTGCACGGTCGAAGTGTGCGTCCGCAGCAGCCGGCCGTCGTGCAAATAAAAGGTATCGGCTTCGTTGCGCGCGGGATGATCGGGCGCGGTGTTGAGCGCATCGAAACAATGCCATTCGTCCTCAAGATCGGGCCCTTCCGCGAGCGCGAAACCCATTCGATAAAACAAACCGATCGCCCGATCGAGCATTTGGGTGAGTGGATGAAGCGCGCCGAGTTCCCCCGCCGTGCCGGGCAGGGAAAGATCGAGATCGGCCAGCGCGCCGGCTTCACTCGCGGCGCGCAGTTTTTTACCCGCTTCCTCGAGGGCGGCCGTGACAGCCGCGCGCGCCTGGTTGAGCGATTTCCCAACGACCGGCTTCTCCTCTTTCGAGAGCGTTTTCATCCGCTCGCCCCAGGCAGAAATGCTTCCGTTGCGGCCCAGGTAGCGGATGCGCACGGCGTCGAGCGCCTGTTCGTTAGGCACAGCGGCGATTTCGGAGAGCGCGGCGTCGCGCAGGTCTTCCAGCGGATGCGTCATTCCTTTGGGAAGTTCGCGCGCGCGCGTCGCCCGCGAACGATCCGGCAACTTTACGCCGCCTGCTTTTTCTTCGTCTCGCCCGACTTCTTCTCGAGCGCGTTCTTCACCTGGCCGATGATGTTCTTGAAGCCCGCTTCGTCAGTGATTGCGAGATCGGAAAGAATCTTGCGGTCGAGGCCGATGCCGGCGGCTTTCAAACCTTCGGCGAAACGGCTGTAGGTGAGACCTTCGGCGCGGACGGCGGCGTTGAGCCGCTGGATCCAGAGCATCCGGAAGTTGCGCTTCTTCGTCTTGCGATCGCGATAGGCCCAATACTTGCCTTTCATGGTAGCGTCCTTCGCGTAACGGAAGAGTTTTGATCGACGACCGCGATAACCTTTGGCGGAATCGAGGACGCGCTTGCGGCGCTCGCGGCTGGCGGGCGCGTTGGTGGCTCTAGGCATGTCGTTTTTCCCGCGGGGCGGGATCTCCTTTCAGCGAATTGTTATTTCGTTAGGCAACAGCCCGACCTCATTCGCTGAGTTGATCCGATAAACGGATCAGGTGGGCTGTGCTCGTGACGTTTTTGCAAGCGTCGGGCTGGAAAAGTAGCGGGAGCCGGAGGAATGACAAACGCTTTTCGCACACGACCGATTCGCGGGCGGGCGCGATCAGCGGATTGGTTTAATCGCCGTCATTGTGAGCAAAGTCGAAGGATCCCGCGGAGCTTCGGGAAGTCCACCACTACCTTCCCGACCGCGCACTCTATGGGTCCTTGGACGTCGTTCCGTGTCGGGGCCGGACTTTGCTCAGGATTACCGGGGGAGCGGCCAGTAATTTCGAATTGGCCGTCGGCTCCTACCTTCCTAGAATCGGCGCCATGTTGTTTTGGCTCGGCCGGCATCGCTTCGTTGTGCTCGCGGCGATCTGCGCCTTCTTCACCACGCTCGTTTTGCTGCTACGCCTCGCGGCCGATCTGCCATTCGTCTCGGGAGTTTGGTCGGGCGAGAAACGGTTCGAGGATTTTCTCGAGAAGGAAGGCCGGAACACTCCGACCCGCGACGACTTCGTCTTCCTCGGAATCGACCAGAGTACGCTCGAGCTGCCACCGTTTACGCCCGAGGAAATTGGGCGGAATCGGGCCTTCCAGTTGATGACGGCGAAGCCATTCCCGTGGTCGCGCGAAATCTGGGCGCTGCTCCTCGACAAGCTCTTCGCTTCCGGCGCGCGGGTCGTGATGTTCGATCTGGTCTTTAATCCGCCTAACGAGGGCGACCCCGCCTTCCGCGCCGCGCTCGACCGCTATCGCGACCGGGTGGTGCTGGCGGCGAATTTCGACGCGAACACGCAGGCGATGATTGTGCCGAATAGCGACCTGATTCCACCGCCGCAAATCCAGGATCGGCGGGTCGGCTACGTGAATTTTTTTCCCGATCCGATCGATCAGAAGACACGCGCGGTGCCCTTCACCTTGACCGAGCGACAACTGGCGGGCCTGCCGCCCGGACCCGGCGATGAGACCTTCTATTCTTTCGCCGCGCGCGGGCTCCAACAGATGGGACGCGGCGACGCGGTACCGAAGGACGATCGCGCACGGATGATCCGATTCAGCGCGAACGACGCTTACCAGCCGGTGTCGCTTTACGAAGTGTTCGATCCAAAATTCTGGCACGCCAACTTTCGCGACGGGCAGTTCTTCAAAGATAAAGTCGTCGTCGTCGGCGCCTCCGCGCAGGTCCTGCACGATTTCGTCAGCACACCGCTGGAGCCGGCCCGCGCGGGACCGAAGCTCCACCTCGAGACGATGGCCGCCGCTTTGGCGCGGCAATTTCTCCGAATGACCTCGCTCCCGGTGGATTACGGGCTCGTGGCGGGCGCCGGGTTGCTCGCGTGGCTCCTGATCGCGTTCGTTAGGCGGCCAGGGCTCGCGCTCACACTTCTTTTCGCGAGCAGCCTGGCTTATCTCGGGGTCGTCCGGGTTTCCTATGATCAGGCTGGGCTGCTCCTGCTCACGGTGCCGGTCCTGACCGCGTTTCTCCTCAGCGGCCTTTTCTCGTTAGGCTACGAATATGCGATGGAGCGATTCGAGAAACAGCGGACGCGTCGGACGCTCGAACGTTACGTCTCAAAGAACCTCGTGAAGGAAATTCTCGATAATCCCGGCGGCTTTTACAGCAGCCTGAAAGGCGTCCGCATTCCGGCGACGATTTTATTTTCCGACATCGTTGGATTCACCAGCCTGACCGAAAACGCCGACCCGGAAGCGCTCGTCTCGCAGCTCAATGAATACCTCAGCCGTATGACCGCCGCGGTCTTCGAGAACGGCGGAACGCTCGACAAGTTTATCGGCGACGCGGTCATGGCGGTTTGGGGAAATGTGCGCAGCCAGGGCAAAGCGCAGGATTCCAAATCCGCCGCGCGGGCCGCGCTGGCGATGCGGCGCGAGTTAAAGATTTTGAACAGCAACTGGTTTGCGCGCGGGATCGCGCCTTTCGCGATTGGGATCGGCATCAACCAGGGCGACGTGCTCGGAGGGAATATCGGCTCGCAGGAAAAAGCGGACCCGACCGTGATTGGGGATTCTGTCAATCTTGCCTCACGGCTCGAGAGCCTAACGAGAACCTACGCGACGGATATTCTCCTCGGGCCGACCGTGACGGAATTTATTCGAGAAGAGTTTCACGTCCGGAGCGTGGCGCGCGTACAGGTGAAAGGAAAAAGCGAACCAGTCGAGATCTCGGCTTTGATCGGCGCGCGTGACGACGACGGGCTCGATCGCGAACTGCTCCTGCGCCTGGAAACCTACGAAGAAGGATTCGGGAAATTCCGAAAGCGCGACTTCCGCGGAGCAAAGATTTGTTTCTCGCAGTTCCTCGAATTCTATCCGACCGACCATCTTGCGCAGATGTATCTGGAGCGCTGCCTGGAATACGAGGAGGCGCCGCCGGATGAAGCGTGGAACGCGGTGGAGGTGTTCAAGAAGAAGTAATGAGCCGGGAGCATCATTCAAAACCTTGCCGCGCGCTGGGGGCTGCCGTGGTCCACGGCATGCGAGGAGAAAGACGAAAGCGTCATCCCAAGCGGAGCCGAGGGATCCCGAGGAATAATCTCGCAGTGCCGATCGCGACTCTTCTCGCCGCGAGAGCCTCAATAGTCAGACAGAATCGGCTGCTATCGGGAGCTTTACTGCACCCGGCGGGATTCCACACTCCGCTGTGCTGCGCCCGAGGTGACGCTCGCTACCTGAAATGCGCCCGAATCGATTCCGGTGTCCAACCGGACGTGCGAAGTGCGCGCAGGCTACGTGCAGAATCGCGTTTCGCCAGTCGTTTGCCTGACGAATCAGTAATCAGCGGCGCGTGGTAAAACTCCGGTGGATCGAGCCGAAGCGCGCGATAAAGGAGAAGCTGGCGAAAGGTCGAAAGCAGGAGATCGGCGCCACGCACGACTTCCGTTATCCCCATCGCAGCGTCGTCGATCACCACCGCGAGCTGATAGGCGGGCACGTTGTCCTTTCGCCAGATCACAAAATCGCCGAAATCGACGCCGGCCATGGCGCGCTGCGTTCCGGCACAAAGATCGTGGAATTCGAGCGGGGCATTTTCTGGAACTCGAAAACGCCAGTTAAAACCACTTGGCGCGCTTTCGTTAGGCATCGTTAGGCTGACAGGCCGGCAGGTGCCGGGATAGATCGATTCTTCGTCTTCCGCGTGCGGCGCGGCGGCAGCGCTGAGCAGATCGCGCCGGGAACAGTCGCAACGATAGATCAGCCCAGCCTCCCGCAGCTTTCTCCAAGCCGGCAGGTAAAGCGGTTCTCGATCGCTCTGGAAAACCGGTGCTTCATCCCAGGAGAGCCCGAACCACTCGAGATCCTCGAAAATTGCTTCGCGAAACCCTGGCCGGGAACGTGCGCGGTCGAGATCTTCGATCCGCAGAAGCAGCCTGCCGTTCCGCGCACGACAGCGTTCCTGCGCCCGCCAGAAAGTGAGCGCATGACCGACATGCAGGTGGCCGGTGGGCGACGGCGCGAGCCGGCCACGATAAGGAAGAGCGGATTTCAAAATCAAGAATTCCGATTGCCTCGCGCGCTTTTCAATTCGAAATCGTCGCTTGCAGCCTGTGCACGCGAAACGCCTTATCCTTTTCGATATCGACGGCACGCTGATCGATTCCGGCGGCGCCGGGATTCAGTCGCTCAAGGACGCGCTGCAAACGCAGTTCGGCATCGCAGACGATCTTCGCGGCGTGGAGGTCGCGGGCAAGACGGACACGGGAATCGTTCATCAGATTTTGCGGAAACACGGACTCGATCTGTCGGATGAAAATGTGCGGACGTTTCTGGATCGATACGCGAACGGTCTCGCGAAAGAATTGCCGCGCCGCGAGGGGAGATTGCTCCCGGGCGTGGCCGAGTTGCTTCAGAGGTTAAGTGAACGGCCGCAAAACGTGCTCGCGCTGCTCACTGGAAATATTGAGCGCGGCGCAAAGCTGAAGCTCGAGCACTACGGTATCTGGCATTTTTTCGGGTTCGGCGCATTTGCGGATGACCACCACGACCGGAACGAGCTGGGGCCATTCGCAAAGCGGCGTGCGCACGAGAAGCACGCAATCCAATTCGCTGCCGACGCCATCGATGTGATCGGCGATACGCCGCACGACATCGCCTGCGGCAAGGCAATCGGCGCGCGCACGATCGCAGTGACAACGGGCAAGTTTTCGGGAGAGCAGCTCGCCGCGCACGGTCCCGATCGGATGGTGGAGAATTTTTCGGACCTGAGAGCGGTGATGGCAGAATTCGGCTGGTAATTTCTGCTTGTGCTCGCATGGCGGATTTCGTCCGATTGCTGGCGTCCTCGACACGCTCTTCCGCGACCCGCGATAATGGCTGTTTGCGGCGAGGCGCCGCAAACAGCACACAAGGCGCGTGCGCTCCCCGGACTCCTTCACACACTGGTGATGGAAGTTAGCCTGCTTTCGTCACTGGTCGGAGGAGGAGCAAGAGCAAGACCAGCGAACACGGCCGGTGATTGACGCCGCGCGACCGCGTGACATCGTTCCTCTCAAGATGACCGACGATTCGCCTAACGTGATCCCGCTGGAAGGCGAAATCGATCTGCACGTCTCGCCTCAAATCGGATCGCGCCTCGCCGAGATGATTCGTGAGAAACCGAAGAAGCTCGTGGTCGATCTTTCGCAAGTCACCTACATCGACAGTTCTGGGCTCGCGGTTTTGATCGAGGCGATGCAAAACGTCGCTGGCTACGGCGGCAGTTTCGCACTCACTGGATTACAGGACGGCGTGCGACCGATTTTCGAGATCGCGAGGCTCGATCAGGTGTTTCGGATTTTTCCCGACACGGCAACGGCGCTGGCCGCTTGATGCAGAATCGTGAGCGTTTGCGCGACGTTCGCTGAGATGTCGTAACGGCTCGCGCGCTGCAGAATCGCGGGCCGCGCCTTCGCGCGCCGCTCCGCGCTCGACCAATAGCGCAAGGCTGCGGCGATTTGCTCCACCCCGGTCGGCTCCTGCAGGATTGAGCCATGGACGCCGTCCTCGATGATTTCGCTGAAGCCGTTCGCGCGCGTCGTGACCACTGGCAATCCCGCGGCGAGCGCTTCCAGGCAGGCATTCGAGAAGGGGTCGTAAAGTGTCGGGAGCAGAAAAATATCAGCCGCTGCATAGAATGCGGGGAGATCGCGAACCGCGCCGAGGATTCTCACAAACTTACCATCCCGTAGACGACGCGCGCCGCGACCGGCGACGAGCAAGCGAAAATTTCCGCCCAACGACTCAACCCCGCGGCGCGCAAACCGGAGGCCTTTCCGCTCCCATCCGGAGCCCACGAAAAGAACCGCGATATCTTCCTCAGCCAGCCCAAGATTCTTGCGCTTTGTCTCGCGCAGACCGCCGGTGTCGCGAAATTCCTGGAGCGGCACGCCGTTCGGCACGACATCAATTTTGCCTTCCGGATAACCGTAAATTTCGTGCGCCTCGCGTTTCACCAGTTCGGAATTCGCGATGACGCGACCTGCGCCGCCGCGGAAGAGGGAGCTTTCCAGATCGAGCGTGTCATGATGACTGCGCCCGAAGGCGCGAGTGATCTTCTGGAAGGCGGATGACACTGCGTTACGCCGCCGCAACCACGAGCGGTGAATCCCATCCCCGGCGCGATACACGTCGCAACGCCAGACGCGTTCGAGGCTGAAGATTAGGTCGCAACCATTTCCCTCGCGTACCTTCTCGAACTCATCGGCAAAGCGCCGCGCGGTTTCTCCACGCAGCCGCGTGATCTGCCCCCAGGGCCATTCCGTAGCGGGCCAGCTCGCATCCGTGAAAAGTTGCGCTTTCTGTCCGGCACGGCTGAGACCGCGGGCGAGCCGCTTGAGGTAAGCCTCCGCGCCGCCGGTCTCAGAATGGCCCCGCCGAACGAGGCCGATGGTGAGCTGAGAGCGGTTCAACGGCATCGGCGGGCGGGCGTTTCACCTTTACTTGAAAGCATTACAAACAATAGTGAGATAGTTATGGTCGGTGACACACTTAACGCGCCGCCTCGGCGCGCGTCGAGTGCAACTCTCCCTCACCAACTGCCGAAGAACCTTCTTTACTCGATCTTCGCGCGGATCGGCGGTTCTGGGCTTGATACCGACGCGTTTGAGACTTTGCGAGCCTCCAGCCGCGGCGGGTTTCTGGGCAAAGCCGTGGCGTATGATAATCGGCAACGCGAAATCCCTGCGGCCCAGATCGAATCGCTCCGCTGGCATCCGGTGCGGCTCCTCTCTTTTCTCGAGAGCCCCTATTATTACGGGGCAAAGAAAAAATACCTGGATTGGATCGTCTCGCGACATCTGGAGACCGGTCGCTACGACTTGTTTCATTCCTGGTCTGGCGATTGCCTGCTCTCGCTCCGGACGGCGCATCGAATGGGCATCCCGTCCGTGCTCGAAATTCCCACTTGGCATCGTGATCGCGGTAAGATCAAGAGATCGCCGCAAGTTGCGCCGGCCCGCCTGGAACTGCCGCTGCGCAAGCGCTGGAAGGAAAGGCTGCTCCTGCAACGTGACCGATTTCTCGAAGAGTACGATCTTGCAAGCTTGATCCTCGTGCTCTCTGAGCGCGCGGCCGAGACATTTCGCGTACAGGGTTTTCCGGAGGAGAAACTGTTTTACCTGCCCCGCGGCGTAGATGTCGAACGCTTTACGCCCGGCGAGCGGCCGGCGCATTTTCGCGCGGTCTTTTCCGGGGCGCTGATTGAGCGCAAGGGCGTGCACCATCTGCTAGAGGCTTGGGCGCGGCTCGATCTGAAGGATGCGGAACTCTGGCTCCTCGGTTCGGTGCACAAGGAGATGAAGCCGTATCTTGAAAAATTCGCGGGTCCGAGCGTGAAGATAATCGGGTTTGCAAAAGCACCGGAGACTTACCTGCGGCAGTCAACCATCCATGTTTTCCCGTCGCAATGTGAAGGCAGCGCAAAAGTCACCTACGAAGCGGCGGCCTGCGGGCTGCCACAGATCACAACACGCGAAGCGGGCGACGTGGTCGAAGACGGCGTGCAGGGAATCATCGTGCCGCCGGGCGACGTGGATGCGATCGCGGCGGCGATCCAACATCTATATGACCACCCGGAAATCGTGGCGCGGATGAGCCTCGCGGCGCGCGAACGGGTGGTAAATCATTTCACCTGGGACCATTTTCGCGCTCGGCTGCTCGAGGCCTACTCCGTCGCGATGCAGAGGTCCAGTTAGGCCAGATTGAAGGTTCTCCTCATTCAGCTCAAACGGATCGGCGACCTGATCCTTACCCTGCCCGCGATCGCGGCGGTCCGCCAAGTTTATGCGGGGGCGGAGATTACGCTCGTGGTTGCGCATGGTTCGCGCGGTTTGCTCCCGGCGATTCCGGGGGTTGATCATAAGCTGGTCGCGCGGGGGCGCGCATCGGACGTCGCTTTGTGGCTGACGATCGCGAGGAAAAAATTCGACTACTGTCTCGACTTTTCCCGGACCGATCGGTCCGCTTTCCTGTCATTTCTCTCCGGGGCGCGCGAACGGATCACTTTCGACACTGTCCGGCGTGAGCCAGTGCGGCAGTTGAGCTACAACCAGTTCATCCCTTCGCAGGTGCAGACGGCGCACACGGTCGATTATCATCTCACGTTGCTCGCGCCGCTCGGCGTGCACGATCCTTCGCCGGAAGTCCATCTCGCCCTTCCGGAATCCGCCCGGAAAAAAGCGAGCGAAATTACCGCGCAGCAGAAGCTGGGTGAAAATTTCGTCCTCCTCCACCCCGGTTCGGCGCGGGCGGAGAAGTTCTGGCGAGCGCAACGGTGGGCCGAATTGGCCAACACCTTTCCGGCGCAGAACGGAATCCGCTTGGCACTGACCGGAGGCGCCAGCGCGATGGAACAAATGCACATCGCGCAGATCAAATCGTTCCTGACCCAACCGATTGTCGATCTTTCGGCTCAGCTCGACCTGCTCGTCTTTGCCGCGTTGATCGAACGGGCGCGTTTGCTGGTGACGATCGATTCTGCGCCGATGCACCTTGCAGGCGCGCTCGGGGTTCCACAGGTCGTGCTCTTCGGGCCGACCAATCCATTTCACTGGCGGCCGCGCGGAACGCCCGCGATAATTTTGCAGGGCAAAGCCGCCGGACGGCTGCAAGAGTTTGGTCCACGGCAGGCACCTTCGTCGATGAACGAAATCTCGACGACCCAGGTGATCAATGCTATGCAGTCGCTGCTGTCGGCGCCGGCAGCTCCAGATTCATGAGCGACGAGTCAGCACCGAAGACCAAACCATCGCTTTGGGCCACCATCCGCATCGGCTGGGAGCCATATAAGCGGCTCTATGCCTACGCGATGCCGTACAAGTTCCGCTTCATCATGGGGCTCGCCTTCGGGTTTCTTTATGGCGGCATCACCGGCTGTTTGCCGCTGGTCATGGCACACGTGACCAACGTCGCTTTCGGGGGCCATTCCGTCGCTCCGACCGCTCTCGCCTCTCACCCGGAGTTGATGAGCCATGGCCCGAAGATCAATTCGCTCGTCCTTTTCTGCCTCGCGATTCCCGCAGTCATGACCCTGCGGAGTCTCTGTTCCTACGCGAACACCTACTACGTCGCCTGGGTGAGCAACAAGGTGCTAACCGATATTCGCACCCAGCTCTTCAGTAAAATGGTCAACCACTCGATGAGTTTCTTTAATAAAGCGCAGTCGGGTTTCCTCATGTCGCGCATCACCAATGACACCCGAATGATGCAAACGGCGCTCTCGAGCATCAGCAGCGATCTTTTCAAACAGCCGGTCGCGATCTTTAGCGGAATTGCGGTTCTCCTCTACATGGACTGGAAGTTTACGATCGTAACTCTCGTGCTTTTCCCAAGCTGCCTTGTGCCGCTGGCGATGTATGGGAAACGCGCGCGCAAGGCGGTCGTGAACGAACAGTTCGGCCTCGCCCAGATGGTCGTGACCATGCAGGAGACTTTCGCCGGAATTCGGGTTATCAAATCATTTGGGCGCGAGCCGCATCAGGAGAAGCTTTTCCGGCAGAGCAACGATTCGCAGTTCTCCAACTCGATGCGCATCCTGCGCGCCACGGAGGCGGTCGGGCCGCTTATCGAAACGATCGCGGCGATGGGCGTCGGACTGGCGCTGCTCTACGTTTATGTCGCGCAGCTGCCGGCTGCGAAATTCATCGCGCTGATCGGCGGCATTTTCCTGCTCTACGATCCGATCAAGTCGCTCAGCCGCATTCACATCATCATGCAGCGCTCGATCCAGGCAACGGTCGAAATTTTCAAGATTCTCGACTCCAAACCGAGCGTAGAAGATCAACCCGAAGCGATTGATCTGCCGAACGCGGCCGGCGATATCCGTTTTGAGAACGTCACCTTCCGCTACGAGGGCGGTATTACGGATGCAATCCAGAATTTAACCCTTCGGATCGAACCGGGCCGGAGCTACGCCCTGGTCGGCGCGAGCGGTGCGGGCAAGAGTACCATTCTCTCGCTCATCCTGCGCCTTTACGATCCAACGGCGGGGGTGGTGCGGCTCGATGGGCGCGATCTGCGCACGATCACTCAGAATTCCCTCCGTCACCTGATCGGCCTCGTCTCGCAGGAGACATTCCTCTTTCACGAGACGATCATGAACAACATTCGCTTTGGCCGTCTCGATGCGACGGAAGAGGAAATCTGTGCTGCGGCCACGACTGCGTACGCGCATGACTTCATCATGGCCCAACCCAAAGGGTACGAGACGATCATTGGCGACAAAGGCTGCCTGCTCTCTGGTGGCCAGCAGCAGCGTCTCGCAATCGCGCGCGCGCTGCTCAAGAACGCACCGATTCTCCTGCTCGACGAAGCGACTTCTGCGCTCGACAGCGAGAGCGAACAACAAATCCAGATCGCGCTTGAGCGTTTGGCCGAAGGCCGCACTGTGATCGCGATTGCGCATCGCCTCTCGACGATTCTCTCCGCCGACCAGATCGTGGTGATGGAAAGCGGCCGGATCAAGGAGATGGGGACACACCACGAATTGCTCGAGAAAAGCGGCTACTATCGGCGACTCTACGATCTGCAGTTCAACCGCAACCCGGCCGAGGCCGGCGCGGAAGTGGAGCTGCTCGCGACGGCCAATGCCTAACGCGCTAGACCTCGACCCGCGCGCCCAGTTCCACCACGCCATCCGGCGGCAGACAGAAATACGAAGTCACGTCGCCCGCGTTCCGCGTCATCCAGGCGAAGAGCGAGCCGCGCCACGGCGATAGCCCGAGCTTTCGCGTCGCGAGGATCGTTTCGCGACCGATGAAATAAGTCGTGCGCAGCGGATCGAGGCAGACTTCCGACTGTTTCAGACTGGCCAATGCCACGGGGACATCGGGTTTCTCCATGAAGCCGAAATGGATCTGCGCCCGCCAAAACCCCTCACCCATTTTCTCTAGCGCCACGCGGTCCTTGATATTCGACAGATAAGGAATCTCGGCGGTTCTAACGGTCAGCAGCACCACCTGTTCGTGCAGCACCTTGTTGTGCTTGAGATTGTGCAGGAGGGCGAGCGGTGTGCCGGTGCCTTTGCCCGACATGTAGATTGCCGTGCCGGGAACTCGGCGAACGTTCCCCCGCTCCAGCTCCGGCAAGAGGGCGTCGATCGGCAGGCAGATGTTGCTCAGGTGTCCGCCCAGCACTTTCCGCCCTTTGCGCCAGGTGAGCATGAGGAAAAGAATCACTCCCGAAGCGAGGAGCGGGAACCAGCCGCCATGAGCAACCTTCAGCATGTTCGCGCAGAAAAATGCGAGATCGATGGTGATGAAAAAGGCCGCGACCGGCAGCGCCACCGAGACGGGCCAGCGCCAGCGCCTCCGCGCAACGATGTAGAACAGAATCGTCGTGATCAGCATCGTGGTCGTGATCGCGACGCCGTAGGCCGCGGCGAGCCGGCTGGAAGTTTGGAAGCCGAGCACCAGCCCGATGCAGCAGAGCATCAGCGCCCAGTTCACGACCGGCACATAGATTTGGCCAATGACGCGGGCCGAAGTGTATTTCACCTTCAAACGCGGGATGTAGCCGAGCTGGATCGCCTGCATCGTTAGCGAGAATGCTCCGCTGATGATCGCCTGCGAAGCAATCACCGCCGCCGCCGTCGCGAGCAGCAACATCGGGAAAAGCGCCCACCCTGGAGTCATCCGGAAAAAGGGATTGATCGCGCCGGCCGGATTGCGGAGCAGCAGCGCACCTTGTCCGAAATAATTCAGCATCAAAGCCGGGAGCACCACCACAAACCAGGTCAGCCGGATCGGCGCCGTGCCGAAGTGCCCGATATCCGCGTAAAGCGCTTCGCCGCCTGTCACCGCAAGGAAAACCGCACCCAGCACCACGAAGCCGCGGCCTCCATTTCGCAGGAAAAAATCGATGCCATGCATGGGGTTAACCGCTGCGAGCACCGCCGGCGCGCGCAGGATTTGATGAATCCCCAGCGCACTGATCGCGACAAACCAGAGGATCGTCACGGGCCCAAAGACTTTCCCGACGCCGGTCGTGCCGCGTGATTGGAAGAGGAAAAGTCCAACCAAAATCCCGATCGCGATTGGCAACACCGCGGGATCAAAAACTGGTGTCGCCACATGCAACCCTTCCACCGCGCTGAGCACAGAGATCGCCGGCGTAATCATCCCGTCGGCATAAAGCAATGCCGCGCCGAAGAGCCCAAGCAGGAGAAGGTATCTTCCCCGTCGGGTGACATCGCTCACCAGCGTCGCGAGAGCGAGAATGCCACCTTCGCCGCGGTTATCGGCGCGCAGGATTAGAATCAGATACTTTACCGAGATCACCAGCAACAGCGACCAAAGGATCAGTGACAAAACTCCCAGCACGTTCGCCGGATGCGGCGCGATCGCATGTTCTCCATAAAAGCATTCTCTGAATGCATAGAGCGGACTCGTCCCAATGTCGCCATAGACAATCCCGAGGCTCGCGACACAAAGCAGCAAGAGCCGGCGCTTCGGCGGGTCGGTCGAGGACGAGGACGAGGACGCATGCGGAAACTCCGCCACGGGTGAGATCAAAACTGCGTGACTACCATTCACCGTCCGAAAACGTTAGGCGACGGTGCGGACCGCCATAGTTAAAACAGTATTAAAATTGCGTGGCGCCCATTTGCCCCGGCTCCGCTTACGGTAGGTTCTGCCGTGCTGGAGAAATCCCGTTTGCGTGGTTCCGAGCAGCCCGTCCTTCTCGTGACGCCCGACGATGTTCGCGCCCTCGCCCCATTCCGCGAATACCTGATCGCCGTGGCGATCGTCGTCGGCCTCACCGTGGCCTGCTGGCTGGTCACCCGGCTTACAGGTTCCGGGGCCATTTCGCTCATCTTCCTCCTCGGCGTGCTCCTCGCCGGCATGGTTTTGAACCGCGGTCCGGTCCTGCTCGTGGCTGCCCTCAGCGCGCTTTCTTGGAATTTTCTTTTTATCCCACCGCTCTTCACCCTGCATATCGCGAAATTCGAAGACGGCCTCACCTTCGCGACCTACTTCATCGTCGCTCTGACAGTCGGCAATCTCACCGCGCAACTCCGCGCCCGCGAGCACCTCGCCGCGCAGGTGCAGCTCGCCCACGAATCCGAGCGACTGCGCAAAACGCTGCTCGACTGCGTTTCGCATGAACTCAAGACGCCGCTCGCCGCGATCGGCGCGGCCAGCCAAGAGCTCGCGGGCGCCGCGGCCGAAACGCCCAACGCACAATTGCTGCAACGTCTCGCGGGCGAAATCCGCGACGGTTCACATCGCCTCAACCGGGTGGTCAACAATCTCCTCGATATGAATCGACTCGAGAGCGGCATCGTTAGGCCGAGGCAGGAATGGTGCGACGTACGCGAACTGGTTGAATCCGCGATCGAGATCGAGCGCGAAACGCTCGACGGCCACGACCTGCAGCTCACCGTGGCTGATGATCTCCCGCTCATGCTGCTCGATTACACGTTGATCGAGCAGGCCGTCGCCAAACTTCTCGCTAACGCCGCCGCCCATTCGCCCTCCCGCCTGCCAGTGGAGGTCGATGCGGAGTTTGCCGCGGACCAGCTACTGATCACAGTGAGCGATCGCGGTCGCGGCTTTGCGCCCGAGTCCGCCGAGCGGCTCTTCGACAAATTCTACCGCGCCGAAGGCCACAAAACCGGGGGACTCGGCCTTGGGTTATCGATCGCACGCGGCTTCGTCGAGGCACACGGCGGTCAGCTCACGGCGGAGAATCGCGATGGCGGCGGAGCGCGTTTTCTCCTCAGCCTGCCGGTGCGGACAACCGACGGCGACGCTTTGGAAAGTGCCCAATGAAACCGAAACGCATTGCGCTTATCATCGACGACGAGAAACAGATTCGCCGTCTCCTTCGGCTCGCGCTCGAGCGAGCCGATTATCAGGTCTTCGAAGCAGAAACCGGCCAGGGCGGTCTCGATGAAATCGTTTATCGCCGGCCGGAGATTGTTTTGCTCGATCTCGGACTTCCCGATATGGACGGCATGAAAGTGCTGCGCGCACTGCGCGAATGGTCGGATGTTGCCGTGGTCATTCTTTCCGTGCGCGACGATCCCGAGGACAAAGTCGAAGCGCTCGACGCGGGCGCTGATGATTACGTAACCAAGCCCTTCGATACGGCAGAATTATTTGCGCGAATCCGCGCCACCCAGCGCCGCTCTCTCACAGAAACCGCCGACCCTGTCTTCCAATCAGGGGCACTCTGCGTCGATTTCGCCGCTCGCCAAGTCCGGCTGGGCGACGTGGAAATAAAACTCACGCCAACCGAGTATTCTCTCCTCCGCGTGCTCGTGCAGAACGCCGGCAAAGTCGTGACTCATCGACAACTGCTGCGCACCGTGTGGGGTGAGAAAGCTGAGAGCCAGGCGCAATACCTCCGCGTTTACGTCACGCACTTGCGCAAGAAACTCGAGACCGACAAGAAAGCACTGAGCCTGATTAAAACCGAAGTCGGCATCGGCTATCGGCTTTCGACCGACAAATTCTGAGCCGCCGCGCGTTAACGAACTTTTAGCGCGGCGCGACCAGATTTTAATTAACGGTCCTGCTCACGCCGGCCTCATCGTTAGGCATGAACGCCATTCTGATGGTTGCGCAGCCTAACGAAATGCCCGCTCTCCAGCCACAGCAGCCCGCGGCGCCGAAACGTCTCCGGCACATTCGACCGCAGGAGGCACGCGGCGACCAACCGCCGCCGCCTCCCCTCTTCTGGACGTGGTTCATCGCGAATCCGCGCTGCCCGCGCGGCGTTTGATTTTCCCTCCTCGTCGCGCCGGATACTTCCTTCGCTCGACGGCGGGAGTCCTATGATTTCCACCAACTTCAAACGGCCGCGCAATGTCAACGTCCCGCGCGCCGCGGCCATTCTTTACTGCGACTGGGGCACGAGCAAAGCCTACGTCATCGGCTTCGCTTTTGCCGTCGGCGGTTACTCGTCGTTCTGGCTCACCGCCGCGATGTGCCTGCTCACCGCGCTCGTCGGGCTCAACTACATAATCATCTGCCGGCTGCACCCGGACGGCGGCGGTGTTTACGCGAGCGTACGCCATCGGTCGGAAGTCATCTCGATTGTCGGCGGATTCTTCCTCATCGCCGATTACCTGGTCACGGCCGCAATCAGCGCGCTCTCCGCCTTTCAATACCTTGGCGTGCCGCAGCCGGAGTTTTCGCGGCCGTCGCCATTCTCGTCATCGGCGTGCTCAATCTGCTTGGGCCGAAACAGACCGGCGGTCTCGCCGTCCTCATCGCTATTCGGACCGCACTCGTGGTGCTCGTCCTCGGCGCCTTCTGCCTGCCGCACCTAGGTTTCGCCGTCCATCAACTCCAGCCGTTGCACGGCGGCTTTTTGCCAAACTGGCGGAGCTTCGTCGGCATTGTCCTCCCTCTCCGGAGTCGAGGCGATTGCCAATGCGACCGGGGTGATGCCGCTCGATCCCGGAAGCACCGAGATCGCGCCCTCGGTGCGCAAGACTTCCACCACCGCGACCTTCGTTGTCATGGTCGAGGTCTGCCTTTTCACCGCCCTCTACGGGCTCGCGGCACACGCGCTCGTCGGACTCCACGTCGTTGAAGCCGACGTCGATGCTCCGGGCGCGCCCGGGGTGCGCGATTACATGCTCCGCTACATGGGGCAGATCTTTGTCGGCAGCACCCTCGGAGCGGGCATCGGCCACCTCTTTGCGGTCGTCGTGAGCGTCGTCTTCGGGTTGCTCCTCCTGTGGGCGATCAACCCCGCTGTGGTCGACCTGATCGCGATCCAGTTCCTCATGGCGCGAATCTTTGGGTTACGCCTAACGATCAATTGGTCATAGGTGGAAAATTTGGGGGATGCTGCAGGTTGCAGCTTGTTCCGGGGACGGCCACGAAACTCCGCTCGTGATGCACCGACCCGTCCACGAGTTTTTGCTTGCTGCATCGAGAAATCCATCGCGGAATATGCTCTTGCCCGGTTCAATCAAAATGCCCTATCGCTTAGCGGCGTGCGGAAGAGGCGATTTTTGTGGAGGTTATTTCTCGCCAGCCTGATCTTCCTCTCGATCGGTAACGGCCTTCGAGCGCAAGACGCGCCACCGCACGGACAAACGAGCAGCCGCGATTCACCGGTCAGTCAGATTGATCGCGGCGTCACGTTCCCGGTTGAACTAACGACCGAAGTGCTCGGCAATCTAGTCGGCGGCACCTCACGCGAAGTGATCGCTGACACTCTGCTCAATCTCGGCTTGGAACTCGACCTGACGAAGCTGGCTCACTGGCCCGACGCCACAATCAGTATCCGGGCCATTTACGCCGGAGGAGAAAGCCTAACGATGAAAGCCGTGCACGATTTCAACACACTGAGCAATATCGACACCTATGACGGGGTTCGGCTTTATGACGCATGGTTTCAGCAGGAGCTCTTACACGGGACTTTCTCCCTGCGCCTCGGACAACTGCTCGCGGACGCGGAGTTTTTCAACTCGGATTATGCCTCACTTTTCCTCAACAGTTCCTTCGGCGCGATTCCGGTAGTAAGTCAAAACCTGGATGCCCCGGTCTTTCCGATTGCGGCTCCTGGCGCACGGGTGCGTTTCATGCCAGATGACTCATTCTACTTTCAAAGCGCAGTTTTCAGCGGAGATGTCGGGAAGCCGGAAAGGAATAACAAGCATAACTTGCGATTCAGCCTTAGTGAAGCTGACGGCGTCCTCTTGTTCCTGGAAGCCGGCTATGTCTTGCATCCCAAGCCCAAGGATCCGGGCGCGATTCGGAACAAAATACTTACTGGAACCTATAAACTGGGCGGAGACTTTGACTCCAAGGACTTCGCGGACACGGCTGGAAGAAGATCACATCGGGGTAATTACTCGATCTACTTCGTGGTCGATCAGGAGTTATGGCACACGGGACCCCATCCTACTGACGGTCTGGCTGGATTCGCCAGGATAGGCATCGCGCCAGAAGATCGGAACACGGTGACGTTTTACAGCGACGCTGGCTTGAACTTCCGCGGCGTCTCGCAGCTCCGGCCGCAGGATATTCTTGGCATTGCCTTTAGTTACACCCAGCTAAGCGACAAATTGATCTCCCCCTCTGGGCAGGCTCTTTCATCTCATCATGAAGAGATCTTGGAACTCAGTTATCAAGCAGCTTTCGGAGCCCATTTCATCGCGCAGCCCGACTTGCAATTTATCTTTAATCCCGGGGCGGTCCCGTCTGCGGCCACCGCGGTGGTTGCGGGAGTAAGGTTGAATATCCAGTTCTAACTAAACAAAAACGACGGGTCCTCGTAAGAGGCCCGTCGTTTCGCTTTTCGAGTCGGCTCGACTTAACCCTTCGCCTGGTCGAATTTCTCAATCTTCTGGAGGTGATCTTTCATCACCGAAGTGCTGTCTTCGATAAATTTCTTCAGGTCGGCATTCTTCACGGTATGATCGGCGTGCTCGAACTCGCTGATGTCTTCCTTATGGTCCTTTACCATCGCCGGGACATAGGCATTATCGAACTCGGCGCCAGAAAGCTTGGAGAACTTATCCACCATCGCCTGATGTTTGGCGTTCAACTCCGTCGGCACGGTAACATTCAGTTTCGCGGCGACTTCTTTGAGGTTGTCGCTGATTTCGGTGTGATCCTTCACCATCTGGTTACCGAAGTCTTTTACGGCGTCGCTACCGCCTTTTTCAGCTGCCAATTTGCCGAGCGCGACTTCAGTCATTCCTCCCTGAGCCGCTTTCTTGATGAAGGTTTTCTCCATCGCCGTGGGCGTGGTGTGCTCGCCGGCGTTTTCGTCCGCGGCGTAAGATTGCTGCCACGGTGCGCTAAGCGCGACCGCGACCCCGAGAGTGAATGCGAGTGTTTTAATTTTCATGGTATGGATTGATCGCGCTTCGCGGCTCATGCGGATGCCACGCCAACGGCGTGGGAAGTGAGTTTCGAAGACGGCGCCGGAGGAGAAAAGACTTGCCGGCTTCGCCGATGCGTCGGTTAGTCCGGCGCACGACTCATGGCAGAACCTCTCATTGAAGCGCCCGGCGTGCACCGGCCCCGGAATGTCGATTGGAAACGCGCGGCCGCGCTTCTCTACGGCGACTGGGGCACGAGTAAGGCTTACGTTATTGGCCTGGCCTTTGTCGCGGCAGGGTTTGCATCGTTCCCGCTCATCCTGGCCGTCTGCGCGCTCACAGCGGTGGTCGGTTTTAATTACATCATCGTTTGCGCGCACTTTCCGGATGGCGGCGGCGTTTACTCCGCGGCGCGTGAACAAAGCCGCTTCCTTGCTTCAGCCGGCGCGCTGCTCCTGGTCGCGAACTTCATTGTCACGGCGGCACTGAGCGGTTGGGCAGCCGTGAGTTATTTTGGCGTGCCGCCGCAATACGCGCGGGTCGCGACGATGGCACTGGTCGTGGTTGTCGGGGTGATCAACTACTTCGGACCGCGTCATAGCGGCAGCGTGTCGCTCTACCTCGCTTTCCCGGCCGTGCTGACCGTGCTCGTAATTATCGGATTGAGCGCCGGTTTCTTGAACACCACGCATCTCGAACCAATGCACTCAAATCTCGGGGTGGCCTGGACACAATTCGTCGGGGTCATCCTCGCACTCTCCGGCGTGGAAGCGGTCGCGAACATAACCGGCGTGATGAAGCTCGACCCCGGCGCGACGCCTGAGCATCCGAAGGTCACGCGGACTGCGGCGAAAGCGATCATTCCGGTCGCAATCGAGGTTGTGGTCGGAACGGCGCTGCTCGGTTGGGCGATGCTCTCGTTGCCGAAAAGTTATGCGCCGGATTTGCGGATGCATTCCGAGGATATGCTGCGTTATCTGGGCGAACACTACGGCACGCTTGCCTTCGCCCCTTGGTTTGGGAGCGCCTTCGGTCTCTTCGTCGGCATTGTTTTCGGGCTCCTCCTTTTCAGCGCCGTGAACACCGCGGCCGTGGCGCTCATTGGAGTGATTTACATGATGGCACAGGACGGCGAGATGCCGAAACAACTGGCGCGTCTCAACCGCCACGGGGTGCCGCGGATCCCGCTCTTTGTCGCGACCGCGATCCCTATTCTGGTCCTGGCAGCGACTCCGAAATTCGAATCGCTCGCTGGGCTTTACGCCATCGGCGTGGTCGGCGCGATCGCAGTCAATCTCGGCTCGTGCAGTTTCAATAAACGTCTCGGGTTGCCGTGGTATCAGCGTCTCCTGATGATTGTGACCTTTCTCATCCTCACGGCGGTGGAATTGACGATCGCGAAGACAAAACCCGACGCCCTCTTCTTCGCGATCTGCGTGCTCGGCATCGGCCTATCCTTGCGCGCTTATTCGCACAAACTCTCTGGGTTACGGACGGTCACAATGACGAAGGAAGTGGCGGAAATGGTCGCACCGAACCTCCCGGCGACGATGCAGTCGCGGCTGGAGGAAGGTCAAAAAATCATGGTTGCGGCGCGCGGGATCACGCCGGTGCTGAACTTTGCGCTCGAGGAAGCGCAACTGCGCAAAGCCGTGCTCTGCGTTCTTTACGTCAAAGAGATTTCCATTTACTTCGCCGGCGCTCCGGCTGCGCTCAGCAAGACGAAATGGAAAGACGACCCGCAGGCGAGAGCGATCATGTCGCTCATGATCAAGGAAGGCGAAGTGCGCGGCGTCTGCGTGCAGCCGGTATATGCGGTGAGTGAGGATCCCTCGGCGACCATCCTCGATCTCGCGGCTACGCTCGGGGTTGATTACATCATCCTCGGCTCATCCCAGCGCCGGACGCTTGCTGATCTCCTCCGCGGCAGCGTTGCGACTCAGATCGCGCAAGGATTGCCGGAGTCGATCCGCCTGATGATCTTCGGTTAAGTCCTTCATCCCGAACGCAGCGCAGCCGAGGGATCCCGTGAAGCTGCCGGAAACGTGCGGAAGCCGCGGCCGAATTCTTCGTCCCGCTCCTCCCGGGATGACAAGCAGGGCGCTCGCCTGCAAAGTGGGAGCCCAATGACTCCGCCCAAGGTCCTGATCGCAGATCCGATTTCGCCGCGCGGTATCGAGGAATTGGGAGCTGGCGACGCGCTGGAGGTGATAGTTCAGACGGGGCTGAAAGAAGCCGAACTCACGGAGTTCATCCCGGATTTCAGTGCGCTCGTTGTGCGCAGCCAGACGAAAGTGACCGCGAAGGTTTTGCAGGCGGCTGCGAAATTGCGGGTCGTCGGCCGCGCCGGCGTCGGCGTGGATAATGTCGATGTCGAAGCGGCGACGCGACGTGGTGTGATCGTGATGAATACGCCCGGAGGCAACACGGTTTCGACAGCGGAGCACGCTTTCTCGCTGCTGGTTTCACTCGCGCGCAAAATTCCACAGGCTCATTCCAACATCCAGGCGGGCAAATGGGACCGGAAACAATTTGAGGGCACGGAACTTTACGGCAAGACGCTTGGGATTATCGGCATGGGCCGGATCGGGTCGGAGCTGAGCCGACGCGCGATCGCTTTCGGGATGCGCGTGCTCGCTTACGACCCGTTTCTCTCGGCCGCCCGGGCGCGCGCGTTGCAGGTCGAGCTGATCGAAGAGATCGACGATCTCCTGCCGCATTGCGACTTCCTCACACTGCACACGCCACTGACGGCGACGACTCATCACCTGCTAAATGCCGCGCGCCTCGCACAGACGAAACCCGGCGTTCGAATCATCAACTGCGCCCGCGGTGGTCTGGTCGATGAAAACGCGCTTCTGGATTCGTTAGGCAGCGGCCAGGTCGCGGGCGCGGCACTCGACGTTTTCGAGACGGAACCGTTGCCTAACGACTCTCCGCTGCGCGGAAATTCAAACCTGATTCTGACGCCACACCTCGGGGCTTCGACCGCGGAAGCGCAGGAAAGCGTCGGCCTCGAGATCGCGCAGGCGATTCGCGCGGTTTTGCTCGAAGGCACAATCCGGAATGCGGTAAACATACCGAACCTGGACGCGAAGACGCTAGCGATCGTCGGGCCGCATCTGCGCTTCGGTGAAAAGCTGGGTCTCTTCCTCTCGCAACTCTCTCCGCGACGCGTCGAAAGTTTGCACATCAACTACAGCGGCAAAGTGAACGAGGTCGATACGACCGCCATCACACGCTCGATCCTGAAAGGCTTTCTCCAGCTCGCCGGCGGCCACGACGTGAACGAGGTAAACGCCCCCGCTTTTGCCGAGGCGCTCGGAATTAAAATCACGGAATCCCGACTGAGTGCGCCCGGCGACTACACCGATCTCCTCGAAGTGACTTCCAATGCGGAAGGCAAAACGGTTTCGGTCGCAGGGGCATTTTTTGGAGCGACGCCGCGGATCGTAAACATAAACGGCCGCCCGCTGGAGGCGCGGCCCCAAGGAGTGATCCTGGTTCTGGAAAATACCGATCGGCCGGGCATGGTCGGCCGGATCGGCACGTTGCTCGGCGCTCACGGCGTGAACATCGCGACGATGTCATTGAGCCGAAACCAGGCGGGCGGACGCGCGCTCACGGTGCTGAATCTCGACACGACGCCGCCGCCGGAATTGCTCGCGGAGATCAGCGCCAGCGATGACATTCACAGCGCTCAGGTGGTGCAATTATAGAGCAACAGAACCGTTGCCATGTCGGCGTGCGATCACTAGGATCAAGATATGGGCGCACTAATTTGGACCTTGATTATCGGCCTCGTCATCGGGGCGATCGCGAAACTACTCATGCCGGGGAAAGATCCGGGGGGCTGCATCATCACCATGCTGCTCGGTATAGCCGGCGCGTTTATTGCCGGTTATCTTGGGCGAGCTCTTCATTGGTATCAACCGGGTCAGCCCGCCGGTTTCATAGCCTCGATCATCGGCGCGATGATTCTGTTGCTGATCTACCGGTTGATTATCGGGCGAAAGAGCTAGGGCGTCCGCATGGTTTCCGGTCTTGGGTTGCTAGCCGGACCGGTAACGAATTCTCCGCCGGAAATGATCTAAAACCCCGAGCCGTCATCCTGAGCGGAGCGCGAGCGGAGTCGAAGGCTCCCGCCGCGTTTGCGAGATGGCCAACATTCCTAAAATTTGCAGGATCCGAACATCGGACAGTTCCACGGAATCACCCGATGCCGCTGGCGCTCTGCCCAGCATGACGGAAAACCTATTCCACCGTCACGCTCTTTGCGAGGTTGCGCGGCTTATCCACGTCGCGGCCAAGCGCGACAGCGAGATGGTAGGCAAAGAGCTGCAGTGGGATGACCGTCAGCACCGGCATCGCGATATCATCCGCGTCCGGCACCAAGATCAAATCGTCCGCGATTCCTTTTAACTTGGATGCGCCGCTCGCAGTCGTGACCGCGATGATCGGTCCCTTCCGCGCTCGGACCTGTTCGATGTTGTTCAGGTTCTTCGAAAAAACTGCATCGTCCGGAACAATAAAGACCGAGGGCAACTCCGGCTTAACGAGGGCAATGATTCCATGCTTCAGCTCCGCGCTCGGGTGGCCTTCCGCGTAGAGGTAGGTGATTTCCTTCACCTTCAGCGCTGCCTCGAGCGCGACCGGGAAATTAAGTTGCCGTCCGAAGAACAACATTCCCGTCGCCTCCGCATACTTGCGGGCGATCTCTTTGATCGGGTCGGTCAACTTGAGGACTTCCTCGATTTTGTCCGGAAGCGATTCGAGCGCCCCGATCAAGCCGGTGCCATCCACCGTCGAGAGGTGCCGCATCCGGCCTAACAATAAGCCGATTAGATTCAGGACGACGACCTGCGAGGTAAATGACTTGGTCGCGGCAACGCCGATCTCCGGACCTGCGTGCATGTAAACGCCGCCGTCGGTTTCTCGCGCGATCGTGCTGGCGACATTGTTGCAGATGCCCAGGGTGCGGTAGCCTTTGCGCTGGCTTTCACGCAGCGCGCCCAACGTGTCGGCGGTTTCGCCGCTCTGACTGATCGCGAAAACGAGCGTGTCCCGCGTCATCGGCGTATTACGATGGCGAAACTCGCTCGCATACTCGACTTCCGTCGGAATCTGTGCCAGCTGCTCGATCAAATATTCGCCCACCATGCCGGCGTGCAGCGCGGTGCCGCAGCCGGTTAGAACGATGCGGCCGACGTCGCGCAATTCCGCGGCGCTCATGTTCAGCCCGCCAAGTTTAGCGGTGCATTCCTCGTGACTCAGACGCCCGCGCAAGGCATCACGCACCGAACCCGGTTGCTCGAAGATTTCCTTGAGCATGTAATGCGGGAAATCACCCTTCTTGATGTCCTCCGCAGTGAACTCAACTTTGCTGATGGCGCGGTCGCCCGTTTCGCCTGCCAGCGAGCTGATCTCAAACTTGTCGCGTTCGACCGCGACGAGATCGAAGTCGCTGAGATAAACAGCGTCCCGGGTGTAAGCGACGATCGCGCTCACGTCGCTCGCGAGGAAGTTCTCGTCCTTTCCCACCCCGAGGACGAGTGGACTGCCGCGGCGCGCGCCGACGATAAAATCCGGGATGTCGCTGTGAACCAGCGCAATGCCGTAGGTACCGATGACTTGTTGCAGCGCGGTGCGAAGCGCTTCTACGAGAAGCGCCTTGTGCCGGCGCGGATCGGTCACGCCGACAGCGAGCTCGTCGTAGAGTTTGCCGACCAAATGCGCGAGCACTTCGCTGTCGGTCTCGGAAGAAAAATGGTGTTCGCCTTCGCGCAGGAGCGCTTCCCTGATCTGCTGGTAATTTTCAATCACGCCATTGTGCACGAGCGCTAACTTCCCGCTTTCGTCGAAATGCGGATGCGCGTTTTGGTCGGTTGGTTTGCCGTGGGTGGCCCAGCGAGTGTGGCTGATTCCGTAATGGCCTCCGGGCGGATTTTCCGAGATTAATTTCGCAAGACCGGCAATTCGTCCGGCACACTTGCGGGTTTCGACATGGTCGCCATCGACGATGGCGACACCGGCGGAATCGTAGCCGCGATATTCCAACCGGCGCAGACCGTCCAAGAGGATGGGAGCTGCCTCGGCCCGACCGACGTATCCGACAATGCCGCACATAATTTAGGTGCTCAGGTTGGCACCGGGACTGTCTCGGCGCAACAAATCGCGCCACCGGCGTGGACCACGCGCGAGCTGAAGGAGACGGGCAAACGCTCTCTGCAAAAGTGGCCGGCGGAAGATATGTTAGTTATTCCTTAGGAAAATGCGGCGAATCCTTCGACTCCGCTGCGCTACGCTAAGGATGAGCGAGATG
>JAICMR010000237.1 GCA_025929155.1 Chthoniobacterales bacterium | reverse complement strand
GCGTAGGGACTCTCCGGATACGTGGGCGGGCGGGATCAGTTGATCAATCCTTCCGGTCAATGTGAGCCGCCATCCGCGATGAAAGACTTCGCCCGTCAGTGGAATCTCGAACAGTGCGAGGGCGTTTTCCGCGCCCATTTGCGCGCGCAATTGCTGGTGCCAGTGCGTGCCAAGCTGCGCCCGCCACAAGCCTTGTTGGCCATCGCCGCTTTCTCGCGGTCCGATTTGGAAATCCGCCAGCTCGCCGACGCTCAGTCGCGCGGTGCGGTTTTCGAGAGAGAACTCCATTGATCGCCCTTAACTTCGCTCGACCCGCTCAGCCTTCAAGCTGGATTTCGGTTTCGCCGCGCAAATAGTCGTCGAGACTACGCTGCAGGCGGGCGACCACTTTCGGCTCCGCGGTTTGCGCGCCCACGGGTTGGTTGAGCAACATCACGAGTTCCGCTCGGTCCGCGCTCGGCAACGCGGGGAACCAGGCCTGCTTCAGCGGGTAACCTTCGTCGCGGCAAAAGCGATACAGGCTTTTCAGGTAAACCACATCGGCCCGCGTGTTTTCCGCGAAGGCCCGCAGCGCATCGCGGAGCAATTCGTAAATCACGGGTCGGCTATCTTCCGCGACGGGATTGCGCGCGATCAGTTGGGTCAACGCCGAGGCTTTCTGGAGCGTATCGTAGCTTTTCCCGAGCTGCGTATGGCGCGTCAGAATGCGGGCTTCTTTGACGAACACCGCCTGGCCGGGATTTGGTTCTTCCACGAGCAGGGCGGCTTCGTCGAACAGGTCCAAGCCGGCATTCGTCCCGGAAGACTTCGAGATGCGCTGCAGGGCGGTCTGCGTTCCGTGTGCGGCCGAGAAAATCGTGAGCGTTTGAAACGACTCCGCCGGCGGGCGACGGCTGAGCACCCAGGCGTCGAAGGTGTGCGCGGGCCCGGCCACCTCAGAAACTAGGAACGGTTTCCGCGCGAGGCGCAGTCTGTATCCACGGCGGCACGACAGCGCCGCCGGAGATGACCATCTTCATCCCATCGCCGACCGACATATCGAGTTCAGTGATCTGCGATTTCGGTAGCAACAGCAGAAATCCACTGGTCGGATTCGGGCTGGTGGGAATGAAAACCGTCCAGAGTTCCAAGCCGGCTTTCGCTTGGATTTCGCCCTGCGTTTTGTTGGTCAAGAAACCGATGGAGTAAACGCCTGGGCGGGGAAACTCGACGAGCACGACTTTGCTGAAGAGCTGGCGATGCTGGCTGCTGAACGTGCTGACGATTTGTTTAACCGTGTTGTAGACATTTCCGATCCCGGGGACGCGCTGGATGAACCGCTCGGCCAGATTGCCAAAGTAGCGGCCCAAAACATAGCGCGAGATGTAACCAAGCGCCGTCAGTAAAATGACCACGATCAGCGTGGCCAGGATGTTGAAAAGCAGGTCGAGGGACGGAAGCCTGCGCAGGTTGTCGGGAATGAAAAAGAAGAACGTATCGCGGAAGCTGCCGCCGACTCTGGCGAACAGCGCGGAGAACACCCACCACGTGATCGCGAGCGGAGCCAGCATGAACACGCCGGAGATAAACGCATTCCGAAGGGATGCGAAG
>JAICMR010000211.1 GCA_025929155.1 Chthoniobacterales bacterium | reverse complement strand
TTGCAAACGCCGCAACTCCGCCCCGTTTCGCTTGTATATCCAAAACTGCGCCGTGGTGGTGGTGGAAGGCGCAACCGTTACATCCATGCACACGGAGCCACCACCATGCTCGCCCTTGGACTTCTCCTGAATTTCGCTGGCATTGGTTTGTTCTGCTGGCTGATCTTCACGCTGGCGGTATACGCCTTACCGTCTTTTGTCGGACTCTTCGTTTTCATGCTGGCGTTACACAGCGGGGCCGGTGTTCTGGGCGCGCCTATTCTTGGCATTGCCGCCGCCGGGACGACTCTTGCTATCGGTCAAATTGCGTTTGCAATGACACGCTCCGTGATCATCCGTGCCATCATTGCCGCCCTGTTTGCTGTCCCGGCGACACTTGCTGGCTATCAGGTTGTGTTTGCGATGTCGCAAGTCGGCGTGCCATCGTTGGTATGGCGCGAGATCTTCGCTTGCATCTGTGCGGTCTTTATTGGCGGCACAGCGTGGACGCGGTTGACCATCTTTCCCCAGGTCCGCCCGCTCGACCCGGGCAGGGCAGTCGGGAGCGATCCTCAACCGGTTCTCACAGCCGCGGCGCATAAGCAATGATCCTGCGCCATCTGTCGGTCGAACTTGTCAGGTAAAGCAGCGCACCGAACGCGGGTCCACGCTTGAACGAAAGATAGTCGCGACCTTCCGCGGAGCATTTCGACGAAATGGCGTTGACTGCGTCCAGTGCACATCGATGCGCCGCTGGAGCCGTTCGTTCGCGATTGGTTTTGTGCTGACGACACCGCCTTTTGCCTCCCTTCGTTTCTTTTCCTGCGCCGAACTGTTTCGACCTCTTGCCGTCTCGAACCGAAGCCCGCCATCTTATCCCGGACTTGTGGTTCAGCACGCGACGCACGTGGCCTCTGTGATGGCTCGATCTGGCCGAAGACCGGCTGCGCCTCGATCGTCTGAGCCGCAACGCTGTCGACGCCACTTTCTTCCCCTGGGCTAACGCCCATTCCTCGCGAGGCAAGAAAGTCGCGCCAACAGCATCCTCCGCTGCGCTCCAGCCCTTCGGGTGCGTCGCCGATCGTCCTCGGCCCGTAGATCGCCATCGAGGCCGCGGTGGTCGCGGGCTCGAAACACAAACAGGAGAAGAAACATGGCTACCATCGGTTCGTTCAAGAAGGTCGGAAATGACTACCACGGCGAAATCGCCACCCTCAGCCTGAAGGCCAAAGGCGTCCGCATCGTCGCGGAATCCAGCCCCTCCAACGACAAAGCTCCGAGCCACCGCGTGTTCGTGGGCCGCGAAGTCGAGATCGGTGCCGCGTGGTCGAAGCGCTCCAAGGAAGGACGCGACTACCTCTCACTCAAGCTCGACGACCCCTCCTTCACGGCTCCGATCTACGCCAACCTGTTCGACAACGAGGAGGGCGAAGGCTACACGTTGCTGTGGTCGCGGCCTCGGGAGAACGGCGAGTAAGGCTCGCGCCACCAGGCCCCGTCCGAGGAAATCGGGCGGGGTCCTTCTTTCCGTCCATAGATCAACCAGCGCGAACTCGTCGCGATCGCTGGTGACCGTTGTCTCATTGAGCTTACTTGCCTCTTCGCCGTTCAGCTCGCGAGAGACCAGGCTCTTGGCGAGTCATCAGCACGCTCACGAAAGGCAGAGAGCCGGCTTGGCATTGACCTAGATGGTCAAATTTGACACGAGACTTCAGCCGGTTGACGAGGGGCGCGCTTTTTTTCGTTCGTTGCTGTCGGCTGAGGGCCGTTTCAGGAGATCCGAGGCTTCGACACCAAGGACTCGGGCCAGCTTATCCACGATGTCGATCGTAGCCGAATAAATTCGTCGCTCGAGTGAACTGACATACGTGCGATCAATTTTCGCGCGGTGCGCCAACTCCTCCTGCGAGAAGCGACGCGATCGTCGCAGTCTCTTCAGATTGTGCGCCAATATCTCTCGAATATGCATGATCGAGAGAGCAGCGCCTTGAAGAGTATTCCGCCACGGAGTATCCTCTACAATTGGCCGTCTAAACGCGCTTTAAGGAACCTCGCTCCAACGATTCTTTGATCTCTGATGGGTACAAAGTTGTGTAGACCGCTTGGCAGAGTCGGTACGACAATGGGTGAAGAGCAGCTGGGTTCGCCAGATCGAAGCTTCTCGCGTAATGGGAGTTTCATGCGTGCCACCGCTTGATCCTGAAGTTGCAGACTTGGCCCCTGATGAGCCAACGCTGACGCCCTATGACGAGCAACACGCCGTCACCTATGTTCGCCTGCTCGATGCGGAAAAAGATAACGCCGAGTGGCAAGAAGTCGCGCGTATTGTTCTCCACATTGACCCGGACGCGGAGCCTTTCCGCGCACGCCGTGCCTACGACAGCCATTTGGCTCGAGCGAAGTGGGTGGCGCGGCACGGGTACCGTGAGCTGCTCACCCGAGGACAGCGGAAAGGCAAATGATGAAATTTTATCTGAAGCAAACGTGACGTCTTGCTGACAAGCTACCGAAAAGAAAAATCTTCTCATTTGATCCGCCAAATGCCTGCAACCAGAAATGGTCACATTTCTCGTGCTGCAATCATCTATCGTGGTGCAGTGCAGCGGGGAAGCAGGCATGTCAGGTGTTGATTGGAGATCGGAGCAAGACTACGCAAACTTCGGAAAGGCAGAGACGGCTGACATCGCCTGGGAATGGCTCCGCCGCGACAGCGAATACGAGAAGGACTTCAGAAATCTGACAACCGCCGGGCGATCGATCGAAATGACTCGCCAGTTCCGGAATAAATGGGGGGCCACCGGGCGCAGCGATGTCGGGCAACATCGTCTCGACTGGACCACGCTAGTCCAATGGGAGACCCCCCGGCTATGCCGGGGAGGCAGCAGAAGTTCGACATTTCCAGCAGTGGCCTATCGACGAAACGCCTCGGCTCGTGAGCCACCACGCGCACGAAAAGGAGTTTCGCGATGGGCCAGTACTTATGAGCCTGCCGACTTCAGAAGAGAAC
>JAICMR010000178.1 GCA_025929155.1 Chthoniobacterales bacterium | reverse complement strand
GATCAATTCGCTCGCGCCTTATCAACGGAGGGTGACGAATGCTGTCGCCGCCGTCAATTTCGATTACCGCGGTCTCGATACGCTCGGTGAAGAGTTCATCCTCCTCGCATCGGTCTGCGGGCTCGTCCTGCTCCTGCGCGGTGACCGAGGCGAGAAAGCAGCAACTCCGATCGACGCTCCGCGCGATCGCAAAGTGGTGCCGCGCAGTGAGGCGATTCATTGGTTGGGCTACGGATTGATTGGGCTGGTGAATCTCTTCGGGTTTTACGTCGTCCTGCACGGGCACCTGACGCCCGGCGGCGGGTTTCAGGGCGGAGCGATCCTCGGAACGGCGTCGCTTTTAGTTTATCTCGCGGTTAATTATCGCGCCTACTGTAAGACGGCGCCGAAGACTTTGTTGGAAATCGCGGAGTCGGTAGGCGCGGGAGCTTACATCCTGATCGGTCTTGGCGGGATCATCACCGGCGGCGCGTTCCTGCAAAATTTCCTGCCGCTCGGGCAACGAGGCGCTCTTTTTTCGGGTGGAACGATCATGGCCGTGAACTGCGCGGTCGGTCTCGAGGTGGCAGCAGGTTTTGCTCTGCTTTTCCGGGAGTTCCTGGAAGAAACACGCACGCCCCGGGAGAAGGAGGAATGAGTTACCTGCCTTACGCGGTCGCGGCGTGGCTCTTTGTCGCGAGCTTCTACGCGATCGCGACGAGCAGGAACCTCGTGCAGATGATCGTCTGCCTCGCGGTCATGCAGTCGTCCACTTACCTCGTGATTCTCTCCACAGGCTATCGACTCGGCGCCACCGCTCCGATCTTCACCGCGAGCGAAGCGCTCGCGGGAACGCCTGCAGTCGATCCGGTTGGTCATGCACTCGTCCTGACCGACATCGTGGTGGGAGCGACGGTGATGGCCCTCCTTCTGGCGCTCGCGCTACAAATCCACAAGCGCCGCCGAACACTCGACCCGCGCAAGCTCCGGCCGTTGCACAACTAAGCCGATGCAACACCTGCCGGCTTTTCCGGTTATCCTTCCGCTGCTCGCCGCTGTCTTTCTCGCCGCGCTCTCAAAAGTCCTCCCGCGAATCGTAACTGACCTCGTCGCGATCCTGACGGCCCTCGGCGTTACCGCTATCGGCGCGATCCTGCTGCACCTCTCGGCCCTCGGCACGATCGTTTATTGGTTTGGCGGCTGGCGTCCGCAACACGGGACTGCGATCGGAATAGCTTTCGCGATCGACCCGATCGGCGCGGCGCTCGCTACACTCGTGGCGCTCCTTTCGACTGCCGCCCTGATCTTTGCCTGGCGTTATTTCGATTCGGTCGGGACGCTCTTTCAGACGCTGATGTTGATTTTCCTCAGCGCGATGTCGGGCTTTTGTCTGAGCGGAGATCTCTTTACCCTTTTTGTTTTCTTCGAGCTGATGAGCGTCTCGGCGTTCGCTCTCACGGCGCATAAAATGGAGTCCTCTGGCATCGAGGGCGCGCTCAATTTCGCGATCTCGAATTCCATCGGCGCTTTCACCATGCTTTGGGGCATCGCACTCGTTTATGGCAGGACCGGCGCGCTGAACTTCGCGCAGATTTCCCGCGCCCTGGCCGCAGGTCCGGCGGATGGCTTGGTCATTGTCGCGTTCGCGCTGATTGCGACCGGTCTGTTGATCAAAGCGGCCGTCGTGCCTTTCCATTTCTGGCTGGCCGATGCGCACGCGGTCGCGCCGACGCCGGTCTGCGTGCTCTTTTCCGGAGTCATGGTGGAACTCGGCGTCTATGGTGTTTTCCGGATTTACTGGACGGTGTTTGAGCCGGTCTTGCATCCCTACGACCACGGCATTCGCATGCTGTTTTTGTCGGTCGGCGCGCTCACCGGCCTGGTCGGCGCGGTCATGTGTTTCTGGCAACGCCATATCAAACGCTTGCTCGCGTTTTCCACAATCAGCCATGTGGGAATGATCGTGGCCGGCATGGGAACGCTGACCGCGGGCGGGGTGGCCGGCGCAGGTCTCTACGTCATCGGGCACGGGATGGTGAAGGCGTCGTTATTCATGTGCGCCGGGATTTGTCTGCAATGCTTTGGGTCGCTCGATGAGATCGCGCTGCGTGGTCGGGGTCGGCAGATGAAATGGGTCGGGCTGGTCGTCGCAGTCGCGGGTCTTGGGCTGGCTGGTTTTCCGCCGTATGGCACTTATTTCGGCAAGGCATTGATGGAGCGAAGCGCGGAGGCTCTCGGGCAAGGCTGGGTGCCATGGTTGTTCACGATTGTCTCCGCGCTGACCGGTGCGGCGGTCTTGAGATTCGGGGGAGCGGTTTTTCTCGGCTGGGGAGATAAGCCGAAGAAGAGCCAGGCCGCCTCGCCAACCGAACCGGAAACGCGCGAGACCGACAAAGGCGGACGCAAGTTGCCAGGTGTGATGATCGCAATGGCGGCTGTGCTGGCGATTCTTCCCGCCGCCTCGCTGTTTCTGCCTCACCTCGCCGACGCCGCCCAGGCCGCCGCGGAACGTTTCATCGGCACGAGCGACTATGCGAGCGCGGTGCTCGATGGACGCGCGCTTGGAACCATCCAAAGCACGGAGAGCGTGGAGATGACGGCAAAGGGTTTGTTCTTCGGGTTTGGCGCGGCGGTCGCGGCAGTCGCGATCGCTCTCGCGAGCCTGACGGGAGATCGGCTGCCGCGCTCTGTGGCGCGGGCAGTCGCCTTCCTGCCCGGAAAGGTTTTGCCACCGCTCCGCGCGCTGCACAATGGCGATATCCGGGATTATGTGACCTGGATCGCGCTCGGAATCTCGGCTTTCGCCGTCGCTCTTTTGGCGATCTGTCGTTAGGCAGCGGCTTGTCGTTGCGAGACCGGCGCTTTCCTCAAATCGCACCGACCGCGTGCGAAATCAGCAGCACGACGACCGTGAGCGAGATCAGCACTTGCGCCATCGTCAGCGCTTTCGCCCAACGCGCCAGAACCGGCGCGTCCGTCGGCCCGAAGGTCGAGCTCTGCATCATCGCGATGAACAGGTAATCGATAAAGTCCGGCTGCCAGTCGTCGCCGATCCCAAAGGCGCTTCGCTCCGATTTCTCAACCTGCATTTGCGGAAAGACAAAAGCGCGGCTCCCAAAACGCCCCTGCTGCCGTCGCCGATTCGGCCCGCCGCCGTCGAGCCGCCAGTACCAAAGAGTGAAGGTGAGAACGTTACTGGCCCAAAGCTCGGCACCGGAAATCAGAAGCGCCATTCCTTTCTCTTTTTCGAGCGCAACGCCACCGACGAGGAGAAAGAGCGAGCCGACCAGCGCGAAGGTGATGACACCGTTGATGATAATCCCGAGGAAATGATTTACCCGATGATGCCGCGTGTGATGGGTCAGAACCGTCGGGATCAGGAGCAGGAAGACTACCGTGGGGAAAACCCAAAAGGGGACAAAATCCAACCACGACGGGAGCGCGAGGTTGATCCCGGCGACCGCGATGAGCGCGAGTAAAGCCTGCCAGCGTGGCTCCGGTTTATCGGTGGTCTTATTTTTCGCCACGGCCGCAACTCAGGAGAAGGGCTCAGCGCCGGTTGCAGCTCGCCCAGGCGAACTACGAAACCGAAACACCATCGGAGCCCGCGACTGGAACGTTCGTCGTTTCATCTTTACAGGCCCACCAGACACTGGTGAAGACCGAGAGGGTGACGAAGAGAAATGCGGAAATGGTAAGCATGCGATGATTGGTTGACTGGCTTCTTCAAGCAACGCCCATGCCGGAAATGTTTGACGAGGGAAACCGGCGCACCAGGCGATCCCGCGCCGTTCAGGATGCAGACATAACTGTCGCATTTAAAGACAGCCCGGAGACGCGGCCGATACCGGCCGCTGCGCGAGGTTTGCGTCCGCGCTCTTGCGCGCGTTAGCTTGCGCTGAACGGTGGTGATTCGTGTCTTGAGTGCCAAGAGATTACGCGAAAAGTAATAAAAGACTTGCGTTTGCGGATGCGAGTTAATTTAATTTTAACCGTGATCCAACCCAACCCAACCCAACCCAGCGACTGCGAGAAGCGACCAAACCCCTCTGTGCTAAACCACTCGTATTCGCTACTTGTTTAGCATTTGCGTCGCTGAGTCTATCCTCATTCGCCGAAGCCCAGGGCACGGAATCATCTCCTGTCCCAAATTGCGCGGTCACACCGACGCCAGCGCCTTCCCCCACTTTCCCACCGATAACATGCAGTGATTGCAACGAACAGTCCTATCCAAACAGCCCTCCGCTCGCCGTTGAAATCCCAAGTGGGTTTCAGCCTACCGCTCGGAGCACAAAATTGCATTGGCGCATTTACACTCCAACCAATGGTGCCCCCGCCCCTTGGCCAGCCATCATCGATATCCATGGAGGAGGATTCAAATCAGGGAATCCATTTCAAGGCGGCCCTAGTAAGAGCGCTGAAGATCT
>JAICMR010000074.1 GCA_025929155.1 Chthoniobacterales bacterium | reverse complement strand
GTGCCGCCCGTGTAGGTGTTTGCTCCAGTCAAGGTCAGCGTGCCCGTGCCTACCTTGCTGATGACCGCGGACTTGCCTCCGGACCCTTCTTCGATCAGTCCGGAAAAGATGGTATCCATTCCATTGCTCCCGATGCCTAGCTCCGGGCTTGAAATTGTCACCACCCCGTCGCCATCCAACGAGCCTAGAACCAGCGGCGCGGCGCTATGTCCACTGACATTGAGTACTCCTCCATGCAAAAGGTGAAACTGCGCCATTCCTCCTTCACTGTTCCCCTCGAAGTAAATCGTTCCTCCGTCATTCGTGAGATCGGCGTTGGCTGCGGTCGAATTATCGAAAAACTCCACCACCGCCAGCGACTCAATTGTCACCGTGCTGTCGCCCGCGCTTGAGTTGCCTTCAAAAACTGTCTCGCCGCCGTCGGTTCCACCCTGTGGAAGGCTGTTAAGAATTATACTGTCAGCGGCACTCGATCGATCAAAAAAAACAATCGCACCTCCTATATCCCCGGAAACTGAGCCATTGCTGATGAAGCTGGCGCTTCCGGCAGTGCTCTGATCGTGAAAGTCACATTCGGCAAGTTCCTTCACTGTGTATGTAACCTCGCTTCCTGCGCTGGAAGCCTGAGCAAAGCCGAACGCCTGCGCGGTCGTAATCTCCTGCCTTATTCCTGAGTTATTCACGATCCCTACGCCCGTGAATAGAAGTTGCACGTTGATGTTGTAGGCGTCAGCACCAGGGTTGAAGGTGATTCCTCCTACATCGACAAATGACGACATGAAAACATCGGTAACGTTAGAGGAACCAAAGGTCGCAACGTCATCAATTCCATCTGGCACCGTCTCTGGTGTCCAATTGCTGGCGGTGTTCCAGTCGTTGCTCGCGGGGTGAGTTTTCCAACTGGCGCTCCCTGCGAAGGTGGACGGTGTTACTAAGGCAATCGCAATAGTCACGAATAACTTAAGTACAACAGCATGCTTATTTTGGCATTCTCTGTTAACGGAAGCTAAAAATTGTATCGTCTTCATAAGATCAGCGGATAGGGCAGCTTGGAAATTAGTCGAGATTGCGAAGAAAGAATGCAATGACATCCCCTCCCACGGTTCGGCCGGTATTCGGGTCAGGCGCCGGCCACAAATCTAAGGCGTGAGCCTTGTCAAAAGGCTCATCAGTGATTTGCAGCACGGTATATGCAGCCGGATCCACGCCGGCGTTGCTCAGGACGCATTGCATGTCAAAAATCTGCCGTCCTGGCACCGTTGGATCTCCACTGCTGTTAACCAAAAAGAGCGGCTTGAAGAAAGTCTTGGTGCTGGTATTTACCAGAGAGACTGGGGACACCATTCTTTGGGCGGAGGGCACGCAACTGTTGACATAGTTTTGAACGGCTTCGATAAAGCCATCATCCTTCGTGTGGTCTAAAGGTATTTGATCAGCCAAGTCATAGACTCCGGAGAAAGCGGCCGCGCAGTCAGGTCGGTCATCCTGGCCGCCGCCATTCCAATCCGGCCGCCCGGTACCCGAAATGGTGCCTCGATAAAGAGAGACGTAAGTCGCGAGAGTTCCGCCGGAAGAGACTCCCAGCAGTGCCACCTTATGGTTCTTGCAACGATTGTCCGCCCGGGCCGCTTTCACCAGGGCCATCACGTCATCGGTCTGCTGCGGTGGTCGCCCGGAAGCTATTCCATCGGGTGAACCGTCGTGCGCATCCTGCCCGGGAATGCGCCCGCAGGGCGCCAGCCGATAGCAGGCATTGAAAACACAAAAGCCATGGTTGGCCAGAATCTCACAAACGCGCTCGACCTGAGGCTGAAATGGACTGCCGGCGGCGAAAGCGCCGCCATGCACCATCACTACGATTGGCCAGGGACCGCCGGTGCCGTCGTCGGGCGTATAAACGCGCCACTGTAAAAGCGTGCTTCCGGGTTCGTGCTGAAACTCGTCTGGAATCGGAGTCATCGCCGGACCGTCATCCGGCACCGGCCATGGTGTCGGTCCGCACTGCGGATCACCGCTGCACCCAGTGCACCCTTTGGGAGCAGCGCAGTCAACCGGTGGAAGAGGGCGTGCAGCCGGGGACTAGCTGTCCCGGTGGCGTCGGCGTAGGGGTCGGCGTCGGCGATGGTGACTGCGCCGTGGCCGTCAGTCTCACGGCAAAGAAGATAAAGAGGACGCAGCCGCCAAAGCTAAGCAGGCATGCAGTAGCGTTCGACGACTGTTCTGTGGAACTGTTCTGGGTTTCATGGTCGAAGGCGAGGATGTGTGGACGACGCTCCGTAAGTCAAGCAGCTTTTACGACAGACCCAGCCCCTTTAGCGCGAGCCGTGACGTGACCGCCCACTCCTGATTTCCGCGCTTGCATTTCCCGCTCGCCAAGCGCCGGCCGCGCATATAAATACTCCCCTCGATGGCCGCAAAAATAATGCAACCCGTGACGGCCGTGACCGGTGGCACCGGGGAGCCGCGCATTGGCTAGGGGAGCACTGTGAGGGTCAGGTCGTTCCCGTCGCCGCCTTCATAACTCACCTGCAAGGTATTGCTTCCGATGCTCAGCGTGCTGTTATCCGGCAGATCAACAAAGGTGCCGCTGATGGAGTGACGCGAGCGGTTGTCGATGACTTTGAAGACGGTGCCGGCGGAGAGACTTTGGTTGCCTCGGCTGTTCAAGTTGAAGTGAGCTCCGCTCTCGATCGTGACCCCTTTGGCGGCCACCTGATCCGCTTTGCTTTTGGCCAGGCTCAGGTCGCAGTTGTAGGTGCCGTCGGATTTAAAGCTCAGGCTGTTTTTTATAACCAGCACTCCTGGCCCTTCGATCCCCGGAGCCAGATCGGCTCCCGGGCCGCTGCCGCTTCCGATCGTGACCGCTCCGGTGATGTTACTGCGTCCGCCAAACGTGCCGCCGTTGACCTGGACCGGGCCAGTCCCGGTGGCGGAGCCTTTGCGCGTCGCGACGAGCAGTGCGCCTTCCTCCACCGTCGTGCCGCCCGTGTAAGTGTTTGCTCCACTCAAGGTCAGCGTGCCCGTGCCCACTTTGCTGATGACCGCGGCCTTGCCTCCAGACCCTTCTTCGATGACTCCCGAGAAGATGGTGCTCAGTCCGTTGCTTCCAATGGCGAGTTGCTGCAACCTGACCTCCACTGTTCCCTCGCCCGCCAGGGAGCCAAGGACAAAAGTCTGGCCGGCGTGACCTTCCGCGACCAGGACACCCCCGTTGGAAAATTGTACTTCAACGAAGCCACCATCGCTTTTGCCCTCGAAATACACCGTTCCGCCTGCGATTATCAAAGTGGCGTTCGCGGCAGTGGAAGATTGCTCGAATTCTACGAACCCACCTGCATTAGTAATGATCGTGCTGTTGGCAGCGCTCCCGGTGTCAGAGAATGCGGTAATGCCTCCGTTCTCACCTCCCCTCGGGCTATTATTAATGATCAAGCTATCTGCCGCATTGGAACGATCGGCGAAAGTCAGGCTGCCGCCTTGGTTTCCGGGAAGGGCGCCGTTGTTGATGAAGGTAGCGTTTCCGGCATTACTCTGATCGAGGAAGACAGTAAACAGGCCTCCAAGGTTCCCGTTGTTGGTGTAGACGATGTCCGAACCCGCAGTCGCCGTCCCGTTAAACCCAAAGGTCCGGGATATGTCAAAGTACTGCGTAACCCCTGAGTTATTGATAACGCCGATGTGATTTAGGGCGAAGTCGGCGTCGATCGTATATTGACTGGCGCCCGGTTCGAAAACAACATCCCCGATTTCAAGGAAGTCAGGGACCATAACATCCGTAACATTGGAAACACCGAAGGTGGCGACGTCTGCGATTTCATCCGGCACGGTTTCGGGCGTCCAGTTAACGGCAATGCTCCAGTCGTTGCTCAAGGGCGCAACCTTCCATGTCGCGCTCGCGGCGGAAGCCGGCGTCGCTATCAAGCCAAGGCCAGGCGCCGAGACGGATGCAAGAAGCAGAGCGAGATAATGTAATGAGGCGGTCCGGGCTGAACCTAACAATAATCGTGTCTTCATACTAGATGGGTTGCGAATGCTGCAAGCTAAGAATTTAGTCGAGATATTGGTGGAAGAACGCAATCACATCTCCACCGACCGTGCGCCCAGTGTTTGGATCCGGCGCCGGCCATAAGTTTAAGGCATGCGCCTTGTCATATGGCGGATCGGCGATCTGCAGCACGGTGTAGTTACTCGGGTTGACGCCGGCATTGTTCAAAACGCATTGCATGTCGAAGATCTGCCGGCCGGGTACCGTTTGATCCCCGATGGAGTTGACTAAGAAGAGGGACCTAAAGGAATTCTTCGTGTTCGTATTTACCAGGGAGGTCGGTGAGACTGCTCTTTCCTCAGATGGCACACAGCTGTTGACGTAACTCTGGACCGCTTCGATCCCAGCGGTTCCGTCGGCCGGCGTGTAAACGCGCCACTGCAAAAGCGTGCTGCCGCTTTCATGTTGAAATTGATTTGGAATCGGTGTCATCGCCGGCCCATCGTCTGGCACGCCCCACGGCGTCGGTTCGCACATCGGATTGCTACTGCATCCGGTGCATTCTCTGGGATCGTGGCAGTCAACCGGTGGAAGAGTGGGCGTGCAGCCGGGGACTAGCTGTCCCGGTGGCGTCGGCGTAGGGGTCGGCGTCGGCGATGGTGACTGCGCCGTGGCCGTCAGCCTGAGGGCAGAGAAGATAAACAAGACGCAGCCGCCAAAGCTAAGCAGGCAAGCTAGCAGCGTCCGGCGGCTGTTCTGTGGAGGTGTTCTGTTGAGGTGTTCTGTTGAGGTGTTCTGGTTTCATGTCGAAGGCGAGGATGTCTGGACGACGCTCCGCAAGTCAAGCAGCTTTTACGACAAACCGAGCACCTTCAGCCCGAGCCATGACGTGACAGTTTACTTCTGGTTCCCCGCGTTTGCATTTCCCGCTCGCCAACCGCCGAGGGCGCAGCTAAATACTCCCCGCGATGCCTGCCAAGAAGAAGCAACCCGTAACGGTCGTGACCGGCGGCGCCGGTTTTCTTGGCTCGCACCTGACCGATCGGCTTCTCGCCGAGGGCCATCGCGTGATCGCGATCGACAACCTGATCACCGGGCACCTGACAAATATCGAGCACCTCGCCGGGAACGAGAATTACCGCTTCATTAAACAGGACGTAACCCAGTATCTCTACGTTCCGGATGACATCGATTATGTTTTCCACTTCGCGTCGCCAGCCAGCCCGATCGATTACCTGGAACTGCCAATCCCGACCCTGAAAGTCGGCGCGCTCGGGACGCACAACGCGCTCGGGTTAGCAAAAGCGAAGAAGGCGACCTTCCTGCTCGCCTCCACTTCCGAGTGTTACGGCGACCCGCTCGTTCATCCCCAGAAGGAAGATTATTGGGGCAACGTGAACCCGATCGGACCGCGCGGGGTTTACGATGAGGCGAAGCGTTTCGCGGAAGCGATCACGATGGCCTATCACCGCTATCACGGCATCGATACGAAAATTGTGCGCATCTTTAATACCTACGGGCCGCGGATGCGGTTGCGCGATGGGCGGGTCGTGCCGGCTTTCATCGGGCAGGCTTTAAGCGAGTCGCCGCTCACCATCTTCGGCGACGGTTCGCAGACTCGCTCGTTTTGCTACGTCTCGGATTTGATCGACGGCATTTACCGCCTCTCGCAATCGGATTTTCACGAGCCGGTGAACATCGGCAATCCGCGCGAGATGACGATCAAACAGTTCGCGGAAGAGATCATCCGCATCACCGGAACGAAATCGTCGCTCGAATATAAACCGCTGCCGGTGGACGATCCGAAAGTGCGCCAGCCCGACATCACTCGGGCACGCGAAGTTTTGCACTGGGAACCGAAGGTGCAGTTCGAGGAAGGGATCGTGAAAACGATCGATTATTTTCGCGACTGGCTGGCGCGCGCAAACGAGCGTTAGGCGTTTTATATGCTCGCTCTCCGCCTCGGTTTCCCCTAAACCCGAAATCCCCTCATGAAAGTCGGTGTTCCCTCCGTCGCGCTCTTCTTTGCAGCCATTAGCTTTGCCCTGGCGGAGAGCGGCTCCGCGCCCGGTCTTAGGATCACAAAAATCACCCGGAACCTGATCTCGTCTCCTAACTTTTCCTTCACCGGCGCGGAGCAATATCAGACGAACCTGCGGGACAAATGGCTCGAGGTGGAAGTGGAGTTCATCGCGCTCGCGCCCTACACGCCGGAGGCGACCTTCAAGTATTACCTCCTGATCGGCGGCAAATTGCTCACGGGTGAAGTGACGCACGTGAACATGGTCGCCAGCAGAGAGCTGCGCTCGGTCATGTACGTGCCGCCGCGTGCGCTCGACTACGCGCTGAACAATCGGCCGGCGAATATCAACTCCGTCGAAAACATCGCGGTGCAGGTGCTCGAGGGCGGAACAGTCGGAGACGAGATGAGCCTGAAAGGGGCCCGGGCGCAGTGGTATTCCGGATTTCAGGCGTTGCCCAACCTCGTCCTGAACAAGAACGAAACGCCGTTCGCGCCCTTGTATTGGGATCGCTATGCCCAGATCAAACCGAAGCCGGCGCATTGAATCCAACTGAATGGCTGCTCCTCCCCGGATCGTTAGTCTCAACCTCGGATCGCAGTCGTTAGGCTTAGCGACCTTTCAGTCGCAGGCCCCTGACCGGCTTATCCTGACGAGCTATCTCCGGCACGACTTCCCGACCGACCCGGCGGGGGAAGGCGATCGATGCACTTTGATAACGGCCGCGTTGCGCGGGATGATGGAAGAGATCGGTGTGAAAGGCGGCCCGGTCGCCTACGCGGTCTCAGGTCACTCGGTCTTTGCACGTTTCCTAAAGTTGCCTTTCTCGGACGAGGAAAAACTCGACCGAATCATCGCGTTCGAAGCGCAACAGAACATACCGTTCCCGATCGATGAAGTGGTGTGGGATTATCAGCTTCTTGGTTCCGATTCGGACCGGGAAATCGAAGTCGTGCTCGCGGCGATCAAGTCGGACCAGCTCGAGAAGATCAATGCCGCGGTCGAGGAGGCCGGACTCGAGACAACGCTCGTGGACGCCGCGCCGATGGCGCTCTACAACGCATTTCGCTTTAACTACAGCGACCTAAGCGGTTGCTCGCTTCTCCTCGATCTGGGCGCGCGCACGACCAACCTGCTCCTGGTCGAACCGGGCACATCCTTTAGTCGCAGCATCCCGATCGGCGGGAGCTCGATCACCTGCGCGATCGCGAGAGAATTCAACGAACCCTACGCGGTGGCGGAGCTGCGCAAGACGCGTGATGGATTGGTCAGACAGGACAACGTTTCTGCGGCGGCGTCCGACCCGCAAGTGGCGCGGGTTTCGCAACTCCTGCGCAACACGATGATGCGGCTCTCTTCCGAGATCGCGCGCACGATCAGCTTCTATCGTGCGCAACAACAGGGCGCTCCCCCGGAGCGGATCTTCCTCTGTGGCGGGACGGCGGCGACACCTGATCTGCGCGAGTTTTTTGTCCAAAAATTCCAGTTGCCGATCGAGTTGTTTAATCCGCTGCGAAACGTCGCGATCGCGTCCGCCGTGACGATGGAAAATGCGGAAGGTTCAGCGCATCTTCTGGGCGAATTGGTTGGGCTCGCGCTGCGCGCGACAATGACCTGCCCGATGGAGTTGAATCTCCGACCGCGTGAGGTTGTGCGGCGTCAGCGGCTCGCCGAGCGGAGGCCGTTTTTGCTCCTGGCCGCTGCCTGTTTCCTTCTCGGCCTTCTCGGCTGGGGATTCTACTTCATGCGGAGCGCGAGCGTGCAAGCGGCTGCAACGAATCAACTGCAAGGGGAGGTTGATCGGCTGCGCGACCTTGGAAATCAGGTCGCCAAATCCCAAAAGGAAATGCATGCGCTCGATGCCGTCGCGATGCCATTACTCGAAACCCTCAACGGGCGGGACGGTTGGCTGCAAATCCTGGAAGACCTGAATACGCGGTTGCCGAAGGAAAACATCTGGATCACGGAGCTAGCGCCTACTTCCAACGGGCGAACTCTTTGGGAAACTGGCGCGGATGCAACGGTCCGGCCGCAGCAGATTTCGAGCGCGGAGTCGGCGCACGGTCGCGTGCCGGTGAGCGCCAAAGCGGAGCCATCCCGGCCGGTGATCGATGGTGTGTTCGTTAGGGGACTTTATCTTTCCAACCCGCGCCAGCAGGAAGTCGTGACCGATTATTTCCAGAACCTGCTCGATTCACAAGTGTTCGTGGTCGAGGCGAAGAACCAGTCGCAGGTCGTGAAACCAAGCACGCCGACGGACACGGAATGGGCTTATCCCTACGAGCTGCGCCTGAAGCTGCGCGCACCGCTTTACCTGCCATGAGCTGGTTTCGCCAGAACAGGTTTCTTGGCAGTGCACTCATCGGATTCATCATGGCCACGATCGTGGCGAGTTTCTTTTTGCTCCGCGAAAAGGGTGTCGCCGATTACGAGCAAGCACGGTTCGAAAGCGTCCTCGCCGAGCGCAACCCGCTGCGGCGCAGGCAGCCATTTCCAAGCGCTGCAAACCTGCGGAAGATCCAAGCACAGGTGCAGAGTTATCGCGATTCGTTAGGCGCGATCGAACAGGAGCTGAAGGCCCGATCGCTCCCGGTGGTGCCGCTGCAGCCTGGCGAATTTCAGGCCCGGCTCCGCCAGGCCGTGAATTCAATGCAGGAAAGCGCCCGCAGCAAGAACGTGAGATTACCCGACCACTTTTACCTGGGCTTCGACGAGTATGCGACTTCACTGCCCAACGCCCTGGCGGCGCCGCTTTTGGGTCAGGAATTGGAAGCCATCGCGATGGTGGCGGAGATCGCGGTGAATGCGCAGGTCGATGCCCTAACGAATCTAACCCGAACGCCTTTACCCGAGGAAAATCCCGCTGCGGGGCCGATCCCGGATAAGGGACTGGGCCGGCGCGGCGCCTCAGGGACCAAAGCGGCAGAGGCCGCTCCGGTTATCAGCGCGCACGCCTTCGATTTCGCGTTTTCCGCCAGCCCGATGGCGGCCCACCAAGTCCTTAACTGCATCGCGGCTGCGAAAGAGCAGCTCTTCATCATCAGGACACTGAATGTGAAAAACCAGGTCGAGAATGGCCCGGCGCGCGGAAGCGGTGTTATCTCCACGGCAGCGGCACCTGCTACCGGTCCGGCGGACAACGTGGCGGCCGGTGGTATTCGCTTCATCGTGGGAACGGAGCATCTCGATGTGAAGGCGACGGTTGAGATCATCAACCCGCTTCCAAAAATGGAGGCTCGTTAGGTCATGGATTGGGTCCGGCAAAATTACGAGCGCGCGGCACTTGTGGCGGCGGGGCTGTTCCTCCTGCTCTGCGCGATTTTTATTTTTCTTAGAACGAGCCATTTCGAAGTTCGGCTCAGGACAATTCAAGCTCAGCGCGCGCCTGACAATGAGATCCCGAAAAGCCGCGTGGCGGCGCTGACGGACGCGCTCCACAAACTGAAAATGCCGGCGCAGTGGATCTCCCAGGGGCGCTCCGGCCTCTTCGTGCCGGAGAAACATTTTATCGGCAAAGACGGCCAGCCGATCACACTCCACGACGCCGTCCTGCATCCGCCTGTGCCTAACGAGTGGCTGGAGGAATTTGGCCTTCCGCTCACTGAGGTCGACGTGCTCGCGCTGGACTCCGATGGCGATGGCTTCACGAATTTCGAGGAATGGTCCGGCCAGACCAACCCGATCGCGGAAGCTTCGCATCCGCCTTACACCACGATGTTGAAGTTGAAGTCGTTTCAGCAGGAGCAATTCCCGCTCATTTTTTCCTCATCGATCGGCGACACCTATGCGATCAACAACACGGACCTCTCGATGCCGACTCAATTCTTGAAAGTCGGCGACCGGATTGAGGGCACCCAGTTCAAGATCACCGGCTACAGCGAGAAGTTCGAGACCGCTCGATATGGCACCCGGATCGATATTTCGGAGCTGACGCTCGAGCAGATCGGTTCACACAACAAAGTCACGCTCGTGAAAGAGCAGCCGGCAGTCTCGCCGGAAACGGTCGCCCATTTCCTCTACACGTGGGGCCGAACCGATCAGATTTTCTCGGTCAAAAAAGATCACCAATTTACGTTGCAGCCCGAGGACGCGATCAAATATAAGCTTGTCCAAGTCCACCCGGACAAAGCCATCATTGTCAACCCACAGAAGCCTAACGAACAAATCGAGATCCCACTCCTGAAGCCGTAGCTGCTCGCCCCCATTCTCCCCCATGATCACCCCTCCTCGTACCCGTCTTATCCTTTCCAGTCTCCTTCTCGCGCTCCTGCCGGCCGCCTCGATCTCGAGTGCATGCGCGCAGAATGTCCATAGCATTGCCGAGCGCGAGGTTCTGAAGCGCCGCGCGGTTGTCGGGCAGGGCGAAGGCGCGCTCGAGCGCGGGGATCTCGCAATGAAGGCGAAGGATTTTCAAAAAGCGCATGAGGACTACCGGCTCGCGGTGGCTTATCTACCGGACGCGCTCACTACCGCTGACCAGCACGACCGCGCTGTCGCGGGCTTTTGCGAGAGCGGTGTGGCGCTGGCGGAAGAGCGCATTGCCGAGGGAAAATACGGCGAAGCCGAGCAGATCGTGAGAGAAGTGGTCAGCGATCGCTACGATCCGAACTGCCGGAAGGCGCTCAACCTTTTGGCCCGCCTCTTGGAGCCCGGGTATTACAACAAAAAAATAAGCTCAGCGTTCATCGCGAAGGTCGAGGAGGTGAAGAAACTTCTAACTGATGCCGATGGCTACTACGCTTCCGGGCGTTACGATCTCGCCTTTAAAAAGTACGAGCAGGTTCTTAACCTCGATCCGTATAACGTCGCCGCGCGTCGAGGTCAGGAGCGAATCGATAACACGAAAAGGCACTATGGCGACGAGGCCTACAACGAAACCCGGGCCCGGAATCTTTGGCAGGTACAGAAAGGTTGGGAAGAGCCGGTCCGGCAATATGGCCAGACGGTTGGGCCGATCAGTGATGCCTTCGCCCGCGACGCCGGCGGCACAGCCCGCATCACGAACAAACTTAACACCATCATCATTCCTCGAATTGACTTTCGGGACGCCAGTATTCGCGAAGCGATTGATTTTCTCCGCCAGGAGGCGGCCGCGAATGACAACTCAGGCGGAAACAAGCGCGGGGTCGATATTGTTCTGCGAACGCGCTCGTTAGGCCATGCCGAAGCGCTGACGCCGGTCCCGTCGCTTCCCGGAGCCGGGCCGGAGGCCAGTCCGGGAAAACCGACGGTCGAGCCAGCTCCTCTGGCGAACACACCGGCGACTGCTTCCGTCTCTTCCTCCGACGCGAGGATCACGATCACGCTGAATCAGATTCCGTTAGGCGAAGCTCTGCGTTACATCGCGAGCCAGGCGGGATTGAAAGTGAAGGTCGAGCCGTACGCCGTCTCGATCATTCCGATTAACGAGCAGAGCAACGATCTCTTCACGAAGGAATATCGGGTCCCGCCGGGATTCATCAGCAGCTCGGTCAACGTCGGCGCCAACGCCCTCGCGGGCGGTGCCCGTGGTGCGACCGGCGCCAGTGGAAGTGGAAAAGACACGCAGGAAACCACGGGTGGCCAGCAACTCGTCAACCGCCAAACCGCGCTCGATTTTCTGAAAGATCAGGGCGTGCCGTTTCCGGCAGGCGCGAGCGCAAACTTTCTCCCGCAAAGCAGCCGGCTGATCGTGAGGAACACGGAGGAAAATCTTGAGCTTGTCGATGCGCTGGTCGAGCAGGCCAACGTCGCGGGGCCGAAGCAGGTCGAGATCGAAGCGAAATTTGTCGAGATCACGCAGAACAACCTGAAGGAGCTCGGCTTCGATTGGTTGTTAGGCCCGTTCACTGCCGCGAGAACCTCACCGGGAAGCATCGTCGGGAGCGGCGGCACTTCCGGCACCGCTCCCGCGGTGAACCCTCTGGATTATCCGCAGCCGGTCACCGGGTTGGAGCCTGTGACAGCAGGTAACCGCAGCGGCAACCTCGCAATCACGGCCAACGCAATTGATGCCTTGTTGTTCGGCGTCCCGGGAGCAAGTTCCCTGGCACCCGGAATCTTTGGGTTAAGCGGCGTCATGACCAACCCACAATTTCAGGTCGTGGTCAGGGCATTGAACCAAAAAAAAGGAGTCGATTTGCTCTCTGCCCCTCGCGTCACGACCAAGAGCGGACAACGCGCGGTCATCGAAATCGTCCGGGAGTTTCGTTATCCGACGCAGTTCAATCCGCCGCAAATCCCGCAGACTTTTAACCCGCCCAATTCAACCACGATTCTGCCTGGACAGGCCTCACAAGGTACATCCTTTCCGGTGACGCCAACTACCCCGACGGCCTTCGAGACCCGAAACACAGGTGTGACTCTCGAAGTTGAACCGGTCGTCGGTCCCGACGGTATCACAATCGATCTTAATCTTGTCCCGCAGGTGGTCGAGTTTGAGGGGTTCATCAACTACGGCAGCCCGATCCAGACATTCTCTACAAACAGCCTTGGAATGTCTCAGACGCAGGTCCTGACACCGAATGTGATCAACCAGCCGATCTTCAACTCCCGCAAAGTCACCACGAGCGTCAGCGTGTGGGATGGCCAGACTGTGGTGCTCGGCGGCCTGATGCGCGAGGACGTGCAGAAAACGGAAGATCGGACGCCGATTCTTGGCGACATCCCGCTGCTCGGTCGCCTCTTCCGCACCAATGCGGAGCAGCATCTGAAACGGAACCTCGTTATCTTCGTAACCGCGCGTCTCGTGAACCCGGCCGGGCAGCCGGTCAACTTGGCCGAAGAAGAAGAAACCGAGACGGTGAACTCGATTGAGCAGCCGGTTCTGCCCGAAACGCCCTATTACAAAAAGTGATCGGGGCGAAGTACGATTACGCAAGTGCTGCCCTTCGCCTGAGCAAAGTCAGACCCCAAGAAGCGAAGCCTGGACTAAAGAGGGCTTCCCCGCTGTAGCTAATCAAAAGATACCTAATGAATTCGAGAGGCGGTGGAAATCTCATTGACCGATCGTCGGGAACGAGCCGATTTCCTGCTTTAGGCGCCTTCAAGGAAGCTGGAAGAGAGGCTAGGATCGACCGGGCTTTGTTGTATTTGTCAGGCTCCATCGGTTTCCACATAGGGCTCGCTGCGCAGACGGTCGGCTTCACCCGTTGTGGAAGAAGTCGCTCGAATAGTTGCGCGATTCGGCTGCGGGATCTGCTGCCAAAAGAGTTCCTGGTGCGCGCCCCAACGGGCTTTCTTCAGAATGCAAAGCGAGTATCCTAGGGCGATGAAACCAGAGGTCCTTTTGCGGGAGATTGAACCCGGCGATCTACCTCTTTTTTTCGAACATCAGCGCGATCCCGTGGCTGTGGCGCTGGTCGTATTCCGCTCCCGCGAGAGAGATGAATTCGACCAGCACTGGGCTGGGATCCTGGCGGACGACAGCAGCCTGAAAAGAACGATCGTAGCAGATGGCCAGATCGCCGGGCACATCGCGAGTTTCGGGCGCGACGGGCAACGCGAGATTGGCTACTGGATTGACCGCACACTTTGGGGACGCGGCATTGCGACCGCCGCGGTCTCGGCTTTTCTTTGTCTGGAACAGACGCGGCCGCTGTACGCCGGTGTGGCCCCGCATAACGTCGGCTCGATGCGCGTTCTGCAAAAATGTGGCTTCACCTTATGCAAGCGCGCGATCGATCAGGAACCGGAGGCGGCCGGCGAGTCGCATCTTCTTCTTAGCCTCGCAGCGCCTGACGCCAATGAAGGCGGCATAAGCTGAGAGGTTCCGTTACGTTACCCGGGCGCCCAACGGGCGCTTGAAGGTTTCCGCCGTTCTGCGAGAGATGAGGCCGTGAGCTCGCCGGCGCCGATGCAAAAAATGCTGCAGCCGCCCTCCCGGGGCCGCTACCTCAAGCTCATCGCCGTCTTCACCATTCTAAAAGGCGTCCTCCTGCTCGCAGTCGGGGTTTCGCTCATCTTTCTCAATAGCCGGACGCAGCTCCTCGAGCGGATCGGGGAATGGGCGGGCGACGAACTCGCACTCGTTCACAGCCCCGCCACAATGTATCTCCTGAATCGCCTTCAGGAGGTGGTTGCAGGGGGCCTCCTGCGGGTCACGGGTCTGGTCTCGCTCTTTTACGGCGCGGTTCTCTGCACGGAAGGCGTCGGAGTCTATCTGCAACGGCGCTGGGCTGAGCTTCTCATGATCTGCGCGACCGCGTTGTTGATCCCGTTCGAGGCGCATCATCTTTGGCGGAACCCGAGCCTGCTGGCCGCGTTCATCCTGGCCGCAAATTGCTTTATCGTCTGGTATCTCTGTCGCGTCCTCGGCCGCGAGAAACGGGCGCAGCTATCGCATATGACAGAGCGTGAGGTGGCGCGAGTTCGTTAGGTTCCCGTGCAAACGGGTTGAATCATTTGGGACGGAGCGCAAGTTGGTCCTTTGATCGTTAGGTTAGCGACGTTGACAGGTCGCACCCGCCGCTCCGCGATCCTTTGGTCCCTGCACGTTCACTTACACCTCTTTCCAATGTGCAGGGGTGTAAGTGCAGGAGGAAAGATCGCAGATCAGAACCCGCCCGGGTGAAACCCGGAACGTCGTCTTTGTAATTCAATGCGCACCGGGCCGAATCCCGAAAAGCGCCAGCGCCGGCCGGACCTTGTCGAGCGGCAGACCGATCACATTCGTGCGCGAGCCAACGATGCGCCGCACGATCGCGCGACCAAGCCCCTGCGCGGCGTAGGCGCCGGCCTTATCGAGCGGGTCGATCTGTTCCAGGTAGCGCTCGATTTGCGCCGCGTTTCGCTTCCGAAAAAAGACGCGGGAGCGGGCCGAGAAAGTCAGCATCCGCCCGCTTGCGAAATGAGCCACGAAAACGCTGGTTGCGACCTTGTGCTCCCGACCGCTCAACCTTGCGATGATTTCCCGCGCCTCGTTGAGATTGGCCGGTTTGCCGATGATCTCACCATCGAGCGCCACCAGCGTATCTGCTGCCAGGATCACCGCCCTAGGATTAGCTCGCGCAACCACCAGCCCTTTGCGCAGCGCGTTCCAGCTCGTCAATTCATGAAGAGTTAGCCCGCTCGTCGCCGCTTCCGTGACGTGAGGCGGAGCCACCTCGAAGCGGTAACCGGCCGCGGTGAGTAGCTCCCGCCGGCGCGGCGAACCAGAAGCCAGGATCAGGCGCGGGCGAGTCACTTACCGCTCGGGCTGCCGTCCGGCTTTTTCCCGCCGAAGATGTCGGGCATCTTCATCTCGGAATAGTCAGCCGGAACTGCAAACTGCGCGTCGGGTATTGGATCCTGACTCACCGATTCAATCGTGCTGGTCATCTGGTTGGCGCCGTCCACCTTGATTTCTGTGCGGAGCGGCAGGCCGGGTAGATCGGTGAAATCGGGCAGGCCCTTGCGGATCGCAGCGAAAGCGCCATTGCGTAGCACAGCAATTTGCTTCATGACTGCGTCGGCACCGGGATAATTCTTCGTGACCCAGTAGGTCGTGTGCACTTTCCCATTATCGCTTTCATACGCCTCGGTTTCGTAGCCATTGATCGTCTGGGTTTTGCCGGTCGGCTTCGGCGGCGCGTCGTTTGCGCTCGCGTCTTTAGCCATCGCTTTCGCCATCTCCGCCATTGCCTTCGCGCGCTCGCCGGAGATGTGCATCACCTGCTTCTGATCGTTCATGAGCATGGTGAGATCGCCGGTTCGGGCGTCGAGCACGGTCGTCAGCTTGGGGTTGATTTCCACCCGCGCCTTATCGCCTTTTACTTTCATGGTGACGGTGTTCGAGCCGTCGCTGCTCTCGACCTTCTGGACGATGGTCACATCGGCCTGAGCGGCGGCGGTCGCGCCGACCAGCGCGGCGAGAAGAGAGAGACGGATGAAATGCATGAAGCGTTGTTAACCGGCGACGAGCAGATTGGCAAGTGCGCTGCCTGCGGCAGACCGCCGTGCCCACGCTGGCAATCGTGCACGTGCTCCAAGAGGCTGCAGATGGGAGCAGAGCACGAGCAGGAGGTGTCCGCGGTGTTGACCACCGCCCGGAGCGGGAAAAAACTTTGCAACAAAGGCGGTCCACGCCACGTTGGAGCTGTTCGCGGGCATAGCTTAATGGTAAAGCTCCAGCCTTCCAAGCTGGCTATGAGGGTTCGATTCCCTTTGCCCGCTGCCTTTCCTCGCGTGGAGTGTCGTTCCGCGCCGATGCGATTCTTTGCTCGACATCGCTCCTTCAATCAACCCGGGTGAGGTGCCGGTCTCCGCTATCTCAACGAGGCCGAAGATGGGATCAGCGGACGATGTGCTTGTCGCCTGCTTTCTGGCCCCGAATTGGGGTCGGGCAACACCGGAGTGAAAGTGCCGAGAACTTGTCGTAGCTGTAACGGTGCGCTGCGTGAAAAGCGAGAAACGCAAGGTCCGCTGCGTCTAACTGTTTCCACGCGACAGACACCGACCTAGCGCTGAAAACTTCATTCTAAACAGAGAGGAGTCCGCCCGCGTCGCGAATACGATTCAAGCGTCGAAGGAAGGTAGCGAGCTGCCTTACCACTTGAATAAGCTTGCGCCGCGGAAGGCGCTGAGAGTAAAACAGCGGGATGAAAAACAGGTCGTCGTGCGGGCATTCGCTCTCACTTCTCTCTGTCTTCCTGGTGTCGTTAGTTCTGTTCTCCAGTTCAACCAGCTATGCGGGTAGCGCGACCTGGAGCGCAGAACCAGTTAGCGGCGCCGGTGATCGGAGTGCTGGCGGTGTTGCAAGAAACGGCGTTTTTGCATTCAGGCGTTTGTCCGGATAACTTCATCGTTGCACGCATAATCGACCCGAACGGCCAGGAGTGGAGGAAGCTATGGTCACGACGACCACGCACTGGCCCTTTGGCCCGCTCCCGACCCGAACGATCCATCGCAGACCGTGGGGCAGGCGGTTCTGAATTTCCTCGATTCAAATCTCAAGTAAGGAGCTGCTAAGATGATAAAGACATCATTCCGGGTCTATAATCATACCTCCGATCAGAGGGAGACATTCCATCCAGTGTTTCGGGCGATCCGCCTGATTTCCGCTATCTGGTTGATCGGACTTCAGATGTCCTTCGCGGGGAGTGCAACTTGGGATTCCAATCCAACGAATAACAACTGGGGTATTTCTGCTAATTGGACACCAGAGACGATTCCCGATGCAGCGAGCGATGTGGCCACCTTCGATGCCTCAAATGTCACCGATATTGAAGTGGAGGATGACTTTGCGCTCGATAGTATGGTATTCCAACCGGGCGCAGATGCCTATTCTTTTGCTATCACCGAGACTCCCTTCGGCATTCTCGCCTTCTACGGAATAGGAGTAGTCAACAACTCGGGGAGGATTCAGAACTTCGATGGCTTTGGCTATCTCTCATTCTTTAATTCTGCCACAGCCGGGATGAATGTGGTTTATAAGAATGAAGACACCGGGAATGCCTTTTCTACTACCATCGGCTTTATCGATCAGAGCACAGCTGGAAGCGCGACTTTCATAAACGTCGGCTCAAGCGGCCCGGGGCTATATGCTGGCGCGATTGATTTCAACGAATCATCCAGCGCGGACCATAGCACGATCATCAACGAGTCGGGCAGTCCCTTTAGCGGCGGAGTTGGGTTCCGTAACACTTCCACCGCCGGGAACAGCACGATCACGACCTACAGCGGCGGCAACGTCGTGTTTTTCGATAACGCGACCGGAGCGAACGCGAACTTGATCGAAGACGGCGGCCGGCTGCGCTTCGAGTACCAATCGACCGGCGGCCTGGCGCGGGTGCAACTCCTTCACAGCGGCTGGCTTGATCTCACCTCGCGCAATAAATCGGGGCCAATGAGCATCGGCTCACTCGAAGGCGACAGCAGCGGACTGGTGATGCTGGGCTCTGTGAAAGTGCAGCAACTGGCGATCGGCGGGAATGGATTGAACACGACTTTTCCGGGTTCGATCAATGGTGGGACGACCGGCTCGATCCTCAAGACAGGCGGGGAAAGCCTCACATTGAACGGAGCGAACACCTACGCCGGAGGGACGACCATAACCGACGGCAGTCTGATCGTAGCCAACAGCGTCGGCTCGGCGACTGGAACCGGCGCAGTAACCAT
>JAICMR010000179.1 GCA_025929155.1 Chthoniobacterales bacterium | reverse complement strand
GTCGCGGAGCTGCTTCGGGTCCACGTCGCTGGGAGATTGCCTGCGAAGTCCTTGGCCGACTTCGTTTGCGCGTTGCCGAGATTCAAGGCCTAACGACAGGTTCTGAACTGCTCGATTTCCTTTGGGTCACTGATTTCCCGCTCCTCGCGTTCGATGCGGCGGAACAAAAGTGGAATGCCGTGCATCATCCATTCACACGTCCGCACGCGGACGACATCGGGCTGCTAGAAGAGAAGCGCTACGGCGAGATGCGCGCCGAAGCCTATGACGTCGTCCTCAACGGCGTCGAAATCGGCGGCGGCAGCATCCGCATTCACGAGCCGGAATTGCAGGCGAAGATGTTCGCCGTTCTTGGGATCGACGAGGAACGGCAGCAATCTCAATTTGGCCATCTTCTGCGCGCCTTTCGGTTAGGCGCGCCGCCCCACGGAGGAATCGCCTTCGGGCTTGATCGGCTTGTCATGCTGATCTGCGGCGAGCAATCAATCCGTGACGTGATGGCGTTCCCGAAGACGAATCGTGGGCAGGACCTGATGTCTCAATCTCCCAGCGACGTGGACCCGAAGCAGCTCCGCGACCTCGCGATCCAGCTTGCCGAGGACAAACGGTAGCGATCGGCTGCTTCTTCTTCCACAGAGGATGGCGGCGCCGCCTGACGACCCGCTGACCGCAGCCTTCGCGCCCGCATTTAGAACTTAAAGGCGAAGAAAACAGCGCCGACGATGAAGGCGTAGGCAACGAAAATATTCCACTTCACCGGAGAGCGAAAAAGGGCGAAAGCCACGACCGTGAAGACGACGAGGGTGATGCATTCCTGCAAGACCTTGAGCTGCGGTACGGTCCACTCGTAGGAGCCAATCCGGTTCGCCGGTACTTGGAAGCAATACTCGAAAAAAGCCAGGCCCCAACTGGCCACGATCACGAGCCAGAGCGCCGAATTTTTGAACTTCAGGTGCCCGTACCAAGCGAGGTTCATGAAAATGTTCGAGATAGTGAGGAGGACGATTGTCTTCATGCGCCAGCTCTCCCTTATGCGTGGGCGGATGTAAAGCGCCGCCCCGGCCCTCCTAAAAGGCCAGCTCAAGTTTGGAACCGCGGCACGAAGGGCAGTGCCCAGAGTTCACGATGACCTCGGCTAAATCAGATGCTTTGAATCAGCAGCAGCAACGCGAGTGCGGTGAGAGTCGCCAGCTTGAGGGTCAGGAAAGGACGGGTCGTGATCGTTTTCATAGCTTTCAAGATCAGGGATGCGTAAGCTGATCTTTTTGGATTCAAAAAATTCTTTGAATCCAATCCTTCGCCCGCCGCATCCATTCCGTAGAACCATGGACACTACCTATCCAACACCACCGCCGGTTAGCACTCCGCCGCTCACCAACGTCCGCACCTGGACTGCGCTTTGTCACGCCAGCGCTTTGCTGGGCGTTCTTTTTCATTTTCCCGGTCACGTCCTGGGCCCGCTCGTGGTCTGGCTGGTGAAACGCAACGATTCGCCGGAGATCGATGCGCACGGCAAGGAAGCCCTCAATTTCCAGATCTCGATGCTCATCTACGAAGCTGTCTCCGCGGTTTTTTGCCTGATCCTGATCGGCTTCGCATTTCTCGCGATCCTTTGGGTCTTGAACGCGATCTTTGTGATCATCGCAGCCATCCAGGCGAGCGAAGGGAAATTCTACCGCTACCCAATGACCATCCGGTTTATCCAATAAGCCGGAGCCGGCAGATTCAAATCGCGCTGCCAAAGCTGTTCGAGACGGGAAATCGAAGTGTATTTGCCTCCGCCGCGGCCGCCAACGCGTGCTCGATCGACGGGCAGGCGAACGGAATACGCCTTGCGGAAGAGGTGCTTTCCGCGAAAACTGGAGCGCAATGAACGGCGACAAACGCGGGTTCGACTTCGGCCTCGGCACCCGACATGCCTGGCTTCTCCTCGCCGTCCTGACTCTCCTGTCGGTCCCGGCGGTTCGACCGGTAGGCGCGAGACCTGCACCGATCGACCCTTCGGACGCGACCGTCCTTCGCGATCTCGTGTACAAACGGGTCGGGGCTGCCGAACTCAAACTGGACCTCTACCTCCCGAAAGATGTTTCCGGCCAACCGCGTCTGATTCTCTGCATTCATGGCGGAGGATGGATCAACGGCAATAAAAGGAATTGTCCTGGGGTGATGATGGTGAAGGACGGATTCGCGGTCGCGAGCGTGCAATACCGATTAACGGGAGAAGCTCCGTTCCCTGCGCAAATTGAAGATTGCAAAGCCGCGGTGAGGTGGTTGCGGGCGCACGCTGTGGAATATCATTACGATGCCGATCGGATCGGCGTCTGGGGTCACTCGGCGGGTGGGAATCTGGCCGCTCTTTTGGGCACTTCCGGCGGCGTCACGACTTTGGAGGGAGGCGGCGAAAATCTGCAATATTCGAGTCGGGTGCAGGCGGTTTGCGAGATCTCAGGACCGGCTGACTTGGTTCACCTTTACCATGACATCCTTGCGAGTTCGCCCGATCAAGCGGCGAGAGTCCAGTCGGTCACGGACGCTCTTCTGGGCGGTCCGATGGAGCAAAAGAAAGCGGTTGCGATCGCAGCCAGTCCAATCACTTACGTCACGAAAGATGACCCGCCGTTTCTTATCCTGCATGGCGCGGAGGACGCTACGGTGCCCGTCAGTCAGAGCCGCATGTTCGCCGCGGCGCTGAAGGCGGCAGGCGTAGAGGTGACACTGGACGTCATCCCAAATCGGGGACACGGCGCTGGCGGGCCGCGTTTCCAGTCGTTGATCAAGAGATTCTTCGACAAGAACCTTGGTATGGATGGAAAAAAGTAACGCCGGAGGCAGCGGGCGCTCGTATAATTTCGCCATCTGTTCCCGCTGGAAGATGGTTGCTTGCGCAAAATTCAACTGGTCAGTCGCCAGTTAAAGGTGATATACAAAAAGTCACGTCACTAATCGTCATGGAAATCCCGTCGAAATTAACTGAATACATTGATAATAACAGAGCGCCTCTTCCTCCGATCACTGACCCGGATGAGCCCTTGCAAGTCGATTCTTTGGGCTTGATCCGCCTCGTTGCTTTCATCGAAAACGAACTGGGCATTCGAATCGAGGACGAAGAATTGCTGGCGGAGAATTTCACCTCGCTCCGCACGATCGGTGCATTACTGGAATCCAAGTCCAAAGCGGCGGAAAACCCTTAAGTGTCGGGGTTAGGCGACCCGCTTTTCGATCAGAATCCACCGACAGCGGACAGGCTGAGAGCGCTCGTACTCTGCGGCGGCCTCGGCACGCGGCTTCGGTCCGTCGTTTCTGACCGCCCTAAATCGATGGCGCTGGTCAATGGAGCGCCGTTTCTTCAGTTGCTCCTGGAACGGCTGCGGGCGCAGGGAATTCATCAGGTCGTTCTTGGGACCGGCTATCTGGCCGAACAAATCGAATCCTATTTCGGAACAGGAGAGGCGCTCGACTTAAGCATTCGTTACTCCCGGGAAAATGCGCCCCTGGGCACCGGAGGCGCGATTAAGCTGGCGGAACATCAACTAAGCGATCCCTGCCTCATCCTGAACGGCGACAGTTACGTTGCCTGGAGCATTGAACTCATGCTGGAGCTCTTTGTGGCAAAATCAGCGGACCTGGTGATGGTCGTCCAATCGGTTCCCGAGGTTGACCGTTACGGAAGCGTTTCGATTGAACCCGACGGCCGGGTCACCCACTTTTGCGAAAAGGGTTCCCATGCCGGTCCCGGATTGATCAACGCCGGCGTGTACCTGCTCCGGAAAAAAATCGTGCGTCAGCTGCGGGCGGGCGAACCCGTCTCTTTCGAGCGAGGCGTTCTCCCTCGCCTCCTCAAAGGAGCCGTTTATGGGATAACCGCAAATGGTCCATTCATCGACATCGGCGTGCCGGAAGACCTCCAACGGGCGCAAAGCCTTTTGGCTCGCCGGACCGATCTCTAGTCAACATTGCGGGAGTCACGCCGACGCGATCGGGCGTGCAACAACATTCACGAAAACGATGCCTCGGCCGCCGGCTTACCGTCCGACAAGCGAGATGTTCAACCGCTCTGCAAGACCGATGAGCGCCGCTTTTTCCAGCAGCAGGGTGCGATCCGCCTCCACCGCGATCGCCCGAATCTTCGCTCCCGTCGCGACCCGGAGCGTTTCCGTTCCGATCACCGGCACATCGAACCGCATGTCCTGTCTCGGCTTGGCCACCTTGATCAGGCGGACCCCCGGACCGGCCAGGTAACCGGCCCGCCCGATCACCTCATCGGTCCCCTCCATCGCTTCGACCGCCACCACGGCCTGGTGCTTGACCGCGATCGTCTGCCCGATATCGAGGCCCGCGATGGCGTCGGCCATGGGGTAGCCGAACGCGAAGTC
>JAICMR010000106.1 GCA_025929155.1 Chthoniobacterales bacterium | reverse complement strand
GCGCAATTTTTAATCGAGCTGGAGTTCCTGAACGGACGGTCCAAGCTCAACCCAACGCCGGTCGTCTCCTTTTTGAAATTTTAGCTGCGGACCCACCGGGTTCGATCGCACCCGCGAACGAGACATTCCTCCGCAGCAGGTGGCGCTTTACGGCGGCGCTGAACCGATCAACGTTCTGCGATGCAAAGCCGGCTGCTAATCCTCTTCTGCGCAGCCGTGATCGCAGTCGCGACCGCTACTCTCTCGCCCGCGCAGACGATAACACCGACGCCGACGGGGACGCCAACGGCCACGCCAACTCCAACGATCAGCCCCAGCCCAAGCGCCACGCCGACACCGTCGGCGACGCCCACTCCAAGCGCGGTGCCAACGCCGAGTATCGTTCCGACCCCATCAGTCACGCCGAGTCCCAGTATCACGCCGACGCCCTCCGGGTCCCCTACCCCCGGCGTTACTGGCGATGCGCTCGTCAACATCTCCACCCGTGCGCAGGCTGAGACCGGCGAAGATGTTCTTATTGGTGGATTCATTCTCGGCAACGGCACCAGCTCCAAGAACATCCTGGTGCGCGCGCTGGGTCCGTCGTTAGGCGCACGGGGCGTATTGTCTCCGTTGCTTGATCCGAGCCTCCAAGTTTTCGACAGTTCGGGTCAACTCATCGCCAGCAACAACGATTGGATGTCGAATGCGAATGAGCAGGCGATCGTTGACAGCGGGCTCGCCCCAACCGACCCGCGCGAGTCCGCCATTCTCATTTCACTCGCGCCGGGCACTTACACTGCGGTTGTGACCGGTGTGGATGGCACGACGAACAATATTGCTCTCGTGGAGGTTTTCGATCTCGATTCGACGAACCCGCCGCAGTTGGTCAACATCTCGACCCGCGCGCTGGTTGATGTTGGCGAAGCTCAGATGATCGCGGGCCTGATCGTCGGCGGGACCACGCCGGAAGCGATCGTGGTCCGCGGCCTCGGGCCCTCACTTGGCGAAGCTGGGATTACAAACCCGCTGCCGAATCCCAGCCTCACGATTTTCAACAGCTCCGGTCTCGCGATCGCATCTAACGACGATTGGCAGGACGATCCAAACTCATCCTCCGTCCAAGCGATCGGGCTCGGGCCGACCAACACGCTCGAATCGGCAATTCTCCTCTCGCTCTCGCCCGGTAACTACACGGCAATCCTTTCCGACACGACCGGCACGACCGGGGTCGGGCTTGTCGAAGTTTACAACGTCACGACTCAATAACTGCGCGCAGGCGAGTGGCTTCGTGCGATGTTCCGGCATGGGATTTGACCAATATCACGAGCCCCCTAACGAACTTCCGGAAGAGACGCGCACGTTCGCGCGGATGATTTTATCGGTCATCGAGGAGGCGCAGGCGATCGACTGGTATGAGCAGCGGATGGCCGTCGAGAAAGATAATCAGGCAAAGGCGATCATGAAAGACGCGCAAAAGGAGGAGTTCAAACACTTCGGGATGGACTTGGAATTCCTCCTTCGCAAGAAGCCGGTCTGGCGTGAGATTCTTCAGGGGATCCTCTTCAAGGATGGGAACATCGTCCAACACGGCGACCACGCTGAAGAAGAAGCAGATTAAGCAGAGAGAAAGGATGCGGCGTCAAAACCGCGGCGGTCCCGAGCGCAGCCGAGGGATTTCCTCGCCTTTGCGAGAAGCTTCGCTCCGATTATTTACAGCTGCTTGACGGGATACCTCGGCAGGGCCGGGGGACCTAGCCGCCAGCCGCGACCCGCAAAATCTCCACGCGGTCGCCGCCGCGTAGCCGCTCGTTAGGCCAGTCCCGACGGCGCAGCGCGACGCCGTTGTGTTCCACTAGCGTCGATTCGGACGAGAGCCGCAGGGCGACGACCAACTCCTCGATCGTCGCGGTATCGCTTCGCTCGACCGGTTCTCCGTTCAGTAAAAACCTCATCGTCCAGCCACCGCTTGATCCCAATCTTTCCAGACCGGTTCAAAACCGCGCCGGCGCAAAACCGCCGCGACTTCCGCCGGCGAACGGTCGTCGCTGATCTCGAATTGCCCGGTGGCGATTTGCTCGTTTGTTTCGTCTGGCGGAAGAATGCGACCGCGCACCGTCTGATGCGCTTCGTGTTTTCCCTGGCCGGTGTAGCCGCCCGGCTCGGTGTGGCTGCCCGAGCTCATCGTGGTGATGCCTAACGACGCCAGCGCATCCCGCAACGGCGCGGGTTCGCGCGTGCTCAGGACAATCCCGACCTGTGGAAAACAAATCCGAAAAGCGCATACGAGACACGCCAGCGCGCGATCGCCTAATGAATACCGCGGCGCGAACTCTCCTGCCGCTGGACGCAGCCGCGGAAGACTGACCGACAAATCGGACTGCCAGCAATGCTTCAACAGATATTCGAGATGGCCCGCGAGCGCGATTGCCTCGTTCCGCCACGGCGCAAGACCGAAGAGCGCGCCGATCCCGATTCGCCGAAAACCGGCGGCGTAAGCCCGCTCAGGACAATCGAGCCGCCAGTCGAAGTCCCGTTTCGGCCCGGAAGTGTGCATCTCCGCATAAATCGCACGGTCGTAAGTCTCCTGGTAAACCACCAGTCCCTCTGCGCCGGCCGCGACCAAGGGCTCGTAGTCGGCCGTCTCCATCGGCCCCAGCTCGACCGAGATCGACGGAAAAAGCGGACCCAAGGCGCGCACGCAATCGGCAAGGTAACCGCCGCTGACAAACTTCGGATGTTCCCCTGCCACCAGCAGCACCTGCCGAAACCCCTGGCCGGCCAGATGTCGCGCCTCCGCAAGCACCTGCTCGATCGTCAAGGTGACGCGCAGGATCGGATTATCGCGAGAGAACCCGCAATAGCGACAGTTGTTGATGCACTCGTTGCTCAGGTAGAGCGGGGCAAACATCCGCATCGTTCGGCCAAAATAACGGCGCGTCAGCGTCCGCGCTTCCTGCGCCATCGCCTCGAACCGCGCGGCGTCGTCGTTAGGCTCGAGCAGCTCCACGAAACGCCGCAGCCTCGGCGAAGGTGCGCTCGGCAGCTGGTCGAGGATGCTCGCAAAACTCATGCAGCTAATCTCGGACCTCGCGCCGGAACCGCAATCGCAGTGCCTGCAAGGCGAAACACCGGAACCGGACCAACGAGATCACATCGCACTGAAATCGCGCATCTAACGATCCGCGTTGCCCGTCGCGCCGCCGGCGCCAATTGCAAGCGGGAGCAACTCCTCGATCTTACAAAGATTCGGGTCGCGAAGCGGCTCGCGATATCGCTCAGGGAGCGACATGACCTCGAACTGAGGTCGAGACGTCCGGAAACATCTTCGGGTTCATCTCAAGCCTGACGCGTTACCCCGCGCTCGTGCGCGAAGACGGTCCAGCGCCCGCGCGATTGTTGAGTTCCTAGTAACAGAGAAGCTACCTAACGAATTGTCCACGACCGCCGAGTTTGCTTCCTACGGTTCCTCATCCTTCCCACTCCCTACATTTCCACCTTAGGACTTCTCTCTTCCTACTTTTCCCTCGTCTGCTCCAGAAACTTCACCAGCGCGTCCATCGTTTCTCGCGGCTTCTCTTCCATCACCCAATGACCGGTGTCCGGTAAAACGATCACCGTTGGATGATCTGCAACCAGCTTCACCTGGGCCGCGAGAGCGGCGCCATTGGATTTCTCGCCGCCCAGCGCGAGCACCGGGATGGTTAGTTTCGCTTGGGATAAGCGCGAAAAATCCTTCGCCAGATCAGGCCACGAAGCGAAATAGGTCCACGCGGCTCGCATCCGTCCTTTGCCCGAGTAAGCCGCCGCATAAACCTTGCGATCTGCCTCTGGGATCGAGCGCGTCTTGTCAGCCGCAAAAACATTCCAGAAATACTCGAAGTAGAGACGCTCCCGGCCTTTGACTAACTCTTCAGGATATTGGCCGTGGAAACGAAAATGCCAAACCGTTGGGTCGTTGTAGATCGCTTCCCAACCCGGCACCCCGGGGAGGAAGGCATCCATCAGAGCGAGCCTCTCCGTCTCAGCAGGGAACTGGGTCGCGTAAGCGTAGGCAACCATCAGCCCGATATCGTGACCAACCACGCGCGCCTTCTGGATCTTCAACGAACGAACCAACTCGTGAATCCGCCGAGCCGAAGTCAACATATCGATGCCGCTTTTTGGGATCGACGAATCGCCGATTCCCGGCAGGTCCGGCGCAATGACCGTGAACTTTTCCGCCAGCCGCGGAATGAGCGGCCGCCACATGCGCGAAGTCTCCGCGAATCCGTGTAACAGAACCACCGCTGGGCCTTCCCCGGCCGTCAGGTAATGCAGTTTCACTCCATCCACCTGAGCGTCGCGCGCCGAGACGGCCGGCGACGCGGCGCAGAGAGTTCCACCAGCGAGGAGGATTGCCCCTGCAAGCGAGAAAAACTTAAACATCGCGCAAGGCAGTAATGGGCGACCCACGTCGTGCCAAGAGAATTCTGCAGAACTTGCGTCGCCTGGCTGCGTCGCCTGCCGCGGCATGTCGCTTTTCGGTTTCGCGCGACGCCGTCGCTGGCAAAAGTTTTCGTGCAGGCTTACAAATCCCGCGTGTCGCGCGCGCCTCAACATTTTCACTTCCTCGGCATCTGCGGGACCGCGATGGGTTCGGTCGCGGCCGCGCTCCGCGCCCGCGGCTACACCGTGACCGGTTCGGACGAGCGCGTTTATCCGCCAATGTCCGATTTCCTCCGCTCAAAAGGAATCAAGCTGACGGAGCCGTATCGCGCGGAGAATTTGCCTGATGAGGCTGATGTGGTCGTGATCGGGAACGCGATGAAGCGTGGGAACCCGGAAGTCGAAGCGGTCCTGAACCGCAAGCTCTACTACCTCTCGCTCCCGGAGGTGTTGAAGGAGCATTTCCTGCGCGGCCGGCACAACCTCGTCGTCACTGGCACGCACGGGAAGACGACCACAACCGCGCTGCTCACCTGGATCCTGACAGTCGCGGAAATGACGCCAAGCTACATGATCGGAGGGATCCCGCGTAACCTCGGACAAGGGGCGCTCTTCAATGATTCGAGCTATTTCGTGATCGAAGGGGACGAGTACGACACGGCCTTTTTCGACAAGCGTTCAAAGTTTATCCATTACCTGCCTGAGCTGCTCGTGTTGAACAATCTCGAGTTCGATCACGCCGACATCTTCGTAGATCTCGCGGCGGTAAAACTGAGTTTCCGGCGGCTCATCAACATCGTGCCGAAAAATGGAATGGTGCTGCTGAACGGCGACGACGCGAACTGCGTCGAAGTCGCGCGCGCTTCTCTCGCACCGATCGTGGAAGTTGGTTTCTCGCCGAACTGCGCGCAGCGGATTCGCGACACTTCCTACGGGCCGCAGGGTTCGCGCTTTTCGTTAGGCGAGGCCACATATGATCTGCCGCTGATCGGCGAGTTCAATGTCCGCAACGCCGCCATGGCGACGGCGGCTGCGCGCTTTTACGGCGTCACCCCGGAAGTGATCCAGGCTGCCCTAACGAGTTTCGAAGGGATTGCTCGCCGCCAGGAAGTGCGCGGGATCGAGCGCGGCGTGACGGTGATCGACGACTTCGGCCATCATCCGACCGCGATCCGCGAGACGCTGACGGCACTGCGTTCGCGTTATCCGGGGAAGCGGCTGTGGGCAATTTTCGAGCCGCGCTCGAATACAACGCGGCGCGCCGTTTTTCAGAATGAATTGGCGTCAGCTCTGCAATTGGCCGATGGCGTCTTCCTCGCGCAAATCGCCGCCCTCGAGCAGATCCCGGTAGCGGAACGGCTCCATCCCGAGGCAGTGGTGGCGGCGATCGCGGCGGCAGGCAAGCCGGCATTTTACGAGCCGGACGCAGACACGATCGTCAAGAAAATCGCGCCACTGCTTCAGCCTAACGACGTCGTCACGATCTTTAGCAACGGCGGGTTTGACGGGATTCACGGCAAGCTGCTCTCGCGACTGCGAGAATAACCTTGGGGAACGAACGCGCCGCACATCCTCACTCCGGCGCCTCGCCGAAGTGCGGAAAAACTTCACTCGAACTGACTAAGAAGTGTGGTCGAGCACGATCCGCCAGCCTTCCGGCAGCTTGCGGACGAGCAATGTGAACTTCCCATGCGGCCGATCGCGCTCCCGTTGCAGACTCCAACTCCCAAGCACAATCGCGGCTTCGGGACAGAAGCGCATGATCGTTAGGCCGGAGAAGGTGAGCCGGCCCATCTTGGCTGGGCTGTCGTATTTCTTCGCGTAGCGATCGCGGCTTTCCTTCCATCCATAGGTGACCTTGTCGCCGGAGACGAAGACAGTTTTGGGCGATCGCGCATAGCCGTTCATGAATCCATCGATATCGCCGCGATTCCAGGCAGCGACCTGGCCGTCGAGAAGCGATCGGATCGGATCGGCGGCCGGCGCTGTCGGGGCGAGGCCACAGAAAAGGATGCCTAACGAAATCGCGAAGAGCGGCTTGGAGAATTTCATCGGCGCGCGCACCTTTTCACAAAAGGCGCCAGGCCGTCGAGTCTTTCCCTCTGCGCAATTGAATTGACCTCGCCGCGCGAAACAACTAAATAGGCGCGTGCTTCGCCGCCTCTCGCTCTGCCTCGTGGCGTCCCTCCTTCTCGCCGCGCCCATTTTCGCTCAAGTCAAAGGTCCCACGCCGCGCATTCTGCCACGGCCGCCCAAGGCCAGTAACACGTCAGCCGACGATCTCGTGACTTTGCAGTTCCCAAACAGCGACGTGATCGACGTGCTCCATTTCTACGAGAACCTGACCGGTTCGAAACTCGTGATCGATAACAACGTGCAGGGGAAAGTGAACATCTTCGTCGCGCAGAAGGTACCGCGGCAGGAAGCGATCACGATCATCGAGATGAATCTCGCGCTGAACGGATTTTCCCTCGTGCCGACTGGTGGCGACGTGATCGAAGTCGTGGGCGTGAACAAAAATCCTCGCGCCGCCGCGGTTCCGATTGTTTCCGACCCGGCTGACATTCCAGACGGCGCAAAGGTGGTGAGCTACCTCTTCAAGCTGAACTATGCCGATCCACAGGAATTGCAGGGCGTGCTTTCGCAATATCTCTCCGGCATCGGCGGCCAGGCGCCAATTCTGGCTTTGCCGAAATCATCGAGCCTGCTTGTGACACAAAGCTCCGATGTCCTCCGCAAACTCGTCCGCATGGTGCAGGAACTGGACGCAGCGCCGGCGCCGGTCGAGAGCGAATTCATTAAACTGGAGCGGGCCGACGCATCGAAGGTTGTGGATATGTTGAATGACATTTTCCAAAACGATTCGCAGGCCGGCCAGCCGACGGGCGCGATTCGCGGCGTGCGCAACAACCGCGTTCCGGTTCCAGGCGCCGGGCAAAATGTGGAAGGCGAAGGCGGAAACGCGCTTCTCTCGGAAGACTCACTCATCGTGGGCAAGATCAAGCTCGAAGCGGACGTGCGCACAAATCGGATCCACGTCATCACGCGCCCGATCAACATGCCTTTCGTGAAGAAGTTGATTTCGGAGTTCGATGCGAACGTGGAGTTTGCGCAACCGGTCACGCGCCCGCTGCAATATGTCGCGGCCGGGGATGTGCTGCCGGTTTTGGTGCAGGCGTTGACGGAGCCAGGCGAAGATCAAAACGGTCAGGGGCAAAACGCGTTGAACCCGAATCAGCGCAACAACCCAACGCGGAACCCGACACCGAGTCCGAGTCAATCGAATCTCAGCGGCACGGCGAGCGACAGCACATTGCAGGTGAATGAAGAGCTTTCGACCGAACCGGTCGATACCGCGCCGCAGGCTGTGACGGTCGGAAATACCAAGCTGGTCGCGGATTCACGGGCCAACGCGATCATCATTTTGGGAACTCGCGACGTGGTCGTGAAGGTCGAGAAAATTCTCGATCAGATGGACGTGAAAGCGCCGCAAGTGGCGCTCAGCACGGTCATCGGTGAGCTTTCGTTGAGCAAAAATGAAGAGTTCGGGATCGATTATCTGCTTCAATTTACCCGCCGGACGAATCCGAATACCGGGGTGGGCGTCGCCGGAGCCGAAAGCAACACGGGCGCACCAATTCTCGACCCGGCCAGTCTGATTACCTTCCCAAACCTCGCTACGGCAGCCGGGACCGCTGGAGGAGCAAACCTTTACGTGGCAGCCGGCAACACGCTCGCCGCGGTTGTGCACGCGCTCGACTCGACCGGACGTTTCCACACGATTTCCCGCCCGACGGTTTTTACCAGCAACAACAAAAAGGCGATTATCGCGTCGGGCCAGGAGATTCCGGTGCCGACGAACACGATCTCCGGCAGCAGCGGTTCGATCATCGGAGGGCTTTCGCAGCAGACGAACATCGAATTCAAAAAGATTGCTCTTCAACTTGAGGTGGTCCCGCTGATCAACGCCAATCAGGAAGTCTCGCTCGATATCCTGCAGAAGCTGGACAGTCTGACAGGGCAATCAACCCGCGTGGACGGCAATGACATTCCCACCATCGCCACACGCTATATCCGCACCACTGTCTCCGCCCCTAACGGCTCCACGATCGTGCTCGGCGGCCTGATTCAGGATTCACAACGGCGCAACCGGACAGGCTTGCCGATTCTCGATCGCCTACCGCTCATCGGCGGCCTGTTTGCGAATACGACTCACACGAAGGATCGCACCGAACTGATCGTTCTGATGCGGCCGGAGGTTAGCCTAACGAAGCTCGACCTCTACCGAATGCGGTCGAAGGTGGAAGGAAAAACCCATTTCGGCTCCGAACTGGAGCAGGACGATTGCCCGGATTGTCCGCCGCTCATTGATGGAAAACAGTTGCCTCCGCCCGATCTCCCGATGGAGAAGTAACCATGCAACGGCTCTTAATTCTCTTCTTCATCTGCCTGCTGCCGCTCGCTTCGCGAGCCGATTCTCTTTTCGGCGAAAAGGATCCATTGGCCCAATGCGACGAATACGGTCTCTTGCATCAAATGCCGGAGGTATATCGGACTGACTTCGCACCACGCTACGATTCGCGGTGTGACTATTACCTCATCTCATGCAAAACGCTGATGACCGATCCCGCCTACGTCGGAGCGCTCCAGACTTCCTTGAAACGTCTCGGCTACTACTGCGGCCCGATCGACGGTGTTTTCTCCGACGAAGTCAGCGGCGCGATCGCCCGGATGCAGAAGAACTCGTCGCAGCACGTCACCGGCACTTTGACTGTGGCAGTGCGCCGGCACCTGCATCTGCCGTAGGGTTCCTCGGGAAAAACCGCTCCGTCGGCGATCGCTTTGTCGCATCGTCAGGCATTCACCGGGCTCTGCGGGGTTATAATCGTTAGGCACGATTCGCTCCATCTTGTCATTCCCGAGCAGGCGCAGCGCCGCTGGATCCTACAAGCGTCCCGCGGTGCGCCATCTTATCCCGTGAAGCGACGCCCGGCGATCGTTAGGCAACGCCGCGCCTGTCTGACTCTCGCGAGATCCTCATTTGCTCCGCGCCGGCTCGGGATGACAACGCCGCTGCCTTCATGACAACTGCCCGGCGCTCTGGTATCTTTCTCGCCGTGACTCCTGCGCTTACTCAATCTCTCATTAACATCCTGCTCGCGAGCGGCGTCTCGTCGCGCGACGAAGCCGTCGCGCTCGCCGCCAACTTGAACGGCAGCGGCTCATGGACCGCCGACGTGCTCAATTCCGGCAAGGTGGACGAGCAGCGTTTCCTGAATGAAATCGGCAAATTCTTCGGCGTGCCCGTGACCGCGATCGACGCGAAACGGATCGAGCGTTCGACGCTGACTGCGCTCCCGAGCCGGTTTGTTTTCCAGCACCACATCCTGCCGATCGAGGTGAAGGAGAACAGCGTCACGCTCGCGACCTACGATCTCTTTAACTCGACTGGTCGCGAGCTCGCAACGCAGCTTTTGAAGAAGCCGATCGATTGGGTGCTGGTGCCGCGGCCGCAGGTGTTGCGCGCGATGAAAACGCTCTACGGCGTCGGCGCCGAGACGTTCGACGAAATCCTGAAGACGAATCGTTCGTTCGAAGCGCTCCAGGATATCGAGACGAGCACGGACCTGAATGCCGACGATCCGGAAGCGTCGGTCGTGAAGTTCGTGAACCAGATCATCCGTGAAGCGATCCAGGAACGCGCGACCGACATCCACGTCGAGCCGCTCGAGAACGACCTCCGGATTCGTTACCGGATCGACGGAATCCTGCATGAAGTCGCGGTCCCGCCGCAGCTCCGACTCTTGCAGAGCGCGATCATTTCTCGTCTGAAAGTGATGGCGCACATGGACATCGCGGAGCGCCGTCTTCCTCAGGACGGCCGCATCAACCTCGAGTCGGCGGCGCAAAAAATTGACGTCCGCGTTTCCACCATCCCGACCGTCAACGGCGAGTCGATCAGCCTGCGACTCCTGAGCCGCGACCAGGAAACGGAATTCGGTTTCGAGCGGCTCGATCTCAGCCCGAAACAGACCGATATCATGAAGCGTCTGCTCGCCCAGCCGAACGGGATCGTGCTCGTCACCGGCCCGACCGGCTCGGGGAAATCGACTTCGCTTTATTGCTTCCTCAGCAGCATCAACTCCGTCCAGCGCCGCATCATCACGATCGAGGAACCGGTTGAATATCGGCTCGCCGGCGTTTCGCAGATCGACGTGAAACCGGAGATCGACCTAACCTTCGCGAAAGGGCTGCGCCACATTCTCCGGCAGGATCCGAACGTGGTGATGGTGGGAGAGATTCGCGATGTTGAGACGGCCGACATCGCGATTCGCGCGGCCATGACCGGTCACCTGGTCTTTAGCACCTTGCACACGAACGATGCGGTCGGGGGCATCACGCGTCTGCTCGATATGGATGTCGAGCCGTTCCTGCTCGCGTCGGTCGTGAAAGCTTTCCTCGCCCAGCGACTCGTCCGCACGATCTGCCCGGATTGCAAAGAGGCCGTCGGTTATCCGATGGAATACCTGAAGGAAATTGGCGCGGACATTCCGAAGGACTTCAAGTTTTACCGCGGCGCCGGTTGCGAAAATTGCCGGCACACCGGCTACCAGGGCCGGCTCGCGATCTACGAAATCTGCGTCATCACGGAGCCGTTGAAGCGGCTCATCATGCAAAAGCGCGACGGCGGCGAGCTGAAGCAATGCGCGATTCGGGAAGGGATGATCACGCTGCGGCAGGACGGCTGGCGGCGCGTGGCCGAGGGGAAGACGACAATTGAAGAAGTCGTGCGCGTGACGCAAAACGACGACGTGATGGCGGAGACGAGCGTCTTTGCCGAGCCGGTGGTGGCGAGATAACCCAAACCCATCGGAGGCGACGCAAAGACGTTTCCTCTTTGCGAGGGGCGCTTGTGTCTGGCGACCGCATACGATCAAACCGGGTTAGCTGCCTACGTTATCGACCGCATTATTTCCGCAGCCGCTCACTTCAGCAGCCGGTTCTTTTTCGGCGATGATTAGGCAAACCGTTCTAACGCGCCCGCCGATCCTGGTGTGAGGGTAGAATTTAAGTTATCGGAGCCTCCTCTGGAGGATGCGACACCCTTCGAGCAAACTTGGCACGGTTAGTTTGGAGAAATCTTTTACGGCAGCTCTTTATTCTTTACAGCCTTGCCCGCGATCTCGCATGATCGCTTTTATGAAGAACACGTTCACCCGCGGGACAGCCTCCCGTCCCATATCAAAGTTCCACTCGCGCACCGCTGGTGCGCTTTTTTGTGCCGCCGCGCTGCTCCTGAGCAGCCGGTGCTGCTTCGCTGACCCCCCCGTCCGGATGACACAGAGGTTGATCCCACGCCTGAGGAGACACTCGCTCCTCTCTATCAACCGCCCCCGCCCGATGACACCAGAGGCATTTTGCGCCGTCATCGCTTCGTGCCACCAGGCGCTGGTCCCAGCGATAAGTTTCCGACCGTGCTGATGTTTCCGCCGGACGTATTCTATCTCGGATACAGCGACCAAGGCAACCCAGGCGAACGGGTCGCGAGCCACGACCTTCAGTATGCCGGCTTCCTCGTCTTCCAGGTGAACCACCGTCTTGCACCTCCAGGTCACCTGACCGGTCAGCACACCAGCGGCATCGCGCCCGCCCAGACCGACGACGCCGAACGCCAGATTCTGGCCGCGATTAATGACCCGCAATGCAATGGGACCATCTATCTCGTGGGTGGTTCCGCGGGTGGCTGTCTGGTGCTTTGGTGCGCCTTGGATTCTGTGACCCACAGCGCCACCGGGTGGGATAACAACGCCAGGCTTCACATTAAAGCGGTGGTGAGTTTTTCCGGTCCCACCAATCTCGATGATTGGTCCCATCCTGACATTACG
>JAICMR010000015.1 GCA_025929155.1 Chthoniobacterales bacterium | reverse complement strand
CTTCGTTCCGCGGCGTTTTGCTGCTTGCGATCACGCTTCTCGCTTGCGTCGTCACCTACTTTGTTTCGGATGGTGGCCGCTTTGTCGTTTCCGCGGCGCAAACGCTTTCTGCGATGCCGCTTTGGTTGATCATGGTCATCGTCCTCACCTGCACGGGTCTCGGAACGATCGCGGCAGCTGGCATCGCTTTTTTCCAGGCGCGCGAGCAGTCGTTAGGCTAAGGCGCCATTCCTCTGGCCGATTCGGCGTCGCGGGCGATTTGCGCACGCAGGGCGTCGAGATTTTCAAACTTCTGCTCCGGCCGCAGGAAATGCAGAAAGCGGACCTCGATGTCGCTGCCGTAGATATCGCGGTCGAAATCGAAGAGATGCAGCTCGAGCACGCGCACCGGTGAACCGCTTGTAACCGTTGGACGCACCCCAAGATTGATCACGCCGCGCAGCGATTTCCCATCGAGGCGCGCTTCTGCTGCGTAAACGCCATCGGGCGGAAATTGCTCGTTGTGCGCGCTCAGGTTCGCGGTCGGGAAGCCGATGCTTCGGCCGAGCTGGCTCCCGCTTTTCACGGTGCCGAGAATGGTGTATTCGCGGCCAAGCATCTGTTTCGCTGTAGCGAAGTCGCCCGCTTCGATCGCTCGACGAATTGCTGTGCTGCTGACGACGGCGCCCGCAGCGCTGACTGGCTCCACGCCGACCACATTAAAACCAAGCTTGGCGCCAAGTTCCTTCAGGAGCGCGAGATTACCCGAGCGGTTTTTTCCGAATGACCATTCCTGCCCGACACAAATTTCGCGTAGCGGTCGAGCCGCCTCCGCCAGTTGCCTAACGAACTCTTCCGCCGGTGTGGCGGCGAATTCGCGGTCGAATTTCAAAACCAGCAAATGCGAGACACCGAGCTCGCGGATGAGGGCGATCTTGTGCTCGGTCGCGGTCAAAAGACGCTTGCTTTGCTCAGGCCGCAGGACTTTCGCAGGGTGCGGGTCGAACGTCACAACAACTGCCGTGCCGCCGGCCGCCTCCGCGTCGCGTGCCGCGGTCGAGATCACCGCCTGATGCCCAAGATGCACCCCGTCGAAAACCCCAATCGCGAGAAACACCGGTCCCGGAATCAGCGCCAGCTCCGGAATCGACCGCAGGATGCGCATTAGGGTTCGTTAGGCACCGCGCATCCGGGAGACTTCCGGAAGGGTGAGAATTTTCTCGATGATATCGACCGGCGGCGCCGTCTTGATTTCCTCGACTGTGACCGCCCGGGCGAGGTCAAAACGACCGGAGCGCGTACGGCGCAGTTCTTTCAAATGTGCGCCACAGCCGAGCTCGGCGCCGATGTCATGGGCGTACGTGCGCACGTAAAATCCTTTGCTGCACATGACCGTGAAATCGATTTCCGGCGCGGCGATTCGATCGATCCGGTAGCGATAGACGTGCACGAGACGCGGCTCCCGTTCCACCGTCTTGCCCTGGCGCGCGAGTTTGTAGAGCGGAACGCCGCCTTGTTTGATCGCCGAAACCATTGGGGGCATCTGATAAAAATCGCCGCGGAATTTATCGAACGCGGCCGTAACCTTTTCTTCGGTCAGGTCTGGCACCGGTTTCTCCTCGAGGATCTGGCCGGCGCGATCCTGGGTGTCGGTCGTCGCGCCTAACGACAATGTGCCGACATATTCCTTGTCCTCGCTCATGATGAGATCCTGAATTTTCGTTCCGCGTCCGAGAGTCAGGATGAGAAGACCGGTCGCGATCGGGTCGAGGGTGCCGCAATGCCCGACCTTCTTGATCTGCAATTGTCGCCTAACGAGCGCGACCACGTCATGCGAAGTCATGCCGGCGGCTTTATCCACGAGGAGAACTCCGTCGGGAGTGGCGGTTAAGGACATGGCAGATCGCACCAAACTATGATGGAAGCGATTGCACGGTTTCCACCGCGGCAGCGATCACCCGGCGTGAAGCGTCGTCGAGGCCGCCGGTCATGCGCGCGCCGGCCGCCAGTTTGTGGCCGCCGCCTTTGAAGCTCAGGCAGATTTTGCAGACATCGGCGCGGTCATCTTTCGAGCGCATGCTGACACGCACTTTGCCGTCCTCGAGTTCCTCGAAAAAGATCGCGATGATGACGCCTTGGATGGCGCGAAGATGATCGATCAACCCCTCGTTATCCTCAGGAATCACGCCCAGTTCGTTGGCGGTCGCGAGCGGCAGGCTGAAGCTCGCCACCTTTCCGTCAGCGTCGAAGCGCATGCGATCGAGAAGCACGCGGAGCAATTCGATGCGGCGGCGCGGGTAGCTTTCGTAAAGTTGCTGGCTCAACCGCCCAACGTGGATTCCGCAACGAAGAATATCGGCTGCGATCTCAAAAGTGCGGTCGGTCGTGTTCGGATATTGGAACGAGCCGGTGTCGGTAGAGATCGCGGCGAACAAGTTTTCCGCGATCGCTTCGTCCAGCGGCAGATCCTGGCTTTGCAGAAGCTCGAATAGAATCTGCCCGGTGGCCGGCGCGACGGGATCGATGTGGACGAGATCGCCGTAGCGCGGATTGCTCGGATGATGATCGATGTTGATCCAGAGCTTCGCTTGGCCAACAGCGGCGAGGACGTTATCGCCGAGCCGCTGCCGGGTCGCAGTGTCGAGCGCGACGACAACGTCGAAATCTTTCGGCTCGTTAGGCGGCAAACTGACGAGCTCGCCGCCGGGCAGAAAGGAGAATTTCTCGAGCAGCCCTTCCTCGTTCCAGACTTTAACCTGCTTGCCCAGCTTGCGGAGCGCGAGGCCCATCGCGATCTGGCTGCCAAGGGCGTCGCCATCGGGACGGACATGGCTGAGCACAACGAAGGATTCGTGGGCGCGGAGCGCTTCCGCGATTTCGGCAAAAGTGGAGTTCGTTAGGCTTGCGGGTGGAGCGGGAGCGGTCGTCGCTGGTTCGGCAGTGATGGTGTTCATGATTGGTTGGTTTCGTCGGTCGATAAGGGTTCGATTTCCTGCATGATCTCGAGGACGCGCGAGCCGCGCTCGATCGAATCGTCGAGATGGAAAACCAGATGAGGTGTGTATTTGAGCACGACGTGCTTGGCGAGGTCGGACTGGAGCGCGGCGCGATTCGCTTCCAGCTTCGGAAGCACTTCCTTGCGGCCTTTCGAGCCGAGAACGCTGATGTAAACATGCGCGCTTTTCAGGTCGGGCGTGACATCAACCTGGTTCACGGTCACGAGCAGATTCTCGAATGTCATCTCGCGCACGAGGAGCGCACTCAGCTCTCGTTTGAGCAGTTCGTTCACGCGCAGCAGTCGATGTTTCATGAGAGAATTCGCCGGACCGAATCCAGCGTCGTCAGCCAGCAGCTCAAGGCGGACTTAGAGTTTCTGTGCGACCTGCTCGAGCTGGTAACACTCAATGATGTCGCCGACCTGATACTCGTTGAAATCGCCCAGCTTGATGCCGCACTCGAGACCGACGCGGACTTCTTTCACATCGTCCTGGAAACGCCGGAGCGTAGAAAGCCCGCCATCGTAAACCGGCTGGCGACGACGCAAAACGCGCGCGCGCGCGGTGCGGCTGATCCGGCCGTCGGTGACGAGGCAACCGGCAACGATGCCGCGGCTCAGCTTGAAAACCTGTTTCACTTCGGCGTGACCAATCACGGTTTCGCGATGCTCCGGATCCAGCATCTCGGCCATGGCGTCTTTCATCTGGTCGATCAGTTCGTAGATGATGCTGTAAAGTTTCACTTGCACGCCTTCACGCTTGGCTGCGGCGACGGCGTTGCTCTCGACCTTGATGTTGAAGCCGACGACAACTGCGTCAGAGGCGCTCGCGAGCAAAATGTCCGATTCGGAAATCGGCCCGACACCAGAATGAATCATCTCGAGATCGATCTTCTTGCTCTCGATCTGGCCTAACGACGCCACGAGCGCTTCAAGCGAGCCTTGCGCGTCGCATTTCAAAACCAGACGCAGAACTTTCTTGCCGTCTGCTACTTCGAGCAGACTCTCGAGGGTCGCGCGTTGTGGAGCGCTCAATTTGTCGGAGCGCTTCTGCGCCAGGCGTTCTTCGCTCAGCGTCTTCGCGGACTTTTCCGATTCCATCACGAGAAATTCGTCGCCCGCATTCGGCAATCCGGAGAAGCCCAAAACTTTGACCGGCGTGGACGGACCGGCCGACTTGATCGGTTTACCGCGGTCGTCAACGAGCGACTTCACTTTGCCGCCGTAATCGCCGCAGATAAACGGCTCACCTACTTTGAGCGTGCCCATTTGCACGATTACCGTTGCGGTGGGTCCGCGGCCTGGTTCCACTTGTGCTTCGATTACAGTGCCGCGCGGGGTCGCAGTTGGCGAGGCTTTCAACTCCATGATTTCCGCCTGCGCGACCATGTTCTCGAGCAAATCCGGAATCCCGGTGCCTTTGGTTGCGGAAACCGGCACCACGATCGTCTCGCCACCCCAATCTTCCGGAGTCAGCTCGTGCTCCTGGAGTTGCTGCTTCACGCGATCGAGGTTCGCGCCGGGCAAATCCATCTTGTTGACCGCCACCATGATGGTCACGTGGGGCGCGGCTTTCGCGTGATTGATTGCCTCGATCGTCTGCGGCATGAGGCCGTCATCGGCGGCCACAACAAGCACCACAATGTCTGTGACATTTGCGCCGCGCGCGCGCATCGAGGTAAAGGCGGCATGGCCAGGGGTATCGAGAAAAGTGATGCGGGTGCCTTTATATTCGACCGTATACGCGCCGATATGCTGCGTGATTCCGCCGGCTTCTCCCGCCGCCACGCGCGTCTTGCGGATCGCATCCATCAAGGAGGTCTTGCCGTGATCGACGTGGCCCATGAAAGTGATAATCGGCCCACGCAGTTTCAGCTCATCTTCGGTCTCGATGACCGGCGGAGGCGGCGCGACCACCGTCTCAACCACTTTGTGGACGCCGCCACCTTTTTCGCGGCGTTCCATCTCGAAAACGAACCCGTGCTTGTCACAAATCTTCGTTGCGACCTCCGGTTCAACCGTCAGGTTCGGGTTGGCGAAGATGTTGAAGTCATCCATCAGCTCCTTGATGAGCTGGAAATTTTTCACACCGAGCTGGTTCGCCAGATCTTTCACCACGATCGGCGGCTTGATGTGGATAATCGGACGGCCGTCCTCGGCGATCTCGACTTCGTCAGCCACTGATTCGTCCGTTTCGGATGGAAGCGGCGCATCGGTAGGCGGAGCCGGAGGAGCGGGCGTCGGTTCGGGCGCAACCGGTTGCGGATCGCGAATCTTGGAAATCGGTGGAAGCACGGAACGTCTCGTCGTCGCATCGGCCGGTGCCCGTTTCGGTTTCGGCGTTTGCGGATCGATCAACGAAACGGCTTCAGTCACAGCCTTGGGAGGCGCCGCCGGTTCGGGGGCGGGCGCGGCTTTCGGAGCGGCGGGCTTGCGGCCGGTGATCGGCGTAAAGGCGGACCGCGTGGCGGGCACCGCGGCTTTTTCTTTCGGCTTCGAAACCGGAGCGGTCGCAACGAATGCGGTCGCGGGAACCGGCGCTGCCGGAGTCGCTACTGCTTCCGCAGCCTGAGGTTTCGCCTCTTCTGCGGCTGAGCTTTCGGGAGTTGCGTCCGATTTCGCTGCCTTAGCGGCCGTCGTGCGGGGACGCGACGACGACTTCGCAGCAGACGTCCCGGTTTTGGTCGTCTTGCGCGCAGGCGCTTTGCGCGCCGTAGATTTCGTCGTCGTCGTTTTTGTGGGCATGTAAATGTTTTCTGCTCATGGCCGTGAGCGGGGTATTCGGCTGGCCATATTAAGTAGCGGTCGTGGCATCTCGCTGCGCAGCTTCGTAAATCTCTCGCGCTTTCTCTTCGTCCACGCTCAAGATATCGACGAGGTCCTGCACCTCGGCATCTCGCAAACCTTCCAAATTCGTAAAGCCGGTCTTCACCAGCGTCATCGCCTGGTCCTCCGTGATCGGCAGCGCGCTCGAAAGCGATTGCGCGGCTTGTGCAACCTTCTGCTCAACCGCGGTCGTGCTCCGAGCTTCTTTTTCGATGTTAATTTCCCAGCCGCTTAGCCGGCTTGTGAGACGAGCATTCTGGCCTTTTTTGCCGATCGCGAGCGAAAGCTGGTCTTCGTCCACTGAGATCGTCGCGCTCTTTTTCTCGACGTCGAAGACAAGGTTTTTCACCTTCGCGGGTTTGAGCGCTTCGAGGATAAATTCCTTCGGATCGGAGCTCCAGCGAATGATGTCCACCTTCTCGTTGTTCAGCTCGCGGACGATGTTTTTCACCCGCGAACCGCGCATGCCGACGCAGGCCCCGACTGGATCGACTTTCGGATTATCGCTAAAGACCGCGATCTTGGTGCGATAGCCGGCTTCCCGTGCAATACCACGGATCTCCACCGTGCCATCGGCGATCTCGCTCACTTCGAGTTCAAAAAGCCGCCTGACAAAATTTGGATGACTGCGTGAGATGATGATCTCGGGACCGCGGATGCCATTTTCCACCGCGACCACATAAGCGCGGAGCCGATCGCCGACGTTGTAATCTTCGACCACGACACGTTCGCGCTGCGGCATGATGGCTTCGAATTTTCCAAGATCGAGAATGACATCGGACCGATCGAAGCGCCGGACCGTGCCGCTCACAATCTCCCCGGCGCGATCCTTGAATTCCTCATAGATCATCTCCTTCTCGACCTGGCGAATGCGCTGCATCATCGCCTGCTTGGCCGTCTGCGCGGCGATGCGGCCGAAGTTCTTCGGGGTCACTTCGACCTCGACGGCTTCACCAACGACCGCGTCAGCCTTGATCCGACGCGCCTTGTCGAGAGAGATCTCGTCAGCCGGATTCGTGACTTTATCGACGACGAGCAGGTTCGCGAGCGCACGGATCTCGCCTGACTTTGGATCGATGTCGATGTGCAGATCGCGCGAGGCGCTGACGCTCTTTTTCGAAGCCGAGAGGAGGGCGTTCGAGACCGCCTCGATCAGGATGTCGCGTTTAATTCCGCGCTCCCGCTCGAGGTAATCCAGCATGGCGATAAACTCAGCGTTCATGTGAAAGTTGGGCATCCGCCGACAAAAAAGAGTGGGACACCGGCTCCCACTCCAATCCAGAAACGGACTAGGCGCGGAAGTTAACTTTACACGGGCACGGCGTCAAGTCCGTGAACCCGGACGAGCCGGATCGAAGGCTTATCGGAAGGGCTGGCTGTCGGCGCGAGGATTCCGTCGTTCTGCATGAACAAATCGCGTCACGCAAGATTTCAAGGCCTAAGGGATGACAGTCAGGGTCAAGCCGTTGCCATCGCCACCTTCATAGCTCGCCTGCAGTTTGTTACCTCCGATTATGATGACTGATCCGTCTGGAAGATTAGTGAAACTGCCGTTGATCGGCTGACTGGACGTATTCACGATGATCGGCAACACCGTCCCTAGGCTTAAGTCGCCGGCGTGAAGCGGGACGAGACTGATGTTGCCATCCAGAAAAGCGCCGTTGGCACTTACTGCGTCCGCGATGGCTCTTTTGAGGTCGATCTCACACTCAAGCTCACCATCGGCCGCGAAACTAAGGCTGCGTTGGATGGCCAGCGCGCCGACTCCGTTTCTGCCCGGAGCCAACTTCCCACCGGCGCTGCCGTTGCCAATCGTTATACCTCCTCTGACCTTGCCACTCCCGGCGAGCGTGCCACCGTTGACTTGAAGAGGACCTTGTCCGGTTGCAGAGCCCCTTCGCGCGCAAAGAAGGAGCGTGCCCGATTCAACAGTCGTGCCACCGGTGTAAAGGCTCGCTCCGGAAAGCGTCAGAGTCCCGTTTCCGACCTTGCGAAGCGAGCCATGCTTTCCACCGTCCACGCCTCCATCCTGAATCACACCCGAAAAGGTCGTGCAAAGATCGTTAGTGCCAGCGGCGAGCTCAACAGCACCAAGGAAAATGCCTCCGTCGCCTTCGATGGACCCGATCGTCATGCCTGTCAGGTCGTGGATGCTCAAATCGAGATTGCCGTTACCGAACAGCTCGAGGCGAGCTGCTCCCCCGGTGGCTTGGCCGTAAAAGAAAAGCTTTCCTCCTTCCCCGCCCACAGCTGAGCCATCTTGCATAGTTAAGGTGGCATTGGCGGCAGTAGCATTGGCATCAAAGAGAAGTTGACCCCCTGATGCTCCTTCTACTCTTCCGCCTTCACAGGTGACAACGGCTTCGCCGGCACTCGCCTCGTCACCAAAAATCAGCAGAGGACCGGAGAGAGGCGGCTCACTGATCGTATCTCCTTCGAGCGTGATCGCCGACCGCTCCGCCGTGGAATTCTGATAGAAAGAAAGCTGCCCGGCAAGGGAAGGGAATATAGTGCTACCTGGGAGACGAATCGTGCTGCTAGCTGCCGTCGAGTCGTCAGAAAAGACAACATAGCCTCCTCTGCCGACTTCTCCCGAATCTACCTCGATGTTACTCGTAGCGGCGGTAGAGTTACCGTAGAAAATGACGTTTCCACCATCGCTCTGGCTGGCAAGGCCTCCAGTGCACGTCACCTGTGCATCTCCGGCGCTGGAATCCGCAAAGAAAGAAACTGAACCGGGATAAGCGCCGGAAGCTGCGGCTCCGTTGACCGTGATGGCGCTCTGGGCAGCTGTGGAAGTGTCTTGAAAAGTCATGTCGCCCCCTGCTCCTTCCTGGCCTGGTGTCCCGTTTATCGTAAAGGAGGCGCTTCCTGCCGTCGAAGCCTCGCCGAAATAGACGGAGCCGCCAACATAAGTTGAACCCGACGATCCGTTGATGAGAAACGAGGCTGTCCCCGCGCTCGCGTTACTGCCAAAGAAAATCGAGCCGCCGTTCGCATTTTCTCCGGTTGCGCCATCGCTTACGAAAACGGCATTGGCGGCGGTTGAACTATCCGCAAAAACGACGCTGCCACCGTTACTATCCGCGTCCCTTCCACCCTCAAGAAAGAAGCTGGCGTTTTGCGCGCTCGAGGTGTCGAGGAATTCAAGAATAGCCCCGCCCGCCCCCGCGAGGACTCCAGCGCCGATCGAATAGTTGGTCGAAGCTCCGGCGCCGGCAGCGTTACGGAAAATGATTTGACCAGCGTAGCCGTCAACGTCGACCAGCTCGGCGAAGTTCTGCATGCGGCTGGACGAATTCGCAACACCGTTGCCGCTGACGATAAGAGTCGCGGAGGGAAACACATCGATTGAGTAGCCGCTGGCCGGGGAAACAAAATCGATTGCGGCCACTTCGACGGAGGAAGTCAGGCTGAGCTGAGTTTGCTGTGTTAACCCAAAGGTCGCGTTATCCCCGCGTCCGTTCGGAACGGTCATGGGCCGCCAATTTCCGGCCGAGAGCCAGTCATTCCCCGGAGGATTCGCCTTCCAGGTGGCGCTCGTAGCCCATGACTCTTGGAGTGGAAAAAAACAAACAAGAGCGAAGCCCAACGCAGAACAGGAACGGAAAAGCAAAAGAGAGTGAGGCTTCATAAGAGGGGCTGATTGCAAAATCTCGATCAGGACCAAGTTCGGTCCAGTCGAAGCGGCGCGGAGTATTTCAGAGCGAACCGAAAGATCAAGCCAAAACCACTTTCTCTGCGCTCTCTGCGTCCTCTGCGGTTAACATCAGCCCGATGTCGCGCGCGCGAGCTCTTCTTATTGTCATGGTCGTTTGGGGGGCGATTTATTTGCCGCGGCTGGGCACGCTGGAGTTGAAGAGCGAGGAAGGGCGGCGGGTGCTGCCTGCGGTCACGATGCTCGACACCGGCGACTTTCTCGTCCCGCAGATCGGAAGCGATCCTTATCTGCGCAAGCCGCCACTCGTGAACTGGCTCGTTGCCGGTTCCTTCAAACTTTTCGGCGTACGCAACGAATGGACTGCGCGCCTGCCGTCGACTCTTTGCGTGCTGGCGGTGGCGCTCGCTTTTGTGCTCGTCGGGCGACGAAAACTCGGAGGCAATGGCGCCATCGCCGCCGCGCTCATGTGGCTGACAAATTTCGGACTGCTGGAAAAAGGTCGGATGATCGAAATCGAGGCGCTTTACGTTTCGTTGAGCGCCCTCGCCTTCCTCTGCTGGCTCACTTATTGGCGCGATCGACGCTGGCTTGCCTGGGTTGGCGCGGGTCTTTTTCTTGGGCTCGGGCTGCTCGCGAAAGGTCCGCTTCATCTTGTTTTCTTTTACGCGGTCGTGATTGCGGTGCTCTGGCAGGCACGGGAGTTGAGGCTGCTCGCGACCTTGCCGCACCTTGCGGGCATCGTCCTGATGCTCGGCATTTTCGCGGCTTGGGCGATTCCCGTCTTGGAAATCGCGCGCGCCGCGCATGTCACGTCAGTTTGGTCACAACAACTTTCCGGCCGACTCGGGACCGATGATTTCAAATTTGCGAATTGGATCCTCAATATTCCTCGCGGCCTCGCTTACCTGTTGCCGTGGGCGGTGTTGCTGCCCTTTGCTCGTTTCCGGTTGCTCGAGAGCGAGGTGGATCGACAACTCTGCCGCGGCCTTTCGTTAGGCGTAGCCATACCGTTCCTGATGGTGAGCCTGCTTCCAAGCGCGCTGCCGCGCTACAATATGCCGCTGCTGGCACCGGCTATCTGGCTTCTCGCCGTTTTCGTGCGGGAACACGCGCTCGTTTGGCCGAAGCCATTGCGGAAAGCGATCACCTGGACCGTGCTGGCGGTCATTGCGGGGATGCTGGTTTACTCGGTCGCGCTGATTCCGTTGCTCGCGCGGCGCGCCAAGATTCGCCCGCTCGCCGCGCAGCTCGACTCTGAGATTCCGCCTGCCGAATCGCTTTATGCGATCGATCCCGATTATCAGCCGTATTTTTTCTACCTGCATCGGCCGATCGTTTACCTCGATCGGATCGATCAACTGCCGCCGGGCGCACGTTACGTCCTTGTGCAACCGGAGGAGGAGAAAGCCACCGAGCAACGCCATGGCCAGCCGATCCTGCGGCTGAAAGATTATCGCGGGAAACGCATCATCCTGTTCGAGATGGGACGTGGAACCCCGAGATAGCGCAGCTGTGGAGCGTTCTGGTTGCCGCGCCGGCGAAGGTCTGAGCTTGATGCGTTAAACGTTAAGGGACATTCGCACCCTTGGATTCACCTCGACAATGCTTCGGCTGCCGGGCGCCGAGGCTGACACGGCCGCCGTTGAAGGCTTCGCTCTGCCATTCCTTTTGCGCTACCCTCAGCGCGCACACCCGTGGATTTTGCCAGACTGATTGTTAAGGAGCCGGAGGTTCGTAACGCGCACGATTATTCGCAGCGGATCCGGCTGCTTTGCGCGGTCTATTTGGCACTCTTCCTGGTCTCGATTGCTGGCTGCGTCATGCTCCTTTGGCAGTCGCGCCTTTACGTGACGCTGAGCCAGCGCAGCAATGTCGAGACGCTCACGCTCGCATTTTTTCTCGTCTTCTTTATCTATCTCGCGCTGCTTAGCCGCAAAGGCGCGGTCGGCGCCCTGCGGATTGGCTACCACGAAGTGCGCAGGCTCCGTCTCAATTCAGCGGACCATGAGCGAGGCAAAGCCGCCGCTTTGCTACCGCCAAAGCAGGGTCTACCCGCCGCGGTGGCCGTAAACCTCGTGATCGAGGATGAGGATCGACCGAATGAGCCATTTGAGATCTGCGTCCGCGACGGTGCAGGGAAGATGGGTCGGCTGCGGATCGATGGCGCCCGAATCGAACATGTCGAGGCGCGTTCCGAGAATTCGAACAACCTGTTGGCGTATTGCGTCGAGCAGATGCGTCAGGTCGTCGAGCAGCGGTCGGGCGACCCCGTCAATCTGGATATCGTGCATTGGAAAAGCCTGGATGAAGAATCAACCGAGGCCTTTCTTAGCCAGGCGACCTTTGCCGTCCGCCTCGCTCGCCATCTCGATGCCAAAGAGCTTTGGCCGAAACTTGTTCTAACGGCAGCGGATCGCGCCGAACTCGAGCGACGCCTAACGCAAATCTGCCGGGCGCTCCGTTACGAAGCGATGCTGCCGGACTGGGAATACGCAGGCGAACATAAGCTGCCGATTATTCCCGAACCGCTTGGGCTCCTCTCGCTCTCGCGCGACGCGAAACGAGTCGATCCGCTCGCTTCCATGTGTGCCGCCCTGTTTGTCGTCGTAATCGCTTTCGTGCTGCTCGTCCTCATTTTCATTCATCCGCCGTGGGTTCCCGGATCATGAACCGCCGAATCGCATTTTGCAATCTCGCGCTGCTTCTTAGCGCATGCCTCGGGCCGAAGCCGGTCGTTATCCGGGTTGATTTGCGACCGCCAGAACAAACGGGCGCTCCCTACACACTGGTCGCCGAAGTGCGCAACCAAACCGCCGGCCAGGGTGAGCTAGAACTTGAAGCAAAACTGACCGACCGAAAAACGGGCAAAACCTTTCGGGCTGAAAAGAAGATCCACCTGGAATCTCACGAGACTACGGTCGCGTTCGTGGAGATCGAGGCGCCGCCGGCCGATTACTCGGCCGACGCAAAAGTTCAGTATCCTCCGGGGTAAGAACACGGGGAGAAGCGCGCTGCGCTTCACGCACCTGCACATCAGCTTGCACTTCCACCTCTCCGGGCTGCGGAGTGCAGGTGGAAGTTAAAGTGCAAGTATCAGATGCGGCCGCGGATTGACATCCGCGCAGAAAGGGATTCGTTAGCACGCTAACGATGTCCGCTCTCGACCCCGAATCCATTGGCCAGCTAATTCACCAGACGTCTCGCATCTGGCGCCAGCGGCTTGACCAACGCCTGCGACCGCTTGGGTTGAGTCAGGCGAAATGGCGCACGATTGCGCATCTTTCAGAGGGCCATCTCACCCAGTGCGAACTGGCCGAGCGTCTCGGAATCGAGGAGCCGACCCTCGCTCGTTCCCTCGCCAGCATGGAGAGCGATGGCTGGATCAAACGCCAGAGCGCCGAGCACGACCGACGCTGCAAGACGGTTCATCTGCAACGCAAAACGAGCGCGCTTCTCCATCGCATCGAGCAAACCGCACGCGATCTGCGGCACGAACTGATAGAGACGATTTCTCCAAAGGATCTGCAGACGTGCCTGCGAGTCTTGAACGAAATCCGTTGCAAAGCACTCGAAGGTCAGGCAACCGGCAGCAACGGCACAAATGGAACTTCCATGGAAACGAAACGTCGGATAGCGAAATGATCTCTGCGCAAAAAATGAACGTGGCCGCTCGCGCCGCAGTGGGAGAGAGCGAGCGCAAGGCCAGCCGAAAAGGCACCTACGTGATCGGCGCGATCGTTCTCTTGATCGTCGCGTTTTTGCTCTTCCGCCTCCTCGGCGGCTCCAAAAAGGAAGAAGCGCCGCCCCCGCCGCGACCGGTTTCCGTGGCAAAGGTGATCACGAAAGACGTGCCGCTTTATCTGGATGAAATCGGCACCTGCGCGGCCAACGAGAGCGTGCAGGTCCAGGCGCAGGTCGCCGGGCAGATCGTCTCGCGCGATTTCAAAGACGGCGCCGACATCAAGAAAGGAGACATCCTCTTCACGATCGATAAGCGGCCTTACCAGGCTGCGCTCGACTCCGCCAAGGCAGACGACATGCTCGCTCAATCCAATCTGAAACGGCAGATGGAGTTGCGGGCCAAGGGTGTGACCGCATCGCAGGATCTTGATACCGCGAAAGCCAACGCCATGCGCACCTCCGCGGCGGTCGAGGCGGCGAAGGTGAATCTTGATTACTGCACGATCCGCTCGCCGATCGACGGCCGCGCCGGGCTTCGGCAGATCGACGTCGGCAATACGGTCAGCCCGGGCAGCGGCGGTGCGGTGCTCGTGCAGATCGACAATCTCGATCCGATCTACACCGATTTTACGGTCGCTGAACCCGACCTCCCGTTGGTGCGCAAATATCTCAACGGCCCAAATCTCAAAGTGCTGACCGATGCCGAGGACGATGGATTCGCAGCGCAGGAAGGCCGTCTCTATTTCATCGCCAACACCGTGCAACCCGGCACCGGCACGATCCAGGCTCGGGGGACTACGCCGAATCCGAAGCACCAGCTCTGGCCGTCACAGTTCGTTCACGTGCGCTTGATTCTCGATGTTGTGAAAGATGCGAAGCTCGTGCCGAGCGGCGCGGTCCAGATCGGCGAAAAAGGTCCGTATCTTTTCGTGGTGAAAAATGATTCCACGCTCGATCTTCGGCAGGTCACGGTAGGCCAAAAACAGGATGGCGACCTGACCGTAGTCACCAAAGGGGTGGAACCCGGCGAACGGGTCGTCACACTGGGACAGCTCCAACTGGCGCCGGGTCAAAAAGTGGCGGTGAAGACCACCGGGCAACCAGCGCCTAACGATCGCGAATCAGCGAGCGCGGCGCCCTGACGAATGGCAAACGCCCCACATGACGGCCAGAACGGCGGTGGCAACGGCAGTGGCCAACGCCACAGTTCCGATCGCGGCGTGCCGCCGGAGAAACCGAAGAGCACGGCCGTGCAAAAGCTGACGCAATTTTCGTCCGGCCTTTCCCGACCTTTCATCCAGCGGCCGGTCATGACGATGCTGCTGACGGCGTCGATCATTGTCTTCGGCATCATCACCTATCAGCAGCTGGCGGTGAACGATCTGCCGGCCGTCGATTATCCAGTCATTCGCGTCTTCGCTTCTTATCCGGGCGCGAACCCGGAGACGATGGCGAACACCGTCGCATCGCCGCTCGAAAAGCAGTTTACCCAGATTCCCGGGCTCGAGCTCACGACCAGCACAAGCACGCAGGGCAGCACTTCGATTACCCTGCAATTCAACCTGTCCAAGAACATCGACGCCGCCGCAACCGATGTGCAATCGGCGATCCAGGCCGCGAGCGGACAATTGCCTAACGACCTCCCAAGCCCGCCTACTTTCACGAAATCGAACCCGAACGATTCGCCAGTCATTTACCTTTCTCTGACGAGCGCCACGCTCAGCAGCGGCGAACTTTATCGCTACGCCACCACCGAGGTACAGCAGCGGATCAATATCCTGCCGGGCGTCTCGGAAGTGAATGTTTACGGGGTGAAAAGCGCCGTCCGGATCAAAGTCGATCCGGGAAAACTGACCGCGCGCAACATGACGTTCAATGAACTGAGCGCGGCCATCCGAGCCAGCACCTCCTACGCTGGCGCAGGACAGTTTGATGGGGTGCACAAGTCGATCACGCTCCGGCCGCAGGGGCAGGTTTCGACTGCTGAAGGATACAGCAACATCATCGTCAAGCAGGGTGCTGACGGCTCGCCGGTTTATTTGCGCGACGTCGCGAAAGTGATCGACGGCGTCTCCGACGAACGGTCTTCGCGGCATTTCTTTGCGCGAGGTTATGAGCCGCCCGCGTCAGTCGTGGTGCTCGCCGTCTCCCGTCAGGCCGGCGCGAATGCCGTGGCTGTCGCCCGATCCGTGGTCGATCTTTTGCCCGGACTGGAGCGCGAGTTGCCCGGCTCCATTCACCTGATCCCGGTTCACGACCGTTCTCAATCGATTGTCGATTCACTCCATGACGTCGAGTTCACGCTCGCGATCGCGTTCGTCCTCGTCATCGGCGTCATCTTCGTTTTTCTTGGCCGCGCGGGCGACACGCTCATCCCGATGGTCGCGCTGCCGATGTCGTTCCTGATCACCTTCGTCGCGATGTGGTGGCTTGGTTATTCCGTGAACAACCTCACGCTCATGGCACTGACGCTCGCAATCGGGTTCCTGGTCGATGACGCGATCGTGTTTCTCGAGAACGTCGTTCGCCGCGCGGAAGCCGGCGAATCGATCTACCGCGCGACTCTCAACAGCGCGGGCGAAATCTCTTTCACGATTCTCTCGATGACGCTCTCGCTCGCGGCGGTTTTCATCCCGCTCGCTTTTATGCCGGGATTGTTAGGCAGAATCTTCCGTGAATTCGCCGTCACGATCATCGTGGCGATTTTCGCTTCCGGCTTGATCTCGCTCACGCTCACGCCGCTGATGTGTTCGCGGATTTTAGCGGAACGCGGCGCGGGGCATCACGACAGTTGGATGCAACGTTTCGTGAACCGCTTTTTCCTTCCGATTCGCGATGCCTATGGCCGGACGCTCGACAAGTTTCTCGATCATGGCTGGCTCGCGCTCCCAATCATTCTTGCCTGCGTTGTCGGCGTCTGGTTTTTCTTCACGCACCTGCCGTTCACTTTGCTGCCGACCGGCGACTCTTCGACGATCCGCGGATTTTTTATCGTCAAGGAAGGCTCTTCCCCGGAGGCGCAAAAGGCTTTGCAGGATAAGATCGATCCGATTTTGCAGGCCAATCCTGCGGTCGACAAATATTTCACCGTCGCCGGACGCACCGGTCAGGCGGCGGGAATTTTCAGCTACATCTTTCTAAAGGACCCGAGCAAGCGTCCCGACATCGACACCGTGGCGGAGCAGTTGCGCAAGGCGACCAGTGGAATTCCCGGGATCTTTCCGACCTTAAATCCGCAGCCGGTCCTGCGTATCGATGTCGGTGGCACGGGCAGTTCTTTTGGACGCTACACTTATGTGCTGAGCGGAATCGTGCCTCAGGACGTTTACGAAGCGGCCGGTAAATTGCAGGCCAAACTCGCGGATTATCCGGGGTTCGCGAACCCGCCGCGCTCGGACCTTTTCCAGAATAACCCGAACCTCGACATCCACATCGACCGCTCGCGCGCGAGTGTTTATGGGATTTCCACGACACAGATCGAAAGCCTGCTGCGAGCGGCTTATTCGCAGAACTACGTTTACCTGATTAAGGAGGCTGACGACCAATACCAGGTGATCGTGGAAGCGGAAGATTCGGCGCGCGAGGGTCCCAAGGATTTCCGCTGGCTTTATGTGAAACCCGATGCTGGCGGCGATAAGCTCGTGCCGATCCGCACCATGACGGACGCGAAGGAGACGCTCGGCTTGCAGTCGGTGAACCACGTCAACCAATTCACCAGCGTCACGTTCGGCTTCGATATTAAGCCGGACGCCGCGCTCGGCGATGTCACCAACTTTATCGACAAAACCGCAGCGCAGATTTTGCCGGGAACGGTGCACGGCGAGCTTCAGGGCGAAGGCCTCGTCCTCCAGCAGCTCTTCTCCGCGCTGCCGTTGCTCGTGATCGCGGCGGTATTCGTGATGTATGTGATTTTGGGCATTCTTTACGAGAGCTACGTGCATCCCATCACAGTGCTCTCGACACTTTTCCCCGCGGTGGTCGGCGGGCTTGGCACGCTTTGGCTATTCGGCTCGTCGCTCTCGCTTTACTCGGTGATCGGGCTCTTCCTTCTGATGGGCATCGTGAAGAAGAACGGCATCATGATCGTGGACTTTGCGCTCCATCGGCTCGACGAAGGGTACGAGCGGCGTGCGGCGATTCACGAAGCGAGCGTGGAACGGTTTCGGCCGATTATCATGACGACGCTGGCCGCGTTGATGGGGGCGCTTCCGATCGCACTCGGCGTCGGCGCAGAAGGTTCTTCACGACGGCCGCTGGGGTTGGTCATCGTCGGCGGATTGATCGTGTCGCAGTTGATCACGCTTTACATCACACCGGTGATCTACCTCGCGCTCGAGTGGTTCCAGGAGAGCGTACTCGATCGGGTGCCGTTCCTGCGGAGTGCGCACAGTCATCACGAAGCGGAAGCCGAAAAGCATGGCGCGCCCGGGTTGCCGGCTCCCGAGCCGGTGGCAGTACGGTAGGTTTCGCCTAACGAAAAGCAGCAGCGGAGGCGGAAGAGCGCGCGCGTGTTGGTATTGGGCTCAGCCCAAAAGAGTTTCGAAAGGCCGCGACTCGATCTGTTAGCAGGAGCGAGCGGCGAGGGCGCGTGCGCTTCAGATTCCGTGGCCTCGGCGGTTCATTTCATCACAAGTCCGTAAACGGATCGCGCGGCCCGATCGTGCCGCGACTACCCTGTTGCTGAATCAGCTTTGCGACCAACCCAGTCCAGCCAGTTTGATGGCTCGCGCCCAGACCGGCGCCATTTTCGCCGTGGAAAAATTCGTGAAACAGGTAGCGATCTCGATCGGCTTCCTTGCCTAACGAGTCGCCCAGCCGGCCCGCAAAAGGCCGTTCCCCGCGCTCGTCGCGCAGCCAGATCTTAATCAACCGGTTCGAAAGTTCGTCCGCGACACCATCGAGCGATCTATACTTTCCCGAGCCGGTCGGGCATTCTACCTGAAACTCGTCGCCGTAGTAATGGTGAAACTTCTGGAGCGACTCGATCAGCAGATAATTGATCGGGAACCAGACCGGTCCGCGCCAGTTTGAGTTGCCGCCGAAGAGGCCGGTTTCCGAGTCCGCCGCTTCATAGTTCACCACCTTCGTTTCACCATACACGTCCAGCACGTAGGGGTGATCCTTGTGAAACTTGCTGACCGAGCGGACGCCGTAATCGCTCAGAAATTCGTCCGGATCCAGCATCCGTCGGAGCAAACATTTCATCCGATGTCCCCGGGTCAGCGCGATCAGCCGTCGCTCGCCCGCCCCCGGTTCCTGCCACCGCGAAATGAGGGAGGCGAGGTCAGGACGATTACTCAGATACCATTCGAGCCGTTCCTTGAAACCGGGCATCGCGTCGAGGAGTTCCGGCTCGATCGTCTCGACCGCGAGGAGCGGCATCAAGCCGACTAGCGAGCGCAGGCGCAGCGGCAGGTAGCGCTCGTCGGGCGTGTGCAGCACGTCGTAGAAGAACTCATCCGCTTCATCCCACAGTCCGATGCCTTTGCCGCCCACATTGTTCATCGCACCGGCGATCCCGAGAAAATGTTCGAAAAACTTGGTCGCGATATTCTCGTAAACCGGATTTTCGCGGGCGAGCTCGAGCGCCGTTCGCATCATCGTTAGGCAAAACATCCCCATCCAACTCGTGCCGTCGCTTTGTTCGAGCCGGCTGCCGTCGGAAAAGGAGGCGCTCCGGTCGAAGACGCCGATGTTGTCGAGCCCAAGAAAACCGCCCTCGAAAATGTTGCGGCCTCCGAGGTCTTTCCGATTCACCCACCAGGTAAAATTGATCAACAGCTTGTGAAAGATCGTTTCGAGGAAAGCGCGATCCCCCTTCCCCGTTCGGCGTTGCTCGATTTTGTAAACCCGCCAGGCCGCCCAACCGATCACCGGCGGATTGACGTCGGAAAAGTTCCATTCGTAGGCCGGGAGTTGCCCGTTTGGATGCTGATACCATTCGCGCACGATGAGGTCGAGCTGGCCCTTCGCGAAATGCGCATCGACGAGCGCGAGGGTGATGCAATGGAAGGCGAGATCCCAGCAGGCAAACCAGGGATATTCCCAGCCATCCGGCATCGACATGACGCGTTCGTTGTTGAGATGAGTCCAGCCGGAATTCCGGCCGGTCTTACGCTCGTTAGGCGGAGGCGTCTGGGCCGGATCACCCTCGAGCCACTGCTCGACGAAGTAGTAGTAAAACTGCTTCGTCCAGAGCATGCCGGCGAGAGCCTGCCGTTGGATTGCAGCTTGCTCGAGACTGAGCGAGGGCGGCGCGAGCGCCGCGTGAAACTCATCCGCTTCCGCGCGACGCCGTGAAAAAATATCCTCGAAATCAGCGAGCCCGACGGCAGCCGGAGGCGCTGACTCCGGCCGATCTGCTGCGTCTGCTCGAACGACAGCGGGGTCTGTGGCCCTGGCTACCACTGCGAGCCGCAGCCTGATAACGCGCGTTTCTTCCGGTTCAAGCTCCAGCCGGTAAAGCGCCGCCGCTTTCGTCCCGATCTGTTGCGGATTCACCGCGTCGATTTTTTGCCTAACGACAAAGTCGTGAAACGCATCCTTGACCGCGACCGCGGAATTCGGCACGCCGTAGAGAAGCTGCACATTCGTGTCGTTCTCGGTGAACAGCAGGTCGTCCGCCGCTTCGCAGAGCAACCGATATTCGCCCAGCGAGTGATGGCCCGCCTCGATCACAAGGTGCCCCTCGAGATGCGGCTTGCCGACGCGCAGGTTGGGCCGGCGGCCATCGTTCCCCCAGCTCCAGGTGTTTCGAAACCAGAGCATCGGCAGGAGCTGAAGCGGCGCCCGTTCCGGGCCACGATTCGTTAGGCTGATCCGGATGAGCAGGTCATCCGCCGCGGCTTTCGCATATTCGATCGTGATGTCGAAATAGCGGTTATCCCGCAATATGCCGGTGTCCCAGAGCTCGAACTCCGGTTCCATCCGCGAGCGCGCAGCATTTTCCCGGACGAGTTCTTCGTAGGGAAATGCCGCCTGCGGATAACGATAAACCATCCGCATGTAAGAATGGGTCGGAGTGTTGTCCTCGTAGAAATAAATCTCCTTTACATCTTCGCCGTGATTTCCTTCCGGCCCGGTGAGGCCGAACAATCGCTCCTTTAAAATGGGATCGCGGCCGTTCCAGAAGGCGGGCGCGAAGCAAAGCCGCTGTTTGAAATCACTGATCCCGCCGATGCCATCTTCGCCCCAGCGATAGGCTCGGGAGCGAGCGTGTTCGTGCGGAAAATAATTCCAGGCGTCGCCATTCGGGCTGTAGTCCTCGCGCACCGTGCTCCATTGTCGATCACTCAGGTACGGTCCCCAGAGATGCCAGCGTTCAGCGCGTTGGTCGTTTTCCGCGAGGCGTTTTTCTTCAGCATTCATGCCCAAAGCTTAGACCGTGTCATGCTTTCGTCGCCGAAGCATCTTCCCCCCATCCTGCCCGGCTTCTTCGAGCGGCGAGGTCACTTCAGAATTTACTCTGGCAGCTCATTAACACCGTCATCCTGAGCAAAGTCGAAGGATCCCGCGGAGCTGCCGAAAAAGCCTCGCACGAAATCTATTCGGAGGTTCGACGGGACTCTTCGACTTCGCTTCGCTGCGCCCAGAATGAGGGAGGAATGAGACCTGGCTTCTGTTCGTTAGGCGTTTAGGCTCCAGAGGGGACTTCGGCTCCGGCCGGCCAGACAAACCAGCAATTTGCGCGTCGCTTCCTCCCAGAGACCGCGTAGAAGTGATGCATGTCGCGACTGCCACTTTCTCTCGGCCTCTGCTGGATTTTCGCTTCCGGCACGCTCGCCGCGGCACCGAGCCTAACGATTTATAATCATGGCTTCGCGGTTGTCCGCGCGACCGTTCCACTCGATCTCCACCAGGGCGAAAACCAGCTCCGTTTTACCGACCTGACGACTCAGCTCGACCCGGACTCAGTGGTCTTGCGCGGGCCGGAGGGTCAGCACAGTTTTCGAGTTCTTGAGCAAAGCTATCGCGGCGATGTCGCGAACGAGGCGCTGCTGCTCAACCGCTTCACGGGAGAGACAATCGACTTCCTCGTCGAGCAACCGCAGAAACCAGCGACCACTGTTTCCGGCAAAATCATCCGCGGCGGCCGCGAGGCGCAATCCCCGCTGATCGAGGTCAACGGCAAACTGCGCTTCGATTTGCCGGGCAAGCCGCTCTTTCCGCGGCTGCCTAGCGACACCATCGTGAAACCGGAGCTGGAGTGGAAAATCTCGAGCGAAGAAAGTGGAAAGTTCGACGGCGAAATAAGTTATCTCACCGGCGGCCTGGACTGGAGCGCCAGCTACAATGTCACGATGCCGGAAACCGGCGATCGAATCGAGCTGATCGGTTCCTTCACGATGGTCAATCAGAGCGGGAAAGACTTCGCCAGCGTCCCAACCAGCCTGGTCGCGGGGAATGTAAACAGGGAAGAAGCGACGCCGCGGCGCAAGGGGATGACCGCGCCTAACGAACGGGCTTTCGCCGCTGCTGCTCCCGCTTCGCTGGCGGCGCAGGCGCTCGATGAGTTCCATCTTTACGCGCTTCCCCGGCCGCTTTCGCTCCGCGACGGCGAGAGCAAGCAGGTGGAGTTCGTGCGCGCCGCCGACGTGCAGGCGACGCAGCTCTTTGTCTTCGACGCGACTGGCTATGAAAGGCCGACGCCATCGCCGCTCGGAGGCCCAATCTTCGACCCAAATTGGGAAGTGGAAGGCGAAACCCAGATCGCCGTGGTGCGCGAGATCAAGAACAGCGAAGCCAATCATCTCGGGATGCCGCTGCCGGAAGGGCGCTGGCGTTTCTATCGCAACCATGGAAATCAGCAGCTCGAATTCGTTGGCGAGCAGACAGCAGAGCAGACGGCGAAAGATGAAACGCTGCGGATTTTTACCGGCACCGCTTTCGATCTCGCGGCCGAGCGGAAGCAAACGGAGTTCTCGGTCGACCGTGCCAAGCACACGATGGACGAGGGGTTCGCAATCGCGCTGCGAAACCACAAGCAAGAGCCGGTGGAGATTTGCGTGGTGGAGCATCTGAACCGGTGGCAGAGCTGGGAAGTCATCGAGCATTCGGCCGACTTCACGAAGCGCGACGCGAAAACGATCCAGTTTGTCGTTAGGCTGAACCCGGACGAGGAGAAGGTGGTAAGCTACCGTGTACGTTACACGCAGCTTCCGGCGCAGTAGAAGAGCGCCAGCGATATCGGAAGACCCTCGCGAGATCCCTCGCCGTCTGCAGGGCTCGGGATCACAGCGTTCCGCGCGCTTCCGGGAATGTCTGCCTAACGAATATACTTCGCATACCAGCCTAGGTAACGCTGGTAGCGATCGAGCAGGTAACTCGGCTTCCGCAGACCATGAAATTGATCCGGGTAAATCACCAGCTGCGTCGGCACGCCAAGAGTGCGAAGCGCCTGATACATCTGTTCGCTGTCCTGGAGCGGGACGTTGAAGTCGCTCGCGCCGCAAAGAAAAAGCGTCGGCGTCTTGATCCGATCCGCGTGCAGGAATGGGTAGGAAATTCGCGCCCACACTTCCGGGTGCGACCACGGTGAACCGAGCTCCGCTTCATAGTCACGGATGTATTCGTCCGTTCCGTATCCGGCGATGATATCGGAGATGGAAGCTCCGCTGGTCGCGGCCTTGAAACGCGCTGTGGAAGCGATGAGATAATTGGTCGACATCCCGCCGTAGCTCCAGCCGCCAACTCCGAGTCTCTCCGGGTCAGCCAGTCCGCGCCTGACAACGTCGTCCACCGCCGCAAGATCGTCTTCCACATCGACGCTCCCCCAGTTGGCGTAGATGCCCATCGCGTAATCGGTCCCGCGCCCGGTCGATCCCCGCGGATTCGGGAGAACGACCAGGTATCCATTTGCGGCGAAAAGCTGCCTCTCGAAGTCAAATTCCGCCCCATATTGCGACTGCGGGCCCCCGTGCAGACGAAGCAGGGACTTGGTCCTGGCTCCAGACTTTTCGTTAGGCGGATGAACGACGAAGCCGTGAACTTCGGTCCCGCCTGTACTCTGGAATTTCGTCTCCTCAACCATCCCGAGCTGGATGTCCGAGAGAAACGCGTCGTTCTGTTTCGTCAGGCAACGGAGTCCGCCGCCTGTGCCGGCGAAAATTTCATAAGGCCGATCCGGCGTGCTCGTGCGCGTGATGAGATTGCCATTCGCGCTCACGTCGTAGGCTGTGACTTTTCGACGGCCCGCCACGACCGGCTCCGGCGCGCCGCCCTCCGCCGGCACGCGCACCAGCGTCTCCGCGCCGTCGTCTTCCAGCACGGCGAAAATGGATCGTCCGTCGGCCGCCCAATGCGGTTGGACCATGTTGCGATCCAGCGACCCCGTCACAATTTTCGCCTCGCCTCCGCTGGCCGAAATCGTCGCGAGCGCATGCGTCGCGTATTCAATCTTCTTCGGATCGCCGCCATGAATGTAGGCGATCGTTTTGCCATCCGGGCTCCAGGCTGGCGCACTTTGCCAGTCGGGGTGCGCGTCCGCCTCCAGCGAAGTCGTAAGCTGCTTCTCCTTCGCGCCCGCTTTCGGCTCGATCAGGTAAACATCCCAGTTTTCCGTTCGATCCGGGTCGGCTCCGCGCTTCGTCACGAAGGCGATTTGGCTGCCATCTGGCGACCACGCTGGCAGAAGTTCGTCGTGCGCGCCGCTCGTCAGGGCTTCGACCTTTTTGGCTGCAAGGTCGAGCAACTTCAGGTGCGACCAGTGTTTCGTTAGGTAGCCCGCGATGTCTTCCTTGAACTGGTAGCGCTCGACCACGATCGGCGGAACCGTTTTCTTCTCTTTCTCTTTCGCTTCCGGGTCGCGCGGGTCGGGATCGTGCACGACGAGGACGAGTCGTTTTGAATCGGGAGCCCAGGCGAAATCATCAACGCTTCCCTTCTCTTTCGTGACTTTTTGGGCTTCGCCGCCGTCGGTCGAGAAGATCCAAACCTGATCGTTATCCTGCTCGTCGTCGCGGCTGGATAGGAACGCGATCCATTTGCCATCTGGGCTCCAGCGCGGGTGCGTTTGCGATTCATTGCCAAACGTGAGCGGGCGATTCTCGGAGCCGTCGAATTTGGCCAGCCAGAGATTGCGCGCCTGTTTGTCCTTCGCGAGATCCACCGTGCCGACGACGTAGGCGACGCTTTTCCCGTCGGGGGAAAGATTCGGCTCGTCCACGTTGCGCAAGGCGGCGAAATCTTCCGGTTTTAGCAATCGCTTCGCCTCCGCGCCTAACGAGAAGCTGAGCACAAGAAAAAGGACGAGGAAAGCCGAAGCAGCGGATTTCATAATAGCGCGAGCATCTAGCGTGCAGGTTTCGCTCTCGCAAGCGGAAGCTGCGCCACACTCCGGAGCGAACGCGTTCACCTGCTCCTCCCGTGGTCCCGGTCTCAACCCGCTTCCACTATTTTCCCGAGGTCGTGTCGTCGAAGAGAATATTCACGGCGAGCGGGATGCTTCAGGATTTGATCGTGGAACTCCTTCAGGTCGAACTTTGCCCGCAGCTCCTGCTTGGCCCGTGCGCGCAGCCCGCGGATTTTTAACATTCCAACTTTGTTAGGTAAAGGGCCCGTTAGGCATCGCAACGTAATGCTCCGACCGTGACCTCGTTTTCGCCCATAGCAGTTGTTAGTATCGTGGGCACGCATCAAAACGGTCGTTGGGCGGACCCGGCAATAAACTTTTGGTGGAAGATTATGCCTGGGCGGATCCGGGTGAGCGCATTCTTACTGGGCAGAAGAGTGCGGCTGAAGTCGGGGCGGTGCCCGAGGCGGGCTCGCTCGGGGCCTTGGCTTTGGGCAGCGCGGGGTTGCTCGCCTGGCGGAAACGCCGTTCTCGCTGAGACCTGCTCGGAGGGCTCAACGCTTCCCGCTCTTGTCGTAGAAAAGAATATTCACGACGAGCGCGATGCCGCCGCCGGCGGCGGCAAGGAAGAGCAAAATCGCGAGGCCCGGGTAACCCCAGATGTGAAATCGGGTGTCGACACGCATCAACATCGCAGCGCCAATAATCAGCGCCGCGAGAACCAGACCCATCGTGATCCGATTGGCGACTTTCTGGAAACCTTCCACCAGCGTGTTCTCGTCAATTGCGTCGACGCTGACTTTCAGCTCGTTGTTCGCGATCGCGTCGATGATTTTGTTCGCCCGCGCCGGGAGCCGCTGGAGCAGATCCTTCATCTCAAGGACGCCGCTGAACAGGTTGCCTGGCGAAAGGCTCCGCACGAGTCGCTGCTGCATGATCTCGGCGGCGTTCCGGCGGATCGAAGCGTTCGGATCGAACTCGGGCGCGAGTGCGCGGCCGACCTGGTCGAGGTTCAACAATGTTTTACCGAGCATCGAAAGCTCCAGCGGCACGCGGATGCCGCTCTCGGCGGAGGTCTGTGTAACCTGAAGGATGAGCCGGCCCACCTGCATGTTCTCGACCGTGGCGCTCTTTTGGAGGGCGACGATTTCGCCGATTCGCCGAGCAAACGTCTTCGCATCGAAATCCTCTTTCTTCTCACCGATCTTGATGGCGATATTCGCCGCTTCATCGCCGCGGCCTTCGGCAACCGCGAGCAGGAGCTGCAACAAATCCTCCTGCAGACGCGGCATAATTCGCCCGACCATTCCCAAATCAAGCAGCGCGATCCGGTGATCTGGCGTGATGAAAACATTCCCGGGATGCGGGTCGGCGTGGAAGAAACCGTTTACCAAGATCTGTTCGAGATACGCGCGGAACATCTCCTCAGCGAGCGCTTCACCGTCCAGCTCCATCCGGGTGAGCGGGCTCAGATCGGTCACCTTTTTCCCCGGCACGAACTCCATCGTGAGCACGCGCCCAGCGCAGTAATCGGCGATCGGCGCGGGGACGATCAGGTGGGTAAACTCGCGCAGTTGTTCGCGCAAAGTTCTCAGGTTGCTGGCTTCCTGCCGATAATCGAGCTCCTGCAGAAGGCTCTTTCGGAATTGCTCGAGCAACTGCCAAAACTCGTAGCGTTTCCCTATTTCGGTGTGATGATCGAGGAAATTCGCAATGTCTTCGAGCGCCTCGAAATCTTCCACCATCTTTTCGCGGATTTGCGGCCGTTGCACTTTCACCGCGACCGCCCGGCCGTCGCGCAAAGTCGCGCGATGAACCTGGCCTAAGGACGCCGCGGCCAGCGGTTCGCTCTCGAAGTTCTGGAAGGCTTTCGAGAGCCGGACGCCGAGCTCGTCTGTCACCGTCTTCTCGACTTCGGCAAAGCTGAACGGCTCGACCTTATCCTGGAGTCGCGCCAGCGCCTCGATGTAGGCCGGCGGCAGAAGTTCGACGCGGGTCGAAAGTAACTGCCCCAGTTTCACAAACGTTGGGCCCAACTGTTCCAGGTCGCCTGCCAACTCTTCGGCCTTTGCGGCTTCGGCAGGCGCAGCCTTCTGCTCGGCAGCCAAGACTTCGCTAAGACCACTCGTCTGCACGAGATCGGACCGCCCGTATTTCATGAAGATCCAGGCGATCTGCTGGTAGCGTCTCAGGTGTTGTGGCTTGAGAGAAATACCCATGATTAGATGTTCCTGACGGGCCAAGCATTGGCAGGGCGAGACTCTGCCGAGCTCGGGAAATAACAGCGGCTGAGATTACCCTTCCAGCTCGACAGAGTCTCGCCCTGCCTTACGCCTGCCGTGCGCGCAAGCGGTAGCGCGAAGTCGATCCGGCAGCCGCCGCTATCGAAATCTAGTAGCTCGCCCTGTCGTCGGCATCGAGCCAATCAAACATCGACGTGGTCGCGGGATCGAGGCCGAGTTTCTTCGTTTCCTCGATGAAGAAATCGCGCTTCTCGGGATCACTATAGAGAGTGACTTTCATCATCTCGTCGCTCCACTTTTGCTTCTCTTCCGCCGTCACCTTGTCGCCATGGCCATCGACCCACTTCGCCATCTCGTCGTCGTTTTTGCCTTCCGCGACCGCGGCTTTGAAGTCGTCGCCCACGATCTTCTTCCACCCGAAAAGCATGTTATCGAGGGGACAATCGAAATGATATTCGCCGATGTTGCCCCAAAGCAGAGCGCGACACTTGTCGAGCGTCCGGCCGAGGATGACATAGCCGCCGACTTTAGTCTTAGGGCTGCGCGGCGCTTCTTTCGTTAGATCTTTTCCGTCATGGTGATGTTCCATGTTTCAACCTACGGCGGCGGTTCCAGCACAGCAACCAGACGAAAAGATTGAGGCCAAGGGACGCGCGGGTTGATTCACACGCGATTCACTGAATATGAGCCAAAACAAGGAAATAATCAGCACACTGAACAGCTTGATCGAAACGCTGAAGGACGGTCAGGAGGGCTTCAAACAATCCGCCGAAGGAGTCGATGACACCCAGTTGAAAAGCACTTTCGACCAGCTCTCGCTCCAGCGTTCCAAATTCGCTGGCGAACTGCAGAACGAAGTCGTGCGACTCGGTGAACCCGAGCCGGAAAACTCGAGCAGCACAAGCGGCGCGATGCACCGCACGTGGATCAACATCAAGAGCGCCGTGACCAGCCGCGATCGCCACGCGATTCTCGCCGAAGCCGAGCGCGGGGAAGACACTGCCGTCGCCGCCTACAAAAAGGCAATGCAAGAGGAGTTGCCGGCGCCGATCCGGGAGATCGTCTCACGTCAGCAGATGGAAGTGAAAGCAGCGCACGACAAGATTCGCAATCTCCGCGACGCAACGGCGCAGAAGTAGCTCCTCGCGCTCTTCCCAGGCGAACTAGGTTACTCCGGACAGGCGGAACGTGAGAACGTTCCGCCTGTTCATTTTACCAGCGCTACGAGACAGCTCCCGCCCGCGAAAATCGAACGCATCCCCGTTCGATTTGTCTGACCATGCCTATGAATTCAACGCAGGAGATCACCCAGCAGGTGCAGGAGCTGGGGCAATGGATCGCGCCCTTGCGCGAGCAGGTCGGCCACATCGTCGTCGGGCAAAAATACCTCGTCGATCGGCTCCTGCTCGGGTTGCTCGCGAATGGGCACATCCTGTTGGAAGGCGTTCCGGGGTTGGCCAAAACCCTCACGGTCAAAACCATGGCGGCCTGCATCCAGACCGGCTTCCAGCGCTTGCAATTCACCCCGGATTTACTGCCGGCGGACCTGATCGGCACACTGATTTACAACCCGCGCAGCGGCGAATTTACGACCAAGCTCGGCCCGATTTTTTCCAACCTGATTCTCGCCGACGAAATTAACCGCGCGCCGGCGAAAGTGCAGAGCGCGCTGCTAGAAGCCATGCAGGAACGCCAGGTCACGATCGGCGAAACGACTTATAAGCTGCCCGATCCTTTCCTTGTCCTCGCGACCGAAAATCCGCTCGAGCAGGAAGGGACTTATCAGCTTCCGGAAGCGCAGCTCGACCGTTTCATGTTGAAGCTGAATGTCGGTTATCCCGCGAAAGCCGAAGAGCGCCGCATCCTCGACCTGATGGCAACCTCGGCGCCGAACTTGAGCGTGGATCCGGTGGTCACGCCGGAGCAGATCATCGCCGCGCGCGAACTCGTGAACCAAATCTACATCGACGATCGCGTGAAGGACTACATCGTGGATGTTGTCTGGGCTACGCGCGAACCAGCAAGTTACCGACTGGAACTCGATGGCTTGATTCGCTACGGTGCTTCGCCGCGGGCGACGATCTACCTCGCACTCGCCGCGCGCGCTTATGCCTTCCTGAACGGCCGCGGCTACGTGACTCCGCAGGACATCAAGAGCATCGGCCCGGATGTATTGCGGCATCGCGTGATCGTGAGCTATGAGGCGGAAGCGGAAAGCCTAACGAGTGAAACAGTGATTGAGCGGATCTTTGCGGGCTTGCCCGTGCCGTAAGAGGCCAGGCGGAAAGGAGAGCACGAGCATGAAGCGGAGCAGGAAAATGGAGGGCAGAACGACCTTGCGCCCCACGCCGCTCATCCTGAGCGGAGCGCAGCGGAGTCGAAGGATCCCGTAAGCAACCTAAAACCCTCGATGAGATCGCAAAACTACTACGTTTACATCCCGACAAACGGCGATCGTCACACCGCCGTCTATTTCGGCGTGACGAACGATTTAGAGCGTCGGCCAAGCGAGCATTCGCCAGGCGCAGGCAGCGTCTTCGCAAAGCAATACAACGCGCACAAACTGGTTCATTTCGAAGCTTTCAACGAACCGGCCGACGCGGTTGTGAGGGAGAAACGGCTCAAGGGTTGGACGCGAGCCAAAAAGGAAGCCTTGGTCGCTTATTCCAATCCGGAGTGGCGCGATCTCTTTGACGAGAGGTATGCGCTCGCTCCGAAGCCATCACGGTAATGCCACGGGATCCTTCGACTCCGCGCCGCTCCGCTCAGAATGACCGGGGTGACTCACAAATTGGTCGGCGGTTCCGCTCGGGTGATGGCCGATCCGGGGAGGTGCACGGCGCTGAGCAACGCACGCCCGCCGAAATCCTGAAGAAGATCCGCGCGCTCGAGATCAAGACCAAAGGTCTCGTGCAATCCGCGTTTGCCGGGGATTACCACAGCGTCTTCAAAGGCCGAGGAATGAATTTCGAGGACGTGCGCGAGTATCAGCCGGGTGACGAAATCCGCGCGATCGATTGGAACGTGACCGCCCGCCTCGGGACCGCCTTTGTGAAGAAGTTCACCGAGGAACGGGAATTGACCGTGATGCTGGTCGTCGATGTGAGCGCGTCGGGAAATTTCGGCAGCGTCTCCCAATCGAAACGCGAGCTGGCTGCGGAAGTTGCGTGCCTGCTCGCCTTCAGCGCAATCCGGAATAACGACAAGGTCGGGCTCATTCTTTTCTCGGATCAGGTCGAGCTTTTCATCCCGCCGAAGAAGGGCCGGTCGCACACGCTCCGATTGATTCGCGAGATTCTTTTCTTCGAGCCGATTGGGCGCGGCACCCTGCCGGGTCTCGCGCTCGATTACCTGAATCACATTGTCACGCGCCGCTCGGTCGTTTTCTTCATCTCCGATTTCCAGGCGGAAGATTTCTCACGCGCGCTCACGATCACGAGCCGGCGACACGACCTCATCGCGGTGCGGATCGAGGACCTGCGCGAGGAAGCCTTGCCGAACATCGGCATCATCACGCTTGAAGACGCCGAAACTGGCGAGCAGATCGAGATCAATACCGGCGATCGGCAGACCCGGACGCGCTTCAGCGCGCTCGCCGAGCAACGGCGCGCGGAGGTTACGCACACGCTCCGGCGAAATAACATCGACGCCATTTCGCTCCGGACTGGCGACGATTACCTCCCGGCGCTCCGGACATTTTTCAAACAACGCGAACGGCGCATCGCGCGTCGTTAGGCAAATCATTGATGCACTTTTTTCTCGCTCAGGAATTTCACGATATCGCGCCTCCAGTCGATTATTTCGTGCTCAAACCGTGGATGGTTTTCTGCGGGGTCGCGGTCTTTCTCCTGCTCGTCAGCCTAACCATCTGGCTGGTGAAATGGTGGCGCCGCCGGCCGGCAAAAATTCTTACCCCGCGCCAGCGCGCGCTCGAGCAGCTGGCCCGAATCGAAACCCAGCTGGAAACGCTGCCGCCTTATCAATTCAGCATCCGCGTCTCGGATGTTTTGCGGCGCTACGTGACGGAACAATATCAGCTCCCGGTCACGCGCCAGACCTCGGTGGAATTTCTGAACACGCTCTCGGCGAAGTCGCAGTTCTCGGCCGATGAACGAACCTTGCTCGGCGATTTTTTGAACCGCTGCGACCTGATCAAGTTCGCGCGTTACGACGCAACGACCGAGGACAGCCGGCTGCTGCTCGAGGAAGCGAACCGCTTCGTTAAAGGAGGAATTCTTGCACCCGCTTGATCTTTGGCCGCACGGCCAGGGATGGGGATTTTCTTTCGCGCATCCCTGGTTTTTGCTCCTCCTCCTGCTCGTCCCGCTGATCGCCTGGCTACGCGGGCAACGTGGAGCCGCCGCGGCACTCGTCTTCTCCTCGACCGCTACTTTGCAGGCGCTCGGGAAACGGAGCGCGTCTCGCGCCGGCGCAATCATGCGGGGACTGCTCTATCTCAGCCTAACGATCCTGATTTTCGCGATCGCCCGTCCGCAGCTCGGCAAAAGTCTGACGGAAGTCGAGGCCAGCGGGATCGATATCATGGTCGTGCTCGACGTTTCCGGCTCGATGTTGACGAAGGATTTTACGGTTGGCGGCGATGAAGCCACGCGGATCGACGCAATCCGCGAGGTGACACGCAAGTTCATCGAAAGCCGGCCTAACGACCGCATCGGCATCATCGCATTTGCGGGTCGTCCTTATGTCGTTAGTCCGCTCACCCTGGATCACGATTGGTTAATCCAGAATCTCGATCGAGTCCGGATCGGTCTGGTTGAAGACGGCACGGCGATCGGTTCCGCGATGGCTTCGGCCGCAAATCGCCTGACCGATAAAAAATCGAAAAGTCGCGCGATCGTTCTCCTGACCGATGGCGAAAATAACGCCGGCAAAATTCCGCCCAACACCGCTGCGGAAGCAATCAAGGCGCTCAAGATCAAGCTCTATGCCATCGGCGCAGGTATCAATGGCATCGCACCGGTGCCGGTCTTCGACCCCAATAGCGGCCGGCCGATCACTGACGTGGCCGGCAACCTGATCTATCGGAATCAGCGCGTGGAATTCAACGAGGCGGGCTTGAAAGAGGTCGCGAAGATCGCGGACGGGCAGTTCTTCCGCGCGACCGACACCGACTCGCTCGAGAACATTTATGCGGACATCGACAAGTTGGAGAAGTCGACCGTGGCGGTGAAGAAATTTCAACAATATCGCGATCTTTTCCCGGTCTGTCTGATGGCCGGCGCCGGCGTGCTCCTCGCCGAGCTGCTTCTCTCGCAAACCATTTGGAAAAAGCTGCCATGAGGAGTCGCCGCCATGGCAGGCCGATTGGGGCGTCCGCTCTCTCAGCTGATTCTCTGCTGTGCCGAGTTAAGCCTAACGAACAAAGGACTCTCCGATGAGTTTTGGTTATCCACTTTGGCTCTGGGCACTGGCGCTATTGCCGTTGCTCGCGTTCTTCTTCGCTCGCGCGGAACAGCGCGGCGCGGAACGGCTCCAGCAGTTTGTCGCCGCGCGCTTGTTGCCGCAGCTAGCCGGGACGGTGAATCGGGGCCGCCGCATCTTTCGCTTCCTTCTCTTCCTGCTCGTGCTCGGCCTCGTGATTGTGAGTCTGGCGCGGCCGCGCGTCGGCTATGCCTACGACGAAGTGCGGCGCAAAGGACTCGATCTGATTTTCGCCGTGGACGTCTCGCGCAGCATGCTCTCGAACGACGTCGCTCCGAACCGGCTCGAGCGGGTGAAACTGGCGACGCAGGATCTGATCAACCTGCTGCAGGGCGATCGCGTCGGCCTGATCGCCTTCGCCGGACGCGCCTTTCTGCTGGCGCCTCTGACGATTGATTACGATGCCGCGATCGACTCGATCAACGATCTCGACACGAACACGATTCCGGAAGGCGGCACGAATATCGCCGACGCGATCAAGCTCGCAGCGACCACCTATGGCAAGTCAGCCACGGGCAATCGCGCCCTGATTATTTTCACCGACGGCGAGGAGTTGAATGGCGACGCGGTCGCGGCGGCGAAGGCGGCGGCGGAAGCCGGTGTGCGGATTTTTACGATCGGAGTCGGCACCCAAAGCGGCTCTTTGATTCCAATTCCGGGCGAGAATGGCGGAACGGCTTTCGTGAAAGATGAGGAAGGCAAGGTTGTGAAATCGAAGCTCGACGAAGCACGGCTGAAGGAGATCGCCGAAGCGACGAAAGGCTTTTATCTCCATCTCGAAAATGGCCCGCGCACGATGCAGCAGCTCTACAGCGACGGCCTGAGCAAGATGACCGTCGCGGACATTAACGCGCGACTCTCGCGCCGCCCGATCGAGCGTTACGAATGGCCGCTGGCCGCGGCGATTTTGCTCTTTGCCATCGCGCTTTTAATCAATGACCGCAAACGCCAGCGGAAGCATTCTAGTGCGCCAAGTGCGCTCGCGGTTAAGAGCCAGAAACAGGCGGAGCCAGGCGGTCGCGCGTCCGGAGTCACGGCGGCCAGCATGCTCCTTCTTCTTTTGTTCGTTAGGCCGAGCTATGCAGCCTCCACCGGCCTCGATCTTTACCATCAACAAAAGTATCCGGAGGCCTACCAGCATTTCCAACAAACCCTGAAGGATAACCCTGGCACACGGGTCACTGATCGGATCGAGTTCGACGCCGGCGCGGCAGCTTACAAGATGAAGGACTACAACAAGGCGATGGAGTCCTTCAGTCAGGCCCTGCTCTCGAAAGATCCGCACCTGCAGGCGGCGAGTCATTACAATCTTGGGAATACCTTGTTCGAGCGCGGCGACGCCGTGGAGGACGAACAGAAGAAGCTGACTGACTGGGAAGGAGCGCTTCAGCATTACCAGGAGACACTTAAGGCTGAGCCAAAGAATCAGGAAGCGAAAGAGAACTACGAATACGTCAAAAAGAAGATCGAAGAGCTAAAGAAGAAGCAGCAAGAAAAGAAGGACCAGCAAAACCAACAACAACAGCAACAAAAGAATCAGCAGAATAAGAACGACAAAAACTCGTCGGAACAATCAGGCTCTCCGCCGCCGCCGGTCGAACCGAGTGCGGCTGCGAAGAAGGCCAAGGCCGAAGCCGACAAAGCTGTCCTGGCGCACCGGTTCGAAGATGCGCTCAAGATCATGAACGATCAGATGGCGGGCGACCCGACGACGCATCATTACGACGATTACATTCATCGCCTGGAGGAAATAAATGGGATCCGGAAAGCTAATACTCCTTAGTCTTATTTTCCTTCCGCTCAGCCTGCTCGCGGACACGGCTTCGGATTACGCCACGCGCGGCGCGCAGAAGTATGTCTTCGGGCAGGAAGAAGCCGCCAAAAAGGAAGTCGCCGAAGGATTGGTGAAATTCCCGCACGATCCCGAGCTGCAGGAAATGGTGAAGCTCTTCAAGGAGAAGCCGCCTAACAATAAGCAGCAGCAAAACCAGAATCAGAACCAGAAAGATCAGCAGAACCAGCAACAATCGCCTAACGGAAAGGGCGGGCAGAATCAGCCGCAGCAGCCGAGCCCGTCACCAGGCAGCACGCCAACTCCGACGGCCACACCGAGTCCCACGCCAGGGCAGTCGCCGGGAGAAAGTCCTACGCCTTCGCCGACCCAGGGCTCTCCCACACCCACCGCCACGCCGGGAGAACAAGCGGGCGAATCACCGAGTCCCTCGCCAGGCGAGGAAGGATCACCTTCGCCCTCTCCGGGAAACGAGGGTTCACCGACGCCAACTCCCGGTTCCTCCGGAAATGAGAACGGCGCGAACGGCCAGCAGCCATCGCCGTCGCCCGCAGGCACGCCCGCCAAGCCGTTAACCGGCGACGTGAAGGGCGCAAATGGCGAGACTCCAAAGGAAGAAAAGCCGAACGCGCAGGTCGCCGAAGCAGAGGCCGAACCGGAAGGCGAGATGAGTCCGAAGCAAGCGCGCCGCCTTCTGGAATCGATGAAAGATGAAGAGCAGAAGGTCCAACTCGATGAACGCAGGGCAATCCGTCATGTCTATAGGGATTGGTAGAAACAAACCACGCCCGGTCATCCCGAACGAAGTGGAGCCGAGCGCAACGGAGTCGACGGATCCGGTGGAACTGCCGTGAAGCGCGTGAGTGAACTCTTCCGAAAAGTTCGACGGAATTCTTCGACTCCGCTGCGCTTTGCCCGGAATGACCGATATATTATGGCTTCGCTGATTTAAACGGCGTTGCCGTCCCGCGCTGATGCTGAAGAAAACAACCACGTTCCGACGACTGATTCTGCTGCTGCTGCTCGCGCTCGCGATTCCCGCGATCGCGCGCGCCGAAGCGCCGACCGTCACCGCGGTCCTCACCAGTTCGGAAACGGAGGTTGACCGCCCGGTGCAGTTGCAAATCAAAGTGACCGGCGATTCCGAAGGCGCGCCGCCCAGCGAGATCTCCGTCGATGGTCTCGAGATTCATTTTACCGGGCAATCGCAACTGGTCGAAGGGCGCAATTTCCATTTCAGTTACAGCTTCATCTATAGCTATACGGTTCTCCCGTTGAAGGCCGGTACCTTCACGATCCCGCCACAGGTGGTGCGAACCAAATCCGGCAATCTGCGCACGGAAGCGCTCACTTTGAACGTCGCGCCGAACGGCAATGGAAACACCACATCCAAGCGAGGCCGGCGCGGTTCCTCGGCCTCAATCAACGAGCGCCAACTCGTCTTCGCCGATCTCGTGGTGCCGAAGACGACTGCTTATGTCGGAGAATTGATTCCCGTGGAGATTCGCCTCGGATTCAACACCCGCACCCGCGCCCGGCTCGCGGAAGGTCCGTCGCTGACCGCGCAAAGTTTCACCACTCAGCGCATGCCCGAGCCGCAGCAAAGCGTGGAAACAATCAATGGCGTCCAATACCAGGTCGTTACCTTCAAGACCGCGATTGCCGCGGCGCGGAGCGGGAAGTTTGCAGTTGGTCCAGTCGAGGCGAAGGCGCTCGTGCAGGTACCGCGCCGGCCAGGCAGCCAGGGGCGTTCGCCCTTCGACGTCTTCGGATTGAACGACCCGTTTAACGATCCTTTCTTCCAGGATCCATTTGCCGGCATTCCCGAGCAGCGAGAGGTCGATATGAAAAGCCGGGAAGTGGCCGTCGAGATCAAACCGCTCCCACCGAATGCGCCCAGCAGCTTCTCCGGCGCGGTCGGAAATTTCAGCCTGACGACGTCGGTCACGCCAAAGACGGCGCAGGTGGGGGATCCGCTGACGGTCACGGCGACCATTACAGGCCGGGGGAATTTCGACCGCGTGAATGCGCCGGAGATGGAGAGCGATCGCGGCTGGCACGCCTATCCGCCGAGCGCGAAGTTCAAGCCTGACGACGATGTCGGACTGAGCGGGACGAAAAATTTCGAGATGGTTCTCACGCCTAACGAGAACAAGACTGACGTTCCGCCGCTCCTCTTCAGTTACTTTGATCCGTTGAACGAGAGCTACGTCACCCTGAAGAGCGAGAAACTTCCGATCACGATTGAGGGCGGCGCCGCGCCCGCGCCGAGCGCACCGGCGATCGCACGTGCGTCTGGCAGCCCCGGGGGCGCGCAACCCACGCCCGCACCCCAGGCTGATGACATACTTTACCTGCTGACTGATCAGCCGCGGTGGGTGCAAACGTTTGCGCCCGTCTTTGAGCGGCCGGTTTTCTGGGTCGCGCAGGTAGTGCCGCTGCTTGGGCTGATCGGATTCTTCGGCTGGAAAGCGAGAAAACGCCGGCTCGCCAACCGCGAACGGCAGCAACGTGCCGCCTGGGAAGAAGAAACCGCTGAGCTGCAAAAAAAATTGCGGCGCGCGGATGAACCACCGGACCGCTATTTCGCGGAGGCGCTGCGTGTGGTGCAGCTAAAAACGGCGCTCGCGCGGCGTGTGCCGCCAAACACGGTCGATGCCGAAACGGCGGTTTCCGCCTTTTCGTTTGACGAGGAGAAGCGCGCACGGGTGCGGGAACTTTTCCGACAGAGCGACGAGTTGCGTTACAGCGGCCGCCAAAATGGCCACGGCGCCGTCAACGAGCAAACACGCCGCGAGGTGCTGGACCTGATTGAGAGCCTTTCCTGATGCGCACCCGGCTTTTTCTGTTGTTTTTTGCAGCGGTCTTCGGCCTAACGAATTCGCTTTTTGCGGAGACGCAGCCCGAGACGACTTTTGCCAAAGCCAATGCCGACTACAGCGCGGGCCGCTTCGCCGAGGCGATCAAAGGCTATGAGTCGCTCGTGCAGGAACATCACTGGAGCGCGAATGTCTTTTACGACCTCGGCAACGCCTATTTCCGGACGGGCGATTTTGGACGATCGATCTTAAATTATGAGCGCGCCCTCGCGCTGAATCCTACGCAGCCCGAAGCGCAGGCGAACCTGCGCCTGGTGCGCGACCAATCACGCGCACTCGAGCTCGCGGGGAGCTGGCCGGAGGAACACCTTGCTTTCCTGACGATCAATCAATACGCCATCCTCGCGGCTGTCGCGTTTTGGATCGCCGCTTTCACTTTCGCCGCGCT
>JAICMR010000227.1 GCA_025929155.1 Chthoniobacterales bacterium | reverse complement strand
GCGCGATCTCCGGCGCGAAGGTTCTCCAGCCGACCCCGACTGCAGCGAGAAAGGTCAACGTGGTGACAAAAGAATCGGTCAGGCCACGCGAGAAAATATCGTGTCGCATCACCTTCATCCCGCGCGACACTGCAGTGCTCATGCGATACAGCGCGAGTCCCGGCAACGCGCAAAGCATGACCGACAGCGCGCCGGCGAGCTCCGGGTCGAGCCGCAACTTTTCACCTGCGAAATGGATCACTGCGATCGCGACCGCTGCGACCAGCGCGCATTGGAGCACGATCAGCGAAACGCCGATCCGAAAGAGCGACCGGCTCCGGGAATGGTCGCCGGTCGCCTCCGCACGCGCGATGAAAGTCGTAATCGCAACGTCGCAGGCGAGCACCCCGAGACGACTGATTACGTCAAGCGCCGCCCACGCCACCATGTAAGTCCCGAGAACCGCAGGCCCGAGAATCCGCGCGACCAGAAAAGTAAAAATTCCGCGAAAATTCGACGCCAGGACCGCGATGGCGTTTGCCATTGCGCCTTGTTTCAGCTCGCGGCCGTGATCGACCGCGACCGCAGGTTCGTTAGGCACGGCAGCGACGGGCATTTTTGCCTAACGATAGGTAAATGAGCCCCCGCGCGCCGGGCTGCCGTGCGGATGACTCCCGATGATCACGCCATCCTTCATCTCGTGAATCCAGTCGCATGCTTCCGCGATCGCGGGGTTATGAGTGACGAGGAGCAATGCCTTGCGCTCTTCGCGCACGATTTGTTGCAGGAGGCGAAAGGCGCGCTCGGCATTGGCGGTGTCGAGGTTGCCAGTGGGTTCGTCCGCAAGGATGACGCGCGGATCGTTCGCGAGCGCGCGTGCGATCGCCACGCGCTGCTGTTCACCTCCGGAGAGGTGACGGCTGGGCCGGTGTAATTTCGAGCCGAGCCCCACCTCGTCGAGCAGACTGGCGGCGCGAGTCATCATTTCACTTTCCGTTAGGCGACCGAGCCGGCGCATTGGAACCATGATGTTTTCCTGCGCGGTGAAATCTTCGAGGAGAAAATGGAATTGGAAGATGAATCCAAGCAACTCGTTCCGTTTGCGTGCCAGCTCGTCGTCCGGCAGTCCGGCGATGAGATGACCGGCGATCGTCAGGCTGCCGCCATCGGCCTGATCGAGCAGGCCGAGGATGTAAAGAAGCGTGCTTTTTCCACAGCCGGATGGCCCGACGACAGCATGGACACTTCCCGGTTCGAGATCCAGCGAGACGCCGCGGAGCGCGTGCACGCGCGAGTCTTCCTCGCCCAGCCAGCGCTCGAGATCGCGGGCGCTCAACCAGATTTCATCGCTCATTGCTTTTCGTTAGGCCAGATAGGCGAACGAGCTTCGACGCGGGTGCAACACGTCATCCCGAGCCGAGTCGAGGGATCCGTCCGGCTTTTTGGGAAAATTTCGCGCAAAGGACTTTCGGAGCGAAGCGTCATGGCAGCTCGTCCGGATCCCTCGGCTGCGTTCCGCTTCGCTTCACTTCGCTCGGGATGACGACTCCGAATGGCGCCGAACTCTCCTCTACGAGTCGCGCTCGCCCCGGATGAATTCTTCGACCCGGCGATAGGCCTCGTCGTCCGTCAGTTGCACGGCGGGATGTTTCGAAAAGTAAGCCGAGGCGGAATGAAGCACGCCGCCTTTCCCCCGATCGAGCGCCAGCTTGCAGCAACGGATGGCGTCAATCGCGACGCCGGCCGAGTTTGGCGAATCTTCCACGGAGAGTTTCACGTCCAGTTCCATCGGCACGTTGCCGAAAAGCCGGCCTTCGACGCGGATGAAACAGATTTTGTTGTCGTTCTGCCACGGCACGTAATCGCTCGGTCCGATATGGATATTGTCCGCAGCGAGATGATTGCCGAGAACCGATTGCACCGCCTCGGTCTTGGAGACTTTCTTCGAGGCTAGCCGGCCGCGGTTTAACATGTTCAGAAAATCCGTGTTGCCGCCGGTGTTGAGCTGATAGGTGCGCTCGACCTTTACTCCGCGTTTTCGGAAAAGATCAACAATCGTCCGATGCAAAATGGTCGCGCCCAGCTGCGCTTTGATATCGTCCCCGACGAGCGGGAGGTTTCTTTCCTCAAAACGTTTCGCCCAGACGGGATCGCTCGCGATGAAAACCGGAATGTTGTTCACGAGCGCGAGCCCGGCCTCAAGCCCGCAGTCACATTAATAGATCGTCGCTTCTTCCGAACCGAAATTCATTTAGTTGAGCAAAATCTGGGCGCCCGATTCTCGCAGGTCAGCGTTGAT
>JAICMR010000110.1 GCA_025929155.1 Chthoniobacterales bacterium | reverse complement strand
GAATGATGCCGACAATTTCGTTGATGAGGATGTTGAGCGACATCCGGGCGAGGAGGATTTTTGGCAAACCGCGCCGCGCGGCGGCGATCAAGGCCATCGCGGAGATAACGCTCGAGCCGGTGTCGCCAATACCGGGGATGAGACCGAGAAGCGGATCGAGGCCGAAGCGGAATTTAGTGCCGGGGAGGCGCAGGAAGTTATCCATGATGAGCGCGAGCCAGCGGAAGAGCGGCTCGAGCTCCTTGCGCCTTTGCTTTTCCTCGGGCGGGAGGACTTCCCACTCGACGTCGATAGGTTCGTTAGGCATTCGATTGTCAGGCTTGGTCATCCTGAATGGGGTGTTTTCGGAGTCGAAAAAACTCGGACATCCTGAGGAGTTGAAGGATCCGGCGTATGTTCTGGCAGGTCGTGTGCAATTTGAACCAGGGAAATTCGCTTTCTCCCTTCACGGCAGTTCCACGGGATCCTTCGACTCCACTTCGCTCCGGATGACCGAGATGCGGTTTTTCCTGCCTTCTCCGTCTCCGTTCGTTAGGCTGCCTGGCTTAACCCGGAATCTCTTTGAGCATCTGCGCGTTCGTCGGGAATTTCTTCACGAACATGAGGAGACGTTCGATCGCTTCCGCCGGTTTGTGCCCGGCGAGACCGCGGCGGATGAGGTTCACTTTTTCGAGCTCGAAGGGCGTGAGAAGCAGCTCCTCGCGCCGCGTGCCGGAAAGGAAAATATCGACCGCCGGATACGTGCGCTGGTCGCTGATCTTCCGATCGAGCACGAGCTCCATATTGCCGGTGCCTTTAAACTCCTGGAAAATCAGCTCGTCCATCCGGCTGCCGGTTTCAATGAGCGCCGTCGCGATGATCGTGAGGCTGCCGGCTTCTTCGGTGTTGCGCGCCGCGGCAAAAAGTTTCCTCGGGATTTCCATCGCGCGCGAGTCGATGCCGCCGCTCATGGTGCGTCCGCCGCCGCCCGTCGCGTTGTTAAACGCGCGCGCCGTGCGCGTGATCGAGTCGAGCAAAATGAAAACATCCTTGCCCGCCTCGACGAGGCGTTTAGCGCGCTCAACGGCCAATTGCGCAATGCGGGTATGACTTTTGATGTCGCTGTCGTTTGAACTGGCCATCAATTCAGCCGTCGGAACAGTCCGCCGAATTTCCGTCACTTCCTCTGGGCGCTCATCGACCAGGAGAATGATCAGCTTCATCTCCGGATTATTCTTCACGACCGCGTCTGCAATGTGCTGGAGCAAAGTCGTTTTCCCGGTGCGCGGCGGCGCGACGATCAGTCCGCGCTGGCCCATGCCTAATGGAGTCATCAGATCCATGATCCGAGTCGTGTAACGATCCGGGACCGTCTCGAGCTTGATCCGCTTGTTCGGGTTGATGGTGGTCAATTCCTCAAATGGAGTGAGGTCCTGATACTTTGTCGGCTCTTCGTCGTTGATCTTGAGCAGGCGAGTGAGCTGCGGACCGCGGTTGCCCTTGCGGATTTCGCCGTAGATCCACATGCCGTCGCGGAGTTGAAAGCGCCGAACGATCTCCGGCGTGACGAAGATATCGTTAGGCGTCTGCACAAAGTTGCGCTTCGCGTCCCGGAGGAAGCCGAAACCTTTCCCGGAAATCTCGATGATCCCATCGCCAAATTCTGGCTCGCGCGGCAGCTCGGCGCCGTTCTGGTTGCCTGCGTTTTCGCCCGAGCGTTCACGACGATCTTCGCGCGGCTGATTTTCTCCCGACTCTTGTGCAACTTCGGCAAACTCAGCTGCGTCTTCGCGCCTGCGTTCACCTTCTTCCGAGTGATCCTCCTTCAAAATCTCGGCGCCGTCCGCGCGTTCCGGTTTGTCCTTCGGGTCCGATTCGCCGGTCATGCGGGCGGGATCGTTGCGACGGCGTGATGGACGGCGGCGCGAAGGGCGGCGCCGGCGATAGGGAGCGGGCGCGTTTTCGGCTGGCACCGGCTGGTTTTGATTTTCTTCGCTCATAATAGGAAACTAATCTGGCGCGCGGCGGCGGACGACGGACGGTACCGGCGCGCAGCTCAAGCTGGCAACTTCGCCAGCAACTCATCGGAAATATCTAAATTGGAGTAGACGTTCTGCACGTCGTCGTCTTGCTCGAGGCGATCGCAGAGGTTTAGGACCTGGAGCGCAGCGGCCTCGTCGGTGACGGGGACAGTCGTATCGGGAATGAAAGTAAACTTTAGCCCATCGGTGGTCACGCCCGCGGTCTTGAGCGTCTCAGCTACGGCGTAGAGCTGATCGTGGGAAGTGAGAATAACATACTCCCCCTCTTCCGATGTCAACTCCTCCGCCCCGGCTTCGAGCGCGAGATCGAAAAGGCGTTCCTCTTCAATCGCAGCTCGCGCGACGCTGATCCGCCCCTTTTTGTGAAACATGTAAGAGACGCTGCCGCTGGTCGCGAGGTTGCCGTGGTTCTTGGTAAAGATGTGACGCATTTCCGCGGCGGTCCGGTTCTTGTTATCGGTGGCGGCTTCCACGATGATCGCGACGCCGCCGGGGCCGTAGCCTTCGTAAATGATTTCCTCGATATGCGAAGCATCGACCCCTTCGCCCGTCCCGCGCTTGATCGCCCGATCGATGTTGTCGTTAGGCATGCTTTGCGCTCGCGCCATCTCGATCACGCTGCGCAGTCTGGGATTACCCTCGGGATCGCCGCCGCCAAGCCGCGCGGCGACACTGATCTCCTTCGCGAACTTGCTGAAGATCGCGCCGCGCTTCACGTCAAGCGCACCTTTGGCGCGCTTCACCTTTGACCATTTGCTATGTCCCGACATGGAATGGGAAAAGAAGCGGCTGCCACCCTGGACCTGTGTTGCGCGGGGGAGCGGAACCGGGGTGCCCCGAAAGGGAGGCTAACGAAGCGGCAAACCGACGTGGCCATTCAACCGCAACCGGGTTCGCTTGTCAACCGGAGTGGAGTTCGCAAGCGAAACGAAGCAGCGAATTCATTTCTTCCCCGACCCTCTCCTTGCCTGCTGTCGCCTCCTTCGGCAGTTTCGTAGCCCTGGCAATGGAACTTTCCGGTTTTCCTGCAGACTCCGCCCCGGCTCGCCAAGACCAACAAGTCGGTCGGCGTTTGCCTAACGAGCGTGATGCGGAACTTGTGCGCCAGATGATCGCCGGGGACGGGCCGGCTTGTGCAAGCTTCTACGACCGCTTTGCGCCGGTCCTTTTCTCGATGATCCACGCCATCCTGCGTGACCAAGAGGAATCCGAAGTGGTTCTTGAGAATGCCATTATCCAGATGTGGAAACGCATCTCACTCTACGATGGAAGGCGCGGCAGCCTCTTCACCTGGGCAGTCATGATCGCGCGCCACAAAGCGCTCGATCGGCTTCGTTCCCGCCAGAGCCATTCCCAGTTGACGGAAGCCGTAGCGAACCAGCCGGAAGAAATCACCGCCTTTGCTCCGGTCAGCTCCGCCGACGCATTGCTCGCCGGCGGCGATGAACGCGATCGCGTGCAGACGGATCTTCGCCAAGTCGGCGCCGCGGAACGCCAAGCGCTCGACCTTGCTTTCTTCAGCGGACTCACCCCGGCGCAGATCTCAGCAAAACTTGGAGCGCCGCTCGGGGATGTGAAAGCGCGGCTCCGACGGGGATTACTCTCCTTGGCAGGAACTGCTCGACCAGGGCCCAACGTGAACGAGGAACTCGAGGAGCAGGCGACACTTTACGTTTTCGGGTTGCTTGAAGACCACGACGCAACCGCGTTCGAGAAGCGGCTCGAGAATGATGCCGAACTGCGCGCGTTCGTGGATGATTTGGATGAAACAGCCGCTGCCTGTTCCTACGCAGCAACTGCACGGCCGCTGTCACCGGAGTTGCGCGCGCGTGTCCTTGCGAGGGTGGGGAAGCGGAAGAGCGCCGGGTTCCCTCCGCGGGCAAACCGGTTCGCTTGGCCGATTGCCGCCTGTCTGGCGATCGCTTGCTCTTACCTCGTCGCGGAGCGCGGCCGTCTTCACCAACGAATCACGGCGCTCGAGCAGCGCGACGTCCTTGCCCAGATTCAGGTCGCTTCCTTAACTTCACAACTGAAGAGCGCCCCCGACGCAAACGCCATCGTCGTCTGGGACCAGAAAAAGCAGCGCGGACTCCTGAAAGTGAGGCAGCTCCCAGCGAATGACGCCGGTCACGATTATCAGCTCTGGCTCATCGATCCGCATGATAAGAACCCGGTTGACGGCGGCGGCTTCCATGTCTCGAATGAGCAAACGCAGCGGATCCATTTCCGACCGCGCACCCCGGTGCGGGAGGCGAAAGGGTTCGCGATCAGCTTGGAACGCAAAGGTGGTGTCACCAAGGCGGAAGGGCCGACCGTATTACTCGGAAAATGAATAAACTCACTCACTTGATCGCTGTTCTGCTCCTGTTTGTCGCGCTTGCTCCAGCCCAGGCGCATTCCACGCTTCAACGGTCAGAGCCAAAGGATGGAGTGGTGTTGAAACAAGCGCCTAACGAGATAAGGATATGGTTTACCGAGCCAATCAAGATTTCCCTGAGCACGATCGAAGTCCGAAGTGAATCGGGAAAGCAGGCAGACGAGAAAGACGCGCACGCCGACGCCAAGGAATCAAACCTGATCCATCTGTCGCTCGCTCCCAATCTCGGCGCTGGCACCTACAAGGTTTCCTACACGGCTGTGGCGCAGGACATGCACGCTACGAAAGGCTCGTTTACTTTTCGCGTGGCGCCATAACCAAGCCGAGCTACAAACGCTTCCGCGCGCGCGACGAAACCGGCGGGTCTGAAACAGTCAGCACTTCGAAGGTCCGAAAAAGCGGGGCCAGATCGATCGTGGCATTCGCTGAAGATTTGAGAACGCCGCCGAGATTCTGTGTAACCGACGCGACCTCTACGCGAATACCGCGCCTTCTTAACTTAGTCGCAAGGTAAGCGAAATCGGCATCGCCTGTAACCAGAACCACGACGTCCGGACGCATTTCATCAGCCACTTCCAAAGCATCGATCGCCATCATCACGTCCACATTTGCTTTGTAATGACCTTCCTCGGCCGGTGCGCCGTCCTTTGTGACTACGAGGAAGCCGTTCGAACGAAGCCAGTAGATAAACTTATTCTTTTTATCGCGCTCATCCTGCCAGAGCGGGATCGCGGGAGGCAGCCCCGCGTAAACCACCATCTCGACCAAATCACGCCCGGACTCTTCGCCTGCAAGGAATTCCCGTAGCCTTAGCCAATCCAATCCACGTCCAGCGGTCCGGACGGAGCTGCCTACGTTTGACTCATCAACCAGGACGAGGAGTCGCGGGCGACGGGGCCTCTCCGGGATGACTTTATGTCTTTCGGGCATTTGAAGTTTGACTCATCCGCTAGTTTTCAAGGAGATGCAAAAAAGATTGCGCCGTGGCAAAGCGCTTTCCACCTTTCCGCATGCACGCGCCTTACTGGGCTGCTTGGGCGCCTCGTTCGCCTTTCCCGTGGCGTCTCTTTTTTCTCCTGCTCGTTGCTTCGATCTTGGCGGTGCTCGCGGTCTTGCCTTATCTTCGGGTGGTTTTGGGGACCGCCCTTGGCTCGCGGCCGCTGCGGTTGCCTCTCCCGGTCATAGCTCTTCTGCAAGGCGGGATCAACTTTAGCCTGGCAATCGGGCTGGGTCTGTTGCTTGCGGGTCAGCTCGGAATTGGAGCGCCTCTTCTGGAAAGCTGGCTCTACAATCGCAGGATGGCTCCGCCCGCTCAGACTTACCTCTTTGCGGCACTGATTGGTTTCGCTCTCGGCCTCCTGGCACTGGCCGTTATTCGGAGCCCGCTCGGAAATGCGCTTTCGCATCTGCCGGTCGCGACCCAGCATTCCATCCCCATTTGGAAACGGCTCCTCGCGTGTTTCTATGGCGGCATCTGCGAAGAAGTGTTACTGCGTCTGTTCCTTTTTTCGTTAGTCCTATGGCTTCTCCGGTTCATGGGAAAACCCGATACGGCAGTGGGCGCATTCGCCCTCTTCTGGGGCGCCAACATCATCGTGGCACTGATCTTCGGCGCGGGCCACCTGCCATTGGCGGCGCGAATCGCGCCGCTTACCACGGAAATCACAGCTTCGGTTGTGCTACTGAATGCCTTGATCGCTTTGCCGTTTGGCTGGCTTTATTGGACCCGCGGATTGGAAGCAGCCATGCTTGCGCACTTCTGCGTTGATCTGGTCCTTCAAGTAATTGGGCCGGCGTTCCGTTTTAACCGAAACGAAGCAGGAACTATGAGCGCCAAGAATTTGTAGCTAGCCTCTTCAGCGATCGGCAGGTATTCCTAGGACTACTGCTGGTTCGTTCGCATCGGCTCAGAAGGAAACGCTATTTTGCAAGTGATCGATACTTCGATACGGAGCTCGTCAGGCAGTTTTTCTCCTGGTGTTATTTGCCCTCCGCGAAGGGACCGGCGCGAAGCTTCTTCGGCTTATTCAGATTCAAAGGACGAAAACTGCTTCAGTTGGAAGAAAAAACGGCCGGTGCGGCGATTGAATCGATGCAGTGGCATGAAAACAATTGTTTGTGCTGTGGCTCTCGCCGTCGTTTTGGGACTCGGTGGCTGCGCCGCGGATAGTGCCCCGTCCTCCACTACGCAAGCGACCGGAACGAGTCGGCCGAAAGGCGCGGCATCGAATCTCGGCACGACAGGCGGAGTGGGTGATCGGCCGCTTGGCGGCGGGCCTGGCGGCAGCCTGGGAGGCGTGCATCCGTAGGCCGTCGCGCGCGGCTTTTCCGTCTCAAGTTTGCTTTTCGAATGCCGGCAGGCGTGTTGACCGGACAAACCTGCGCGTCTCATAAGTGCTACTTTCACGATTTTAACGTCGCGGAAGACGCGCGTGGTTTCCGTCACAGGATTGCTGCTTGTGTTTTTCCCTAGCTTTCGTAACATCGCTCGCTTTGAAAATCCTCCGGCTCCTCTCAGTTCTCCTGTTCTTGCCAATCCTGATCCAGCCCGCGGCGGCCTACACGCTGGAGCCAACGAAGTGGGCGCCTGGGTCAAAGGTCGTCCTCCAGCTTGCGCTCGCCCCGCCGACCGCGCCGCTGCAGGACGGATTCGCAAATTTCAACGCCGCGGCGATTGACGCGTTAGCGGTCTGGAATGGCTATCTCGATTTCATCAGTTTGTCTGGCGTCGCGAATCCAGTGGCGCCCCACTTTTTGCATGACGGCGTCAATACGGTCTCATCGGCCTACGACATCTTTGGAGATAGCTTCGGCGAATACACCCTGGCGGTGACAGTTGTGCAGCCAAGTCAGTCTAACTCCTCGTTGATCGGTGAGGTCGATGTCGTGTTCAACTCCGGCGTGCGCTACAATTCCTACAGAGGACCGCTTCAGTCTTACGCGGCCGATCTTCATCGGGTTCTGCTGCATGAATTCGGTCACGTCCTTGGGCTGGACCACAATGATGCCGTGCCGTTGGGAACCAAGATCATGGAGCCGATCATCAGTGACTTCGATCATCTCGGAGCGGATGACATAGCGGGGATTCGGGCTCTCTATGGAGCGGATTTTGATTTTCAAAGGCCGGCCGTCATCGTCGGACAAAGTATCCCGTTCCATTTAAACTCTTTGTTTGCCAACAATAGTCCGAGCTCTTATTCGGCGACAGGACTGCCTCCCGGCGCGACTTTCGATGGGATGACAGGAGAAATTAGCGGAATTGCGACGAAGAGTGGTGAGTACCACCCGGTCATCACGGCCATCGGTCCGAAAGCGAATGCCTACACATCTTTCCCTTTGACCGTTAACGGTTACGACCAGGTGCCGGGGCTTTTGGCGATTGCACCATGGACGCCGGGTATTCTTGAGGCTTTTGTGGCCGATCCGGTTCGGCCACGGCTTTACGCATCTACCGTCTCTGGTACCTTTATGATCGATACGGAGACGCTAAAAGTGACACAGCTTTACACCGGCAACTCAGTCGGCGATCCGATTGTTTCTGCAGACGCCTCGAAGCTCTACTTGACAAGGTCAACGGGCACCCAGTTTGAGATCATGAAGATTGATCTTACGACGCTGGGATTCTTGCCAGCGATCAACCTTCCCTCTGACATCACCGCTTTCACCGGGCTTGTTGAAGGCTTGGACGGCCGCGGGTACATCGGGGGCTTAGCTGGAGTAACCCAGTTCGATTTCTCCACCGGTGCGCGTGAAGCCGACTTCGGGTTTGAAACCGTAGGAGCCCCTCAGGAACTCGCCATCTCCCCCGATCGTAAGACGCTTTATGTATCCAGGTATCCCGAAGCAACCTTCTCTTACGACATCTCTACTTCCAATCCTGTGCTTCTATCTTCGGGCACGCCCCTCGCCAATCTCACCCCTAGTCCGGATGGCCTCTATCTCTACGGGACAGAGATCTCCGCGGGCCGCGTGCTCGCTGCGCGAATGGTTTTGCCGAGCTTGGCCGTTTCAAACACTTTTGGTGAAGACGTGGGCGACATCGGACTGGCGCCAAATGGTGTGATCTATCTCTCTTCTTCCAGACTCGCTGAGTCCGGCGTCATTTCGATTTATGACCCTGTTTCTCTAGAGGCAAAAACGACGATACACCTTAGTGACATCGAAGGGGCTGCGACAACCGATGGAAAGTCGGCATATCCGGCCAACCGGGTTACCATCGACTCGAGCGGCAAGTACTTTTTCTCTGCGGTTTTTCATCAAGATAGTTTCGGGGGTGACGACGAGTTTTGGAAGTTTTCGAGTGATACTGCTTCCTTTCAGCCGCCGCTGCTGCCGACGAAGAACCTCCTCAATGTTTCTACTCGGGCCATGGATCGCAACGGAGATGACTCAATGATCGGAGGCTTTATTATCCAGGGATCGGACCCCAAGAAAGTTCTGGTTCGCGCCCTTGGTCCGTCGCTGCCGATCACGGGCGCGATGGACAATCCGGTGCTCGATTTATATGACTCGACTGGAAAGCTTCTGAAGTCGAACGACAACTGGGTGAGCGATCGGCTTAACATTATTGGCAGTCAGGTCGCGCCCTCAAGCGAGCGGGAATCGGCTATCTCCATCACTTTAGCGCCGGGTTCCTATACGGCGGTGGTGCATGACTCACGGGAGCAACCAGGCCTCGCCCTCGTCGAAGTGTATGATCTCGATGCCGAACACTCGGTTCTCGCAAACATTTCGACGAGGGGAAAGGTAGAAACGGGCGATGCGGTTATGATTGGCGGTTTCATCGTTGGGGGAGCCGACCCGACCGAGGTGCTGGTTCGTGCGATTGGGCCTTCGCTGGCCAAAGAAGGAGTGAGCGAGCCGTTGAGCGATCCAGTCCTTGATTTGTACGATAGCAACGGAAGACTCATTTCCACAAATGATAACTGGCGTTCGACTGAGCAAGCCGCGATCGCTGCTACCGGGATCGCACCGCTCAACGACAATGAATCCGCGATTCTCGCTACCTTGGCACCGGGCAGTTATACCGCGATCGTCCGTGGCCAGCACCTAACGAGCGGCGTAGCCCTCGTGGAAGTTTACAATCTCGACTCCGCTGATCAGCCGAAAGACTGAGGAGGGGCGGTAGCCGGCTGGCTGGATTTTACGGCACCCCTTCCGGTGTGCGCAAGATCGACTTTCCGGCCATCAAAGTTCACCCGTACGTCAGGCGAACAGAATAGATATCGCTGAGGTGTTCACATTTCTGCAGGTTCAAGAGAGTTGTCTTCGCCTGAACTCAAGACAGCCAGCAGCGCCGCAGCCAACGGTCTTGGGTGAACGAGATGCGCGTCAGGCTTGCCAGCCGAGCCCGCTTTTCATCTACTCAACGCCATGAAACCGATCGTTCTGATCCACGGCTATAGCTCGGAAAGTCCCACCAGCGATCCGGTCTCGATCGGAAACATCTACGGCGATCTGCCGGACCGTTTGCGTACGGCCTACAACGTCGTGGAAATCGACCTCTCCCGCTACGTCAGCCTGAATGACTCCGTTTCCATCGCGGATATCGCCCGCGCGTTCCATCGCGCCTTGGTCGAGCAGCATCCGGCGCTATTGAAGGACGGCTTTCACGTCGTCATCCATAGCACCGGCGCGCTGGTTATTCGCACTTGGATCCGGCTCTTTAGTCCAAAGCCGTCGCCGGTCGGGAATCTTGTCTATCTCGCGGGCGCGAATTTCGGGAGCGGCTGGGCCAGCATCGGTCAGGGCCAGGTAGCTCGCTGGGGCCGCTTTGTTTTCGAGCGTGGCGCGCAGCGGGGCGTGAAGGTCTTGCAATCGCTTGAGCTTGGCGCTTCGCCGACACTCGATCTCCACCTCTTCTTCACGCAGGATGGCAGCCGTATGCTGGAGAATTACAAGGTTCAGGAATACATTATCATTGGGACTCAGGCCGACCCGGGCTGGTTCGAGTTCCCGGTTCGTTACGCCCACGAAGACGGTTCGGACGGCGTCGTGCGAGTTGCGGCCGGAAACTTAAACTTCAATTACCTAACAATCGAACCTAACGACGACGCCGCCCTCCTGGCCTGGCCGGCGATTCACACCGCGGTCCAGGCGGCTTCGGTGAAGGGAAATTTTCCGAGTTACTATCAGGTCAGGACCCGGTCGATCGCGGGCGTGGGCACACGTCAGGCGGTGCCGATTGGAATTCCATTTCGCTGCGCCCATTCTGGCAAGGACATGGGTGTCGTCTCAGGAACGGCGCCGCGCGAGCAGGTCGAGCGGATGCTGCGGCTTGCACTCGAGACGCCGGAGAATAACAACGCGGCCTGGCAGCGTGCCGCCGCCGCGTTCGACCGCGAGACAACTCAGACTTATGAGTCTGCCAGGACGCTGCGGAACCCCGGCCTCTTTAATTTCCTGACCGAGCCGCGCAATCAGTACGATCCGCACGCGCAGATCATTTTCCGAGTGCGCGACCAGGATGGAAATCCGATTCCGATTGCGAACACCGACATCTTTTTTGTCTCGGAACAAACGACGAGGGGAACCATTCCCGTGCAAAAGCTGATTGAAGACACGGTCGTCAGCTCGTCCAAGAATGTAATCATGTTCTACCTTCGGCTGCTGAGGTTCGATAAACGGGTCAAGGCGTGGGTCGACCAGCTCGCTCAGGTGGGCGACTTTGCGCTCG
>JAICMR010000002.1 GCA_025929155.1 Chthoniobacterales bacterium | reverse complement strand
GTTCGATTACACCGGGCTCAGCTATAAGGAATCCTACGGGCCGGGCTGGGAGGCGGTCGTTCATTCCGAGGACGCCCCTGCGTCGGTGGAACGCTGGCGTCGAGCGCTCGCCAAAGGCGAAGTCTTCGATGCGGAATACCGCTTGCGCGGTGCGGACGGGGCGTATCGCTGGTTCATCGGGCGCAACGTGCCGCTGCGCACGGGTGGAACGGTGCTGAGCTGGTTCGGCACTGCCACCGACATCAATGATCTCAAGCAGGCGCAGGCCAGCCTGCAAGAAACGCAGGAGCGTTTTCGCCTGCTCGTCGAAGGTGCGCCCGATTACGCCATGTTCCTCCTTGACCAGGCGAACGAGATTATCTTCTGGAGCACCGGGGCGGAGAAGGTCTTCGGCTGGACGGCGGAGGAAGCAGTCGGCCATAGTGGGGCGCTGATTTTCACTCTTGAAGACCGAGCAAAGGGCGGGGTCGAGCAGGAAATGGGGACTGCCATGGAGCGCGGCTTCGCGCCGGACAAGCGCTGGCATCTGCGCAAGGACGGCACCCGCATCTGGGTGGATGGAATCATGCGCCGGCTCGACCGCGAGGACGGCAGCCTGCGCGGCTTCGCCAAGATCGCCCGCAACGCCACCGAGGAATGGCAGGCGGCGGCAGAACTGCAAAGGTCGCGCGAATCACTGGAAGAGCGGGTGAAAGAGCGCACAGCCGATCTGACTGCGGCAAACCAGAAACTCGAAGCCGTTCTCGCCGAGCGGGCCGAGGTGGAACAGGAACTTCTCACTGTGAGCGAACGCGAGAAACGCCACATCGGCCAAGACTTGCACGACAGCCTCTGCCAGGAACTCGCGGCGACCGCCTTCTTCCTCGAATCCAAAGCTCGAAGCCTGAAGAACCGGACGGCGGAAGCAAAGGCGCTCTCCGAAGCCGCGAAGATTGTGAACACGAATGTCGGCGTGGCTCGTGATCTGGCCCGCGGACTTTACCCGGTAGAGCTTGCTACCAGCGGACTCGCCGAGACGTTGCGCGGTCTTGCGTTCCGTACCTCTTCACAAGGGGTTCAATGCCGCCTTGAATGCCCGAAGATGGTGCGGATAAAAAATGACGCGATCGAGCTCGGGCTCTATCGCATCGCACAGGAAGCGCTCAACAACGCGATCAAAAACGGTCAGGCGAAAGAGCTCGTCATTCGGCTGGAACGCCAGGCTCGGAAGCTGGTGCTCAGCGTAAAGGATGACGGAATCGGGTTTTCTCCCGCGGCGCCGACCAAAGGCATGGGCATCCACATCATGAAATACCGCGCCAACTCCATCGGCGGAAACTTGACCGTGGAATCCGCCCCCGGCCGCGGGACTGTCGTTACCTGCACGGTCTGATCGAACTGGAAGCAAAAGCCCCCGCGGGATCTCTCCAGCGGAGGCTTCGTTAGCCTAACAAATTGCGCTCACTTCGCGCAGCAGCCCAGATGGGCCGCGCAGCAGGCGCTGCCGTCGCAGCAATCGGACGACGAAGTCGCCGTTGCCGTGCCGACCAGCGCGAGAGCTGCCACCATCATCAAGAGGTATTTCATGGAAATCCTTTCGTTGAAGTTTCTGTCTGTTCCCTCGTCCACGAATGTGAACGAGCAGCGCTTGCAGCTCCCGGTCAGGCGCGCGGCGGCGGCACCGGCGGCCGCTCCGACCGCTCGCGATTACCTTCCGTGAAATTTTCAAATATCCGGTCGTGCCCAGGTGGGACGAGCGCGGACGGCGTCAAGCCGGCGACCATTGCCAGAGCCGTGACGCAGGTCGCGCAACATTGGCGCTCGGGGGTGGAGCGGGGCATCTCCTTGCGACAACGTTCATTTTCTCCCTTGGCCGCCGGAACGGTGCAGCACGACGCTTTCGATTGTGGCGGAGCCGCAGCCGCCCCGAGCGGCGCGATCGCGCAAAGCAACGCGAGCGCGAGTAACGGGACCAGCAATGCGTGAGTCCACTTCGGCATCACAGCGGCAAATTACGGAATTTGCCTTCGGTTGCAAAGCGCCGGCGTTCGTTAGGCAGTTTGAAGCACGGTGACCGCCGGGCCAGAAGTTGGATCTCCCCAAGAGAGGAGGACGTTGTCGTTGGTTCATCTGGGGCGCCGACCGGAGTGCGCCAGTAGTGACTCAATTCGCAGCGGGCTCTGAGCACAACCGCACTTGCAGCTCCGTCCAATCCGCGTCCGAGCGGACGAGGGTAATATCGCCGCCGTGCGCGCGCGCCAGCTCCTGCGAAGTGCTGAGGCCGAGCCCGTTGCCGGTGACACGTTCATCGCCGCGGGCGCGGTAAAAGCGTTCGAAGAGATGCGGCGCGAGGTCGGATGGAACACCTGCGCCAGTGTTGCCAACCGTCAGCTCAACGCAGCCGTTGACCGCGTGGGCGGCAACGCGGATGCGACCGCCTGGGGTGTTATACATCACTGCATTCTCGAGCAGATTTTGCGCAATCGTGCCGACGAAGCCGCGATCGGCGCGGAGCGGAAGATGTTTCGGCACATCGGCTTCTACTGCGAGATGGAATGGCTCCGCCAGGGCCCGGGCGTCGTCCAGTATTCCCTCGAGCAGCTCGCTCAGATCGAAATTGGAACGGTGCAAGACCAGCCGGCCCGCATCGGCGCGGGCGAGCAGGAGGAGGTTATCCACGACCGCATTGAGCTGGTGGATCCGCTGCAGCAATCCTTCGGCTGTCGCCCGAGTTCGGTTGTTACATTCGTGGTCGGCAATGATTTCTTCGGCGCCAGCCCGGAGCACAGAGATGGGCGTTTTGAGGTGGTGAGATGCATCGGCGGAGAACCGCACCGATTGCTCCAGGCTCCGCTGCAACCGCTCGAATGCTGCATTCAAGACCTCGACCAGACCGGCAATCTCATCTCGAGTGTTGGGAACCGGCAGCCGCTGGTCGGGCCGGTGCGCCGTGATCTTGATAGCCGCCTGGCGAATCTCTTCGACTGGCGCGACCGCCTTGCTCGCAACCCAGCGCCCGCCGACAACGATGAGCACTAGCACTGTCGGAATGGCGGCGAGCATGCCCAGGAGGATATCGCGCCCGACCTGGTCGATCTCCCACAGATCCGCGCCGACGCGCAAGGTAAGTCCATCGCGAGTGAACTCGCCGATTCGAATACTCCGCCCTTTGAGATTGCGCGTGTGAATTTTGCCGATCCCGTCGGGCGGAATCGGCTCAGGCAAAGCGGCGGAACGATAGAGCGTATGGCCGTTCCCGTCAGTCACCTGAACAAGACGGTTCCGCAATGCGAGCGGCACGAAACTCTCTTGGAACCCCCCGCGCCGCGCCATCGGATCGCGCTTGAAATGTTCGACATCGCGGAACAGCTCGTCGGCATCCATCGTTAAGCGGCGATCGAAGGCGGCGATCTCGCGGTGACGCATCACCATCCAGGTCGTGGCGGCGCCACCGACGGTGGCGGCGACGGCCAGGAGAGCGGAATAGAGCGCCAGTTTCCAGCGCAGTGGCCAATTCCTCACGTCGCCTCGCGAATGCAGTAGCCGAGGTGTCGGACCGTCTGGATGAGCGGAGGATCGCCGATTTTCTTGCGCAGCCGGCTGATAAAGACCTCCACCAGTTTCATGTCGTATTCGTGCTCGCGCTCCCAGACTCGTTCGCAGAGTTCTGTGCGGCTAAAGATGCGGCCAGGCTCGCGCATGAGAACGCGCAAGAGGGTCAGCTCCCGCGCCGACAGCTCAATCCCGCGCTCCCCGCGATGGAGCTGATTCTCCGTCAGATCGAGCGTGAGATCGGCGACCTGCAATTTAACTGCCGGCTTTTCCGCATAACGCCGCCCGAGCGCGCCCACCCGCGCGACGAGTTCCTGCATCGCAAAAGGTTTTGCGAGATAATCATCCGCCCCAAGGCCGAGGCCGCTCACGCGGTCGGTCAACTCACCACGTGCGGTGAGAATGAGAACGCGGCTGTCGACGCGCGATTTGCGCAACTGCTTCAGCACCTCGAAGCCGTCGATCCCTGGAAGCATGATGTCGAGAATGATCAGGTCGAAGTCGGTTCGTTGCGCCTCGCGCAGGCCAACCTCGCCCTCATGCACCACGATGGCGTCGTGGCCAGCGGTGGTAAGGGCTCGAGAGATGTGGCGCGCAAGGCGGACTTCATCTTCGACGACGAGAATGTGCATGAACGGAGCGGAAAGAAGATTGAAGTAGAAAAGCGAAAGCCCGGCTGGCAGATAGTCTTCCTCGACCGCTAGAGTGCGGCGACCAGCGAAAAGTTACGAGCCTGTTACTTTTCGTCGCCTGCTTCTTTACGAGGCCTCGGTAAATACTCGCTGCCGAGATTGCGCCCGGTCCATGTCCACTACATCGTATGCCTCCCCGGCTGAACCTGCTAACCGGCTCGTCGCGATGCACTGCAAATTTTTTCGCCTCGCCCTGGCGCTTGCAGCCTTCCTGCCGTTGAGCTGTCTGGCACAGGCCACGCTGGAAGGAAAAGTCGCGCTCCCGAAAGCTCACTCGGCCCCGATTTTGACCGCGCGCTACGAGATCGTGAGCAAAGCCGGCGTGCTCGCGACGGATCCGCCTCGCGCCGTGGTTTATCTGGCGGGGGATTTTTCGAAGCCGGGCGCGCTCCCGACGAAACAGGTCGCGCAAAAGGATTACGCCTTCGTTCCGCCGCTCCTCGCGATCGAGGTTGGAACCAAGGTAACTTTTCCGAATCACGACGACACCTATCACAACATTTTTTCCTTCTCTCCGGCGAAACGCTTCGACCTCGGCCGTTATCCGCCTGGAGAAGAACCGGCGCCGTTTCAGGTTTTCGACAAACCCGGCCTGGTCACGCTCCGTTGTGACATTCACGAGCACATGCGTGGTCTGATTCTCGTGCTCGACACGCCCTATTTCACGGTCACCGATACGGAAGGAAAATATCGCCTGACGAATCTGCCGGCGGGGCATTTCGTGCTCAGGGCCTGGATCGACAGCCGGACGACGCGGGAACGGCCGGTCGATCTAAAGCGCGGCGCAACCTTGCACGTTGATCTGCCGTGAGGCCGGCCGTCGCAGAGCCGCCCGCGGTCACTCCGCGCGGTTTCCGCCTGCGATTGTTCGTGGCCATGATGCTGGTGGTGTCCGCGCTGACGTTGTTAGGTCTCTACGTGGCGCAACATCGCGCGGCCAGGGATGTGCAGGAAGATTTACGGCGAGATTTCCAACTCGAGCTGGCTGCGCTGCATCGTCTCCAAGATCTGCGCAACGCCGCCGTCGCGGATCGCTCGACCGCGCTCGCGCGCAATGCCCGGATTCACGCAGCACTGGAAGATAACGCCCTCGACCTGCTCTATCCGAACGCGCAGGAAGAGCTGCGCGATTTGATGCGCGACGAGGGCGGGGCCGACGCTCTGCACGCGCGCTTTTACCGTTTCCTCGATGGCCATGGCGCCGTAATCCCCCCGCCGACCGACGACGCCGGCCAGCTTTTGCCTAACGAGCAGAAGCAGCTTGCGCAGCCGAGCCTGTCGCCCAGGATGCAGACCGGTTATCTCCTGCGCGAGGACGAGCGGATCGGCACGACGGTTGATGAAATGATCGCGGTCCCGATTCAATCAACCGAAACCGGTGAAGTGATTTCGGCGCTCGTCCTCGGCTTTCCGCCGGTCGAGACGGCCGGGCACCGCAGCGGCGCTGGAATGATGAGCGGCATTCTGGTTCAGAACAAACTTCAGCTCTCCGGGTTCGATGCCGCGACGGGTCAGCGAATCGCGCAGGAGGTGGCAAAAATTACCAATCACGGCGCGGGTCAGCCCAGAAGTTTCAGTCTCGCGATCGCCGGAACACCGCATCTGCTCTTCTTCAAGCGGCTCAATCCGCAGTCGCAATATCCGCCGGCTTACGAAGTCTGCCTTTATCCGCTGACGCAGTTGCGCGCGCGTCAGCGACACTTGCGCACGCAGTTTCTCGGCGCCGGCGCCATCCTGCTGCTCGTGGGTTTTTTGGCTAGTCATCTGCTTTCGCACCGACTCTCCCAACCCGTGGAGACCCTGGCTGTCGCGTCAGAAAAAAACCGGGCGCAGGCGCGGGAGGCGGAAGCGAAACTGGTCACGACGAACGCGGAGTTGCAACGCTCGGCTCGCTTCTCCGCTGATGCTTCTCACCAGCTCAAAAGTCCAATTACGGTCCTCCGGGCCGGCTTGGATTCACTCCTCGCGCGGGAGGGGCTCCCAACGGACAGCTACGAGGAAATCTCGTCGCTCATTCACCAGACTTATCGGCTCACGGGTGTGGTCGAAGACCTCCTCCTGCTCTCGCGGATGGATGCCGGCAAGCTCCGGCTCAACCTGCACAAAGTCGATCTCGCGCACCTCGTTGCGGAGTGGGTGGAGGATATTTGCGCGCTGCCCGAAAGCAGCGACCTCAAAGTCGAGAGCGATCTCCCGGAATGCTTGTGGATCGCGGGCGACCGAAAATATACCGGTCTGGTTGTGCAAAATCTTCTCGAGAACGCGCAGAAATATAACTACCGCGATGGCACCATCCGCATCACCGGGCGGGCTCGCGATGCTTCGGTAGAGCTGCGCGTGGCGAACACCGGGCCCGGAATACCAATCGCAGTGCAGCCAGAAATTTTTGAGCGCTTCCAGCGCGGCGGGGCAGAAGAGGTCGCTGGCCACGGTCTTGGCTTGAACCTCGCACGCGAGCTTCTGCGACTGCACGGTGGCGAGCTGAGTCTCGTCCGCTCGGACGCGGCCTGGACCGAGTTTCTGGCGGTTTTTGGTCTGGCGAAAGCAGAAGAGGTAGTCAGATGAAAGCGTTGCTCCTCTCTTTCGGTCTTTGGCTGGCATCGGCTCCCTTCCTCGCCGCGCAGGATTTGATCGACCGGATCGACGAGAGCCTGACGATCAGCAGTTATCACGATCAGGCCCGTGCCCGGCTCAGCGGCCTGCTCGACCTCGAGTATTACCATTTCGCGCAGCCGCCGCCCGGCCTGATCCGTGCCGATGGACACGACCTGTTTGCTCCGCGCCTAACGGCATTCCTCGACGCGCAGCTCGGGCCGCATGTTTACTTTTTTGCGCAGTCCCGGGTCGACACCGGTTTCGACCCGAGCGACCTCGGCGCGCAACTACGGCTGGATGAATTCGCGCTCCGCATCACGCCGTGGAGCGACGGCCGCTTCAACGTGCAGGTCGGGCGATTCGCCACCATCTTCGGCGCCTGGGTGGAGCGGCATTTGTCGTGGGACAACCCGTTCGTGAACGCGCCGCTCCCTTACGAGACGGCAACTCTGGTCTCGGACTGGCAACTGCCGCTCACCGGCCAGAGCTTTCGCGCAGTTCCCGGTTCGGAAAAATATGAATTCCTGCCCGTGGTCTGGGGCCCATCTTACGCACAAGGCATCTCTGTTTCCGGCGAGTTGGGAATGTTTCAATACGCTGCGGAAGTGAAAAACGCGCCGGTCTCCTCGCGCCCCGAGACTTGGGATGAATATGATTTCAGCCGCCCCGCGACCGATCTCCGCTTCGGCCTCCAGCCTAACGAGGCGTGGCATTTTGGACTTTCGGCCGGCGAAGGCCCCTACCTCAACGCGGAAGCGCCGCTCCCGCATGACGAGGGGGGGATTGACGATTACCGGCAGTTCGTCCTCGGCCAGGACATCAGCTATGCGCGCGGCCATTGGCAGATCTGGCTGGAAGTGATCGAGTCACGCTTCGAGGTGCCGCGAGTGGGCGACGCCGATGTTTTCGCCTACTACGTCGAAACGAAATACCAGATCACGCCGCAACTTTTCGGGGCATTACGCTGGAACCAGCAGATGTTCCAGAACGAGCGCGACTCCGTGGCCAAAGCGCATGACATCTGGCGCGCCGAAGTCGCCCTGGGTTACCGCTTTTCCGCGCACACGCAGTGGAAAATCCAATACAGCCTCATCGGCGGCGATTTCGTCTCCGAGCGGACGAGCAGTTTCTTCGCAACGCAATTTACGGTTCGCTTTTGAACCGACTCGTTGAGGCTGAAAGAAGCGACGGCTATTCCTCCGCGCGCGCAAACGGCTGGCCGCCGACTTTGCGGCAAAGTTCGTCGCCGATTTCGCTGATGATTTCGATTTTCGTCGGGTGAAAATACTCCGCGTTGCCGAGTTGTTGGACGGTGTGCTCGTGATCGATCGCGTAGGCCGGCAGGTGAATCAGATTACTCGCGTCGCTGCAGAGCAAACCGGCGCTGATCAACTTCCCGCTCTGCGCGTCGGCCGCGAATTCACCGATTCCGAAATCATCTCCAGCGAGGTGCAGTTTGCCGATATCACGACTTTCGGCGCTCGCCGTGACAAGCCTGTGACCCGCGCTTTCGGCAGCCGGATATCTCATTCCGGCGAAGGCAAATTCAGGATCCGAAAAGACGACCTGAATGTTCGACCGCTTCGTCCAACGCCGATCGCCTTCGCTGCAGGCGTTCTCGGCCGCGATCTCGGCTTCGATATGCGCGTGGTGCACCACCATTCGTAACCCCGCCACGTCGCCGGCCGCGAAGATGTGCTCGGACCCGCGCACGCGCATGTCTTCGGCGACTTCAAGTTCACCTTTCTCGTTAGGCGAAATTCCAGCCGCGCTTAGATTCAGTTGGTCAACGGCGGGATGGCGGCCGGTCGCGAGCAGCAGGCGTTCCGCCCGAAGGAGCGGCAAACTTCCCGCGCCCTCTGTCTCGATCTCGAACGCGCCCGCCTCGTCGCGCCGTAGTCGCGCGACTAAGCGGCCCTTTAGCAGACGAACCCCTTCCTGCTCGTAAATCACCGCCATTCGCTCGCCAAATTTCGCCGGGTAATGCGGGAGCAATTCCCGCGTCGTGAGCAGCGTGACCTCGCAGCCGAGCCGAGCGTAGCGCAGCGAAAATTCCAACCCGATCGGGCCTGCGCCGATCACGGCAACGGAGCGCGGGATCTCCGTGTTGTGAAGGATTTCATCACTCGTCCAGACCGCATCGCGGACTGCATGGAGACCGGTGAGCTCCGGAAAAGTGGTGGCCGACCCCGTCGCCACAATCGCCGCGTCGAATTCGTACCGCCGGCCTTGGCTTTCGACCTCGTGCATTCCGGTGAAACGCGCGTTCGCGCGGATCATCTTGAAGCAGTCGCCGGCCAACGCGCGGATTTCTTCCTGCCGATGAACGCGAAACTTCTCGATCTCGACATCCTTCCACCGAACGATCTGCGCCAGGAGTTCGTTAGGCTGTTTCGGTTCGACCCGAAACCAGCCGTGTTGTTTGGCATGATGCGCGGCGTCGATCGGCTCGAAGAGCGCCTTCGACGGCATGCAGCCGGCGTTGATGCAGAGCGACGCGTGATCGGCGTTGTCGCCCATGAAGAACAGAACATTTGCCCCGCGTTTGCAGGCCGTCCGCGCCGCGGTGAATCCCGCTGAACCGCCGCCGAGCACCGCGATCGTCTTGCGCTTTGATTTCATCGCAACCGGGAGAGCAACTCGGGCTGGAAGCCTTCCACAACCGGAATCGAGAGACAGCGCCGCAGAATATCGGCGTTGGTTTTCGTTGCGACCTCGTCCGATTCGCCGAAATCATTCAGGACGACGCCGAGGCAGCGCAAGCCGGCAGCTTCGACGTTGCGCACCGTGAGGAAGGTGTGATTCAAACAACCGAGCCGATTGTGTACGACGATGAGCACAGGCAACTGCAAGTCAGTCGCGAGATCGCTCGAGAAATAGCTCTCGGTGATTGGCACGATCCAGCCGCCGACGCCTTCCACGACCACGAATTCCACCTCCTGGCTCAGCCTGACGAATCCGCCGCGAAGCGCGACGAGGTCGAGCTCCCGCCTTTCCGCAAGCGCCGCGGTGAGTGGCGCGGCCGGCAATTTCAGCCAGATCGGATTAACTTCCTCGATCGTTAGGCCAGTGCTGCCGGCGGCGAGCAGACGCCGGGCGTCCTCGCGATCCCCGCAGCAGATCGGTTTGTAGCCGGCGCAGCTGACACCTTGCTCCCGCAATCGCTCGAGCAGCCAGCAACTAAACGCCGTCTTCCCGACGCCCGTGTCCGTGCCGGTGACGAAGACGCTCACGCCGCCGCTTCCACCACGCCTAACGAGTGCAGCATCGATTGAAAAATCCTGGCGCCGTCGCTGCTCCCGAGCCGGGCTTCACAGGCGCGGTCCGGGTGCGGCATGAGACCAAACACGTTGCGCTCGCGATTGCAGATCCCGGCGATGTTCTCGACCGAGCCGTTCGGATTCGCGGCGGCCGTGACCCGACCTTGTGCGTCGCAGTAACGCAGCAAGACCTGCTGGTGCGCGTTCAGGCTCCGGAGCGTTTTTTCGTCCGCGAAATAGCAACCTTCGCCATGCGCGATCGGGATTTGCAGCACTTCCCCAAAAGAGAGGCCATGCAGGAACGGCGACTCCGTCGCCTCGACCCGCAAATGCACCTGCTCGCAGATGAAGTGAAGCGAGCGATTGCGCACGAGCGCGCCTGGGAGCAAACCCGCTTCGCATAAAATCTGAAAGCCGTTGCAGATGCCGATGATCAGCTTTCCCGCGTGCGCCTCTTCGACGACGGACCGCATGATGGGCGAAAAACGAGCGATCGCACCGCAGCGCAGGTAATCGCCATAGGAAAAACCACCCGGCAGGACGATCGCGTCGGCTTTGCCTAACGATGTCTCCTTGTGCCAGACGTATTCCGCCTGGATCCCATCGATCCCGCGCAAGGCCGCGAGACAATCCTGGTCGCAGTTCGACCCGGGAAACTGAATGACCGCGAAGTTCATCACTTTTCGTTAGGCATTTCCAGCCGGTAATCTTCAATTACTGGATTCGAAAACAGATCGCGGCAGAGCTCGCGCAGCTTCGGCTCGTGCGCGGGGGCATCGCCATTTTCTGCGAGCTCGATCTCGAGATAACGCCCGATGCGCACGTCCCGCGCGGCCGTGAAACCGAGGTGCTGCATCGCCTCGTGCACCGCCGCCCCCTGCGGATCCAGCACCGTCTCTTTGGGAGTGACAAACACTTTCACCTTCATCGCAGCACTATGAGCCGATTGTGAAAGATTGCGACCGACATCCCGAGCCGCCTCCGCCCGGCGCTTTCGCGCGGAGCCAAACTCGTTAGACTGCCTCTGTTATGGCAGACCAAATTCTCGCGGGAAAAACCGGCGTCGTCTTCGGCGTCGCCAATAAACGCAGCATCGCCTGGGCGATCGCCAAAGCCTGGGCCGGAGCCGGCGCGAAACTAATTTTCAACTATCAGGGGGAGCGATTGAAAGAGAACGTCGAGGAGCTGGTCGCGGAATTCGGCGAAGGGACGCCGCTCTGGCCGTGCGATGTTACGCAGGATGACGAGATCGCGGATTTTTTTGAGAAAGTCCGCGGCACCAGCAGCCGGATCGATCTCTTGCTGCACTCGGTCGCATTCGCGCCGAAGGAAGCGCTCGAAGGCGATTTCCTGAGCACTTCGCGCGAAGCCTTCCGGACCGCGCATGACATCAGCGCGTATTCGTTAGTCGCGCTCGCGCGCGAGGCGGCGCCGCTCATGACCGACGGCGGCAGCATCGTGGCCATGACGTACTACGGGGCCAAAAAAGTCGTGCCCCACTACAACGTAATGGGCGTGGCGAAGGCGAGCCTCGAGGCCAGCGCTCGTTATCTTGCCTACGATCTCGGGAAGAAAAAAATCCGCGTGAACTGCATCTCCGCCGGACCGGTTAACACGCTCGCCGCGCGCGGCATCAGCGGCTTTTCGTCGATGATGAAACATTACCAGGAACGCGCCCCGTTAGGCCGGAGCTGCGATTCGGCGGAGATCGGCCAGACAGGATTGTTCCTTGCGAGCGACGGTGGGGCAGCCATCACCGGCCAGACGATTTACGTAGACGGCGGCTATCAGATCATGGGGATGTAACCCTCCGGGCGTCTTCTCTCACGTCGTCATCCCAAGCAAACCGAAGGATCTCCCAGCTTGACCTTGGTGAGGATGACTACCCGGGCGGCCAGCTTAACGATCGCTTGCCGAGCAAGTGCACATGCAGGTGCGGGACGCTCTCCCCTGCATCAGGACCGCTGTTGATCACAACGCGGTATCCGCTCTCCGCCACCCCGAGCTCGCGCGCCACTTTCGTTGCCGTCCAAATCAGTTTACCTAACAACGGTGCATCCGCTTCCTCCGCCTCCGCCAGCCGCGGGATGACGCGCTTCGGAACGATCAACACGTGGACCGGTGCTTTGGGGTCCACATCGTGGAAGGCGATCACATCGTCGTCTTCAAAAACGATTTTCGCCGGAATCTCGCGCCCAATGATTTTCTCGAAAATCGTCATCGGATCGAGCAACTCAGATCGGCCCGCGTCTCCGATTCGTGGAACACTTTCTCCCGAATGAAGCAGGTGACTTCTTCCCGCATCGCATCGCAGCCGCGCGTCCAGGTCTTCGCGGAACAGAGCAACTTGATCGCCGGCTGGAGTCCGAAAAAATGCACGCTCGTCGCGCCCGTCGCGGTCAGCGCGGCGACCCGCTTTTCGAGCAGGTCGAAAAAAGCCAGCTCGTAGCCGTCGCCGGCCGCTTCCGCGATCTCGAACAGCGAGATGGAAATCGGCGGCGGAGTCGGGCGGAAGTGCGGCACGATCTCCTTGTAGCCGATCACTTTCAAAACGTAGCGAACCGTTTGATTGAGCTGGCTGAAAGCGACGACCGATTCATCCGTTCGCAGGCGCAGATAAAAGGTGATGCTTTCCGTCACATGTTCGGTCAGCCACCAGCTCGGATAGCCGGCGCGATCAGCCGCTTGAGTGATCGCCTTTTGAAGCCAGGCGCGATTAAACTCGAAGAGCTGGCCGGAATCAGCGCGGAGATAGGGAAATTCTTCCTTAAACGCGACCATTTTTTACCGGCTCATTGAAGAGCTCACGCTGAAGCACGTTGGGTTTGATGCGGCGCGCGAGCGCCTGAATTTCCTCCACAAATCGATCGACGTTTTCGAACCGATGATGGATCGAGGCGTAGCGGAGATAGGCGACTTCATCCAGGTCGCGCAGCTTATTGAGGACCTTCTCGCCGATCTCCGCGGTCGTGATCTCGCCGCCGTGGGTTTCGATCTCGTGCACGATTTCATCGACCGTTTGCTCGAGCACGATGAGGCCAATGCCGCGCTTCTCGCAGGCTTTTGCGACGCTATTGGAGAGTTCGCGCCGATCGAACCGCTCGTGTGTCCGATCACGTTTAACGACGCGCAGATGAGCCCGCTCGATTTGTTCGTAGGTGGTGAAACGAAAGGCACAGGTAAGACAGACGCGCCGGCGCCGGATGCTGGAGTGATCGCGCGACGACCTGGAATCGATAACCTTGTCGTCGTTGTTTCCGCATTTGGGACAACGCATGATGTGGCCGAGAACCAGCCTGACACTACATGCTGTGCGCCTGCCGGACGCAAGCAATTTCGCTGTTGACGCGTGAAAAAGTTCGCTCGTTAGGCTAAATCTCATTCGGCGCTTCGCGGCAAACCGCGATTCAATTGGATGGAGAAAAGGGCACCGGCTGCGCCGAGCGGCCTCATCCACCCTGAACCGGCGGCATAATCGCGATCGCGTCGTTAGGCTGGATTATGTAATCCGGTTCCACGAATTCCACGCCCGCTCCGACCAAAAGAGTACGCTCCCACTTCTTTAAACCCGGATGGAGTTGATAGATCCGCGCAAGCAATTCGCCGATTGTTGCGCCTGCCGGCAGCTCCACGATTTCCTCGGACCCTCCTGCGATCTCCTTCAACTGCGAAAAGTATTGGACCGGAATGCGCATTGTCAGGCCGCTCCGATCAGTTCCGTCCGGAGGACTCCGATGCAGGGTAAGTTTCGATAGCGCTCCTGGTAATCCAATCCATAGCCGACGACGAATTCATCGCGGATATCGAACCCAACGTAGTCGGCTTCGAGTGGCCGGAGTCGGATCTTCTGCTTCCGCAGAAGCACGCAAAGCTTCACGCTCAGAGGTCGCGCCGCACGCAGCTTTTCGCCGATCGCGGCCAGGGTCACGCCGCTGTCGAGAATGTCGTCGAGGATCAAGATATGGCGTCCTGTCACGTCGGGCAGCGCGACTTGATTAAAGACCACGCCGCCGGTGGTGCGGGTGCCGCCGTGATAGCTCGCAACTCTCAGACAATCGAGCTTCAGCGGCAGCGGAATTCGCCGGAGCAGATCGGCCATGAAAATCAGGCTGCCATTTAGGACTGCGATCACGGTCAGGTCGCGCTCGCGGTAGTCGGTGACGATCTGAGCGGCAATCTGGTCGAGCCGGCGCAGGATCGTTTGCTCGTCGAAGAGCACGCGCTCGAGATTCTCCTGCATGCTCGTAATGGGCCACAACTTTCCGGGGCGTCGAGCGCGAGCTCCTAAGGCCGAGGGTGAATCGACCTCGGGAATCCTCGACTAATCCCGCGCTCGAAACCCGTGCTCAAATCGGAAGAGCGCACGCGCCTTGCGTGCTGTTTTCGCGGCCTCGCGGAAAACTCGCCTACAGGACAGACGCCCAAGCAAAGCCTCGCAGGGACGCAGTCTTAGGGCGCGGCCGCCTTGATCGCCGAGCGCAATTCGTTCGTTAGGCTGGAATCCGCCTGCAACGCAACACCTTTCTTCCAAAGCGAGATCGCCCGCGCCTGCTCGCCGGCCTTTTGCGCGGCCTCCCCAGCATTCAGGTAGAGAAGTTGCTGATCGTTAGGCGAAAGTTTCGTTCGATCCTTCTCCACCTCGACGACCAGCTTTTCGAGCGCATCACGTGCGACTTTCCGCCGGCCGAGGATTGGGGGGAAAGCTTCATTCGTAACCGCGCGCAGAAGCTGGACCCGGCCATTCTCTGGCGCGGCGGCCGCGGCTTCATCCATCAACGCGATCCCGTGTTGGAGCGTCCTCCATTTCTGCAGGCCAAAGGGCAGATCTCGGCTGCGCAGGGTTTCGGCGCTCCCGAGATAAACCCGCGCCAGTTGGTCGTTAGGCCGAGCCGCCAGTACCTCTTCGAGCGCGGCCACGCAATCGATCACGGCATGGGAATTGCCGGCCAAACCGCGACCATAGAGCTGCGCGATCTCGTGCTCGTTAGGGGGTTGCGCGCGCAGACTTGTGGCAAGAAAGAGCAGCGCGAGGAAGAAGCGCAACATCAGCCAAGATCGAGAAAGCGCACAGCAAACACAAACGTCCACCGCGTCGCTTGGGCATGGTTCCCGCTTGCTTCTTCGAGAACCAGGCGAAATCTCCTCACGCGAAATGCCGTTCCGCCATCAGTTCCTCGCGACCCTCCTGGTCCTCTGCACCTCCGCGACCCACGCACTCTCCGCAGAAGAGAATTCTGCCGCGATCCGGAAGCAACTGCTCCAGCACGCTTATCAAATAACACTCACCGGCGACTACCTGCACGCGGCGGACGAATGCGAGCGAGCGCTTCACCTCGCGCGCCAGGCCGACGCCGGCGAGGACGCTGCCGCGGCGGAGGTCGAGCTGGCTTTTGTCCTGCGCGAGTCCGGCGATCTCACGGGAGCGCTCGGCGCCATCGATCAAGCAATCGGATTTTATCGGGCGCATCCGGAGTTTGCCCACGGGCTAATCAGCGCCGAACAGGCGCGCGGGATTGTCTATCTGGAGGAATCCGATTTTGCGCACGCGCTTGAGTCGTTCTACCGCGCACTCGCGCTTTCAGAGAAGGTCAAATATCGCGATGGCATCATTCCGGCACTCAACAGCATCGGCGAAGTTTATCGCACGGAGGGCCAGCCGAAGCGCGCGCTTGAGTTCTATGAGCGCGCCCGTGCCGCGGTCGGCGACGACCAGGCCTGGAACATGGCCTTTGTCTTTAACAACATCGGCATGAGCTACAGCGCGCTCGGTGAGTTCGAGCGCGCGGTGGAGTCGATCAAGCGCGCGCGGGCCGTGGCGGAAAAGGCGAAGTTCCGGCCGCGGGTCGAAAGTTCGTTAGGCACGCTCGGCGATCTCGAATTCAAACGCGGGAACCTCGACGCGGCGCGCGACGATTTTGCCCAATCGCTACAGCTCGCGCGCGAGTTGCACGACATTGGCGGGGAAGCCCGGGCCCTGCTGGGGAGCGCGCGGGTGGCGCGGGCGCGTGGCGAGGTCGCGGCGGCGCGCCTGCAGGCGCAGCAGGCCGTCGCCCTCTCGCGTAAAGTAGCGCAGCTCGATCAGCTCGTGCCGGCGCTCACCTTCGCCGGGGAATGCGCGGCCGACGACAAAGAGGCGCGGCGGTCGTTTGAGGAAGCGATCGCGGCCGTGGAGAAGATGCGCGGCCAGGTCGCAGGCGGCGACGTGGCGCGCGAGACATTTTTCGCGCAGCAAATCGAGCCGTATCACCGGTTGGTTTCACTTCTCGTTAGGCAAGGTGAGCCGGAGAAAGCGCTCGCGATCGCGGAACGAGCGAGCGCGCGCGTCCTGCTCGACATGGCCCGAGCTGGGCGCGTCGAGTGGGCGGCGCTCCTGAGTACCGACGAGCGCAAACGACAACAACAGTTCGACCTGCAGCTCGCCGGAGCGCGACGGGAGCTGCGAAACGCGGGCGGGGAAAAAGCGAGCAAGGCCGTCGAGAAAGCGGAGCGCGCCGAAGAGGATTTCGAGGCGGCGCTGGAGGAGGCGCACCCAGAGCTGCGCCGGACCACTCCGTCGGCGTCGTTCGACTCGTTAGGCTCGCTTGCCCCGCTGCTGCAGGAGGGGCGAAGTACGCTCCTCCGTTACGTCGTGACGGAAGAGGAGGCCTATCTTTTTCTCATTCGTCTTGGGCCGGAAAAGACGAAACCGGAGCTGAAAGTGATCTCGTTAGGCAAAGGCCGCGCCGAGATAGGTCGCCTCACGAGCGCGTACCGGGCGCGGCTGGCGCTGCGCAGTCTGGCCTGGGAAAAGGACGCGGGCGCGCTTTACGACCTGCTCCTGCGCCCGGTGGAAACCGAATTGCGGCAAGCTAGCTCGATCATGATTGTTCCGGACGGGTCGCTCTGGGAATTACCGTTTCAGACGCTTGAGAGCGGCGCGGATCATCCGCTGCTGGTCGAGCACGCCGTGAGTTATGCGCCGTCTCTTTCGCTCCTTGCGCGGGCTCAACAGAATGGCCAGGAACCGACTCCGGAACACGCGCTGCTGGCATTTGCGAACCCCGCGCTGGGCGATTCCGCGATGGCGCGCGAGCGCGGCTGGCAGCCGCTCCCGCAGATGGATTCGCAGGCGCGCGAGCTGGAGAAGATTTACCCGTCGCCGAGCGGCAAAGTCCTCGTTGGTAACGAGGCGCGCGAAAAAGTTTTCAAGCATGAAGCAGCGAACGCCGCGATCCTGCACTTGGCGACGCACGGCGTGCTCAACGATCGCGCGCCGCTTTATTCCTACCTGCTTTTCTCGCAGGTGAATCTTGCGCCGGAAGAAGATGGGCGACTCGAGGCGCGGGAGTTGATGCACATAAAGTTGCGCGCGCGTCTCGCGATCTTGTGCGGCTGCGAAACGGCTCGCGGCGAAGTCACGGCGGGCGAAGGGGTGGTGGGATTATCGTGGGCCTTCATGGCCGCGGGGTGCCCGGCAACGATCGTCAGCCAATGGAAAGTGGACAGCGCGAGCAGCACGCAATTAATGGTGGAGCTGCATCGCGGCCTGCACGAGGGCGTTGAGAAGGCCGAGGCGCTGCGGCAGGCGAGTCTCGCGCTGCGGAAGAACGAGCGTTATCAGCACCCCTTTTACTGGGCGCCGTTCGTGCTCATCGGGCGTTAGCCGGCGTTGGGATCGTTAGGCTGGCGAGGAGGTCCTTCGGCAACTGGCTCTCGGGATTGTCCTGGGCGAGCTGGCCGAATTCGGCGCGCGCTTCCGGCACGAGACCGGCGCGGGCGTAGGCCAGACCGAGCAGCAGATGCGACCCCTGAAGCTGTGCCCGAAGGTCACTCAGCTCCTTCTGCTTGTCGTTAGGCAGAACTGCGAAGCAGGCTTCCGGTTCGGGTGGCGCGGGCGCTTTCCCGATCATTTCCTCCCCGCGTAACGCTTCTACGTCCCATTCATAGGTTTCGCCTGCGACCAAAGGTTGCGGGGGCGTCCACTCGCTTTGTTCCGCGGTTAACGATGGGCTCGTGAGTACCGCTCCGCCGCTCCGCCGCTGCAGGTTGACGCGGTAACCAGTCGCGTCTGGGTCGCGACTCCAGCGCAGCGTCGGTTGCGCGGTCGCCACGGCGGTTCCGATCGGGCTGACCGGGGAAAAGTTTTGCGAGACAGTTGGTGCGCCAGCCAAAGTCTCGGCAGCTGGGCGTAGCTCCCTAACGAGCGGCGGGAGCTCGACTTTGCCTGACGAAGCCGCGACGCGAACGGCATCACGCAAACCTTCCGAGAGTGGACCCAGCGCCGGCACGGTGCCATCCTGCCGAACGACGATTTTCTTTCCCGCGTCGTGAAGGACAAGACCGCGGCTTGCCTGGCGGCCGCTCGAGTTCAACCAAAACAAGGCGAATGCGAAGGCGAGGCCAGCCGCGATCGGGAGGATCCAGCTCGCACGCGAGCGAGCCGGTTCTTCGCCTAGCGAGTAGTCGAAAGCCGGCAGGGCATCCATCTCGTCGCGGAACGCGAGCAGATCAGCCAGCTCGGCAACGCTCTGCCGCGACTGCCTGAGACGCCGACGGGCGAGGGGATCGGCTTCCCCGCTGACGGCCGCGGCCAGCTCTTCGTAGGTGGCCGCTTCGGTTTCCGCAGGCAGCGGGTTCGCCTCACGGAGAGCAGCGCGACAACGCTCGCACGAAGCAAGATGATCACTCGCGGGGAGGAGCGCGGCGGGTGCGAGCGTGCGCTGCCCATAAGCGATGAGCTCATCCGGCGAGAGGTGGTCGTCCGCGTTCATGCTCTTCCTTCTTTAGATGATAATTCGCGCGGCTTATTACCTGGATTCCACTTTCGCCAGGCGGCACCCAATTTCTCGCGGGCGACCCGGCGCAAATTGATTACCTGCTGGCGCGTCCCTTCGATCATTTGCGCGATCGTGAGGTCGTCGAGCGGAAGGCGGTTCCAGATTTCCGCGAATTCGTTAGGCGAAAAGTTGAGCGACGAAGCCTGCGCGCGGAGTGGGGCGACGCCGGCCGCTTCCAGCTCCGGCAAAAGATCGGAATGGAGCAGGAAAGCCCGGCGCTGACGTTGCGACAAGGTTCCGGTTTCAACCCAAAGCCAGGAGAGATATTCCTTCCAGACCAGTTCTTCGGCCGGTGAATTGCGCGGGTCGATCCGGCGCGCGTCGGTCTCCGGCGCTGGGATCGGCGTGCGGGCGATTCCGGTCAGCTCGGCCACGACATTTGTCAGGTCGCGTAACTCGATCGGCCCCCCGAGCCATCGAAATAGTTTCGCAACCAGCGCAGGTAAAATCAGCGTCGCGGGATCGGCCCCAGCGTAGGCTTCGCGAGCCGCCGCACCTGGATCGGCCAGCAGCCACTGCCGTTTGGGTGTCGCGCCACCGGTCCGTCCGCTCCAATGCGCAAAGCCGCACCATTGAGCGCCGCCAGGATCGCCCCAAATCGCGAAGCCGCGTTGCGTCGTCCGGTTTTCGAGAAGGTAACGCAGGCGATTGAGCAGGAGCGCGCGCTGTGGGTGGCGCGCGCGTAGCGCTTCCGCCCAGGCGGAATAGGTGACCGTGGCGACGTAAGCGCGAAAGTCGCGGATCGGTTCCTCATGTTCGCCGGCGCGAAGCGACGCAAGGTGGCGCAAAAGATAAGCGCGGGCCGTGCTGCCAACGTCCTCGAGCTCGAAATCATCCCGCTGCGTTCTCCGCCGTTTCGCCTGGAGGATTTCCTCGATGATCGGTCCGGCGTGGAGCGAGAACAGAGCGGAGAGCGGTGCGGCGGCTTCCGCATCGGACGGTGCGCCGAGGTAAAGCGCGAGGAGTCGATCGTTATCCGTGGGTGGCTCTAGCCCTTCACTCATGTGCTCTGGGAGAGAAGCGGATCACACGCCAGCGGCGGGGCGGGAGACAACTTTTCGCATTTGTCCGGTAATATCGTCGCCGCTTCGTCATCTCCATTCCCTGAAACAAAGAGCTGCGCCCAATGGCCAGCCACTGCAAACCATGAAAAAAATTCTCAGCGCCCTCTTTCTTGCCACCAGCGCCATCGTCTGTTCGATGGGAAACGCGGCGGCCGATTCCGACCTGAGCATCGCGGTGACCGTCAATCCATCGGTCGCGGCGATCGGCGACGAGATCATTTACAACTGCACCGTTACCAATCACGGCCCGGACGCGACGAGTGCGATGCACGGCTACATCAGCCCCGATGATTCGTCTGGGAGCGACGTTTACATGACTTTCGATACAGCCGAGCCGCCTGTGACGTCGATTGATCAAACCGGCTTTCGGCTGATTAATCTGCCTAACATTCCTTCAGGCGGATCGACATCTTTCCTGGTCGCCTATGTCGCGAAAAAAGCTGGTGCGCCGGTGCGGTTGGTTGGCGTTTCGACCGATCCTTTTGATGATGATCCGAACCCTGGCGACAATTCCACCAACGTCGCCGTCACGATCACCAGCACCTCCGCGACACCGACTCCGCCGCCGCATGGGGGACTTTCCTCCACGCAGTTCACGGTCAACGGCAGCACCGTGAACCCGACCGGTAGCGGCAAGGACACGGTTCTCAGCTTTTCCGCGCTCCAAACTGGAAACCCGCCCGGACTGAAGGTGAGAGTGCAAGCGACGGCCACCCCTAACGACAGTGGTTCGTGGGCTGATTTGCCTAACGGCAGCGGCGGGTACATGACGCTCGACGAGACCTCCGGTTATTTCGTCCTCAACAGCCTCAATTATCCGCTGCAGAACGGCATGCATTTTCGCGCAATCGCTTCCGCACCCGGATACGCTGACAACATTTCCAACGTCGTTGGCTACTACGACCTCGCTACAACGGCTCTGCACGTCGTGCCGGTCAGCCTGTTCCTCGCGACCAATGGTCCGGGGCAGGAAATCAAGTTTCACGTGAAGGAAGCAACGGAACTGGATGGCGTCTCGGTTCGGATTCAGACGACGACTACGCCGGGCGATGAAAGCAGTTGGGTCGACCTCGCCGATGGCAACGGCGGCGCGATGTTTCCCTACGACGACCCGACCCTCTTCTATCTCAGCACCACGAAATACCCGGCGGGCGATGCGGTGTACTTCCGGGCGATTGCTTCAGACGCCGGACGCAAGGACAGCATCTCGAATTTCGTCGGAGTCCATCACACGGTCACGGGGCCGATCCCCGACGTCGAAGTAAGTCCCATTACGCCGCCGGAAAGCGGACACGACGGCACGGTAGAGGATCCGCTGGTTTACTCGACCGGCACGATCACTTTCGGCGCCCAGTTTTTCTCCGGCGGCAGCGTTTCCGAGATCGGCCTGATCTATGACGGCACCGTCATCGAAACCCGCAACGGCGGCACCAGCTTTCAACTTCCCTATTTCACGACGGTCATCGGCGACCATATCGTCAGCGCCTACGCCGTGAATTCGTTAGGCATCAAAGGTTTCTCGACGCCGCTCCATATCCGGCTTAAACCGGCCGGCGGAAAAGTCTTCACTCGCGTTGGCACTGGTGGAAATTGGAACGACGCCTCGAAATGGCACGACGCTAGTGGCGCCGCCGGCGTTCCCGGCTCCGCCGACCTCGCCGTCCTCGGCTCGGCCAGCGTTTCCATCACGCAGGATGTCAACGTCTCCGGGGTTTCGTTGAATGGCGGCGCGATCACCGGCGCGGGTGGCAAACTGACGGTGAGCCAATCCTTCGCCATCAACGGCGGCACGCTCAAGAGTCTCGACATCGTCGTCACGAGCACCGGCATCGTCACGATGTCGAGCGATACCGACGTGCCGATGAGCGGTTCCTGGGAGAACTATGGGACGTTTAGGTTGAACGGGCGCGGCGGGATCGTGCCCGTCTCCGGCAGCGCAAATGTCGACGCGCTAAGCGCGCCGCAAATCAACGGCCTGTTCGACGGCATCGGAACTTTTTTTCATAACCTCGGTCAGTTCTTTGTCGATCGACTCAGCACTCCGCCGCCCGCCCCGACGCCTCCGCCGAAGACGCCTCCGCCGGTGGAAGCGCCGCGCTCGGTCGTGGTGGAATCGCTCGTCACGGAGACAAAGTTGATCGGGCCCTACGGCGCGAGCATCATCGGCAACGACGGCGCCAGTCTCATCACGAACGACGGCGCCACGATCATCGGTAACGACGGTGCCAGCCTGATCACGAACGACGGCGGCAGCCTGATCACCAACGACGGTGGCAGCCTGATCACGAACGATGGCGGTAGCATTATCGGCAACGACGGGGCCAGCCTGATCACGAACGACGGCGGAAGCTTTCAGCGCAAGGCGGAAACCGAGGCCGGCAGTGCGGAGCCGAGTGGCTTCGTGCAGACAGGGGGCGAAACGGATTTCGGCGGCCTCATCGTCGTCAGCAACGTCACGCTTCAAGGCGGCGTCCTCTCCGGATCCGGCACGATCACGGGCGACCTGGTGAACTCAGGCGGCTACATCTCGCCCGGACATTCTCCTGGAACGATCACGGTCGCGGGCAATTTCACGCAGGACAAAGACGGCACTCTCATCCTCGAGGCAGCCGGCGCCGATCCGGACCAGATCGATCAACTCCACGTCACCGGCACGGCAACGTTAGGCGGAAACCTCAATGTGAAGTTGCTCGACGCCTTCGCTCCCGATCCCAACGATACCTTCGGCGCGATCGCGGCCACGGCGATCAGCGGGAAATTCGCCTCAGTCAGCTCAAACGCCACCGCCACGACCCAAGCGAGTGGCATCCTTCTTACGGTCGATCCCGGCGTGGCTGCGCCGAGGTCCGGCAAGCCGCTCAACATTTCCACCCGAATGGACGTGCAGGACGGCGAGAATGTTCTGATCGCCGGCTTTATTGTAACCGGTCCGACAGGTTCCAGTAAAAAGGTGCTGATCCGGGCGCTTGGGCCAACGTTGCCGCTCGCCGGGAGTTTAGCTGATCCGGTCCTGGAGTTGCATCCGAGCGTTGGGCCCGTCATCACGAACGATAATTGGCAGTCCACGCAAAAAGCCGCAATCGTCGCCACGGGAATTCCTCCGACCAGCCCGCTCGAATCCGCGATCATCGCGACTCTTCCGGCTGGCGCGCACACCGCGATCGTCAGCGGAAAGAATGGCGGCGCCGGCATCGGCCTCGTGGAGGTTTATGATTTGGAAAGCGACTCCGCCGAAGTCAGCCTCGGCAACATCTCCACCCGCGGCCGCGTCGAGACGGGCGATAACGTTATGATCGGCGGTTTTATCATCGGTGGAAGCGAACCGGCGAAGGTGCTGGTGCGCGCGCTCGGCCCCTCACTCACCGGAGCCGGTGTGGCCGGCGCCTTATCAGATCCGGTTTTGGAATTGCACGACACCAACGGCAACAGCCTGACGAACGATAACTGGCGCGAAACTCAGGCGCTGGAGATCGAGGCCAGTACCGTGCCGCCCGGGAATGACAAGGAGGCGGCGATTGTCTCCACGCTCACGCCCGGCAATTACACTGCGGTCGTGCGCGGCAAGGAGGACGCGACCGGCGTCGCCCTAGTCGAAGTTTATCATCTCCAATAGGCGCGCTGCTCTTCCCCGTAATTGCGACCGTCGGCGGCTGCAGATAACGTGGCTGCCGGCGTGGTTTCTCACTCGGCAAGTTTCACGGTCGCAACCAGTGGCAAAGGCACCTTCGAGATCACCTCGCAGGTAGCCGAAGCTGTCAAGAAAAGTGGCGTCGAAACCGGCATGGCTGCAGTGTTCGTTAGGCACACGAGTTGCAGCCTCATCATTACGGAAAATGCCGACCCGACCGCGCGCCGCGATCTCGAGAAATTTTTCGAGCGGCTCGTGCCGGAAGCGACGCCGTATTTCGAACACACTGCGGAAGGCGGCGACGACAGTACGTCGCACATTCGCTCCGTCCTCACGCGCACGAGCGAAGTCATCCCGATTGCGCGTGGCCGGATGCAGCTCGGCACCTGGCAGGGGATCTTCATCTTCGAACACCGACGGGCCGCGCATCGGCGGGAGATCGCGGTGAATGTGATGGGAACTCGGGATTCATGAAAAACTGCGCTATGAGATCGCGACTTTCCGTGTCGGCGCCTCCTGCTCGTGCTCCTATTCCTGCTCCTGCTCGATCTTTAAGCGGGAGGAGGAGCAGGATTACCGCTTTACAGCTCGAGCGAGAAATGATGCGACGAAATGATCATCCTCTTCGTCAGGTAAAACCGGTGTGCCGCGAAACGCTGCACACCCGAGTCCAATTCAAATCTTCCGCACCCGGCCGCGCGCGCGTTTTCCACGAGCCAGTCGAAAAGCGCTCCGCCGAAGCCAAAGGAGCGCGAGAACTGATCGGTGACCAGGTCGTCAACGTAACAAAAGCAGCCCCCGTGAAGTGATTCGGAGAAGCGATAACCAGCAACGGCGCGCACCGCGTTCCCCTCTCGGAGAAAGGCCATCCGGTAGCCTCCGCGCCGTTGCCGCTCCACCTGCGTGAGGAAGGTCTCTTCTTCCTCAAAGTGCGGGCGCAACTGCCGCATCACCGGGTAACAACTGGCGATCTGCTCTCTCGTTTCTGCTTCGGCGATTAACATTTGCATCGGCTTATGCCGCTTCCTGCGATTCCGTTTCTATGGCAGCGGCGCAAGCGGTCGTCGAGGATCTTCTGCGGGGGGCCGACGTGCGCATCAACGGCAGTCGTCCGTGGGACATTCAGTTGCACGACGCGCGCTTTTTTTCCCGCGTGCTCGCGGCCGGCACGCTCGGTTTTGGCGAATCTTACATGGATGGCTGGTGGGATTGTGAGGCGCTAGACGAACTCTGTGCGCGCGCTATCGGCGCTCGGCTCGATCAGCGTTTCGTCTATAGTTTTTCCAATCTAGTGGGGCTCGCTTCCGCCCTGCTCAGCAATCATCAAACACGCCGGCGCTCCCGCCGCGTCGGCCGGGTTCATTACGATCTCGGAAACGATTTCTTCGAAGCGATGCTCGATCCGTTCATGCAGTATTCCTGCGCGATTTTTGCGGGAGGCGACGATCTCGCGGCCGCGCAACGCTGCAAACTGGAGACGCTTTGCCAATGGCTCGACCTGCGCCCCGGCCTGCGCCTGCTCGATATCGGGTGCGGCTGGGGCGGCCTGGCCAAATATGCGGCGGAGAACTTCGGTTGCTCCGTCATTGGCCTGACGATTTCGCGGGAGCAGCAACAATACGCCGAACGTTTCTGCGCCGGGCTGGATATCGAGATTCAGCTGCGCGATTACCGCGAGGTGCGCGGCCGCTTCGATCGCATCGTCAGCGTCGGAATGGTCGAGCATGTCGGATTTAAAAACTATCGAGCCTATCTGGAGGCAGCCGCTAAGTCGTTAGGCGCGGAAGGACGTTTTCTCTGCCAGGGCATTGGGAACCCGGTTTCGAATCTGCAGATCGATCCGTGGATTCGGCGTTACATTTTCCCAAACTCTCTTCTCCCTTCACTCTCGCGCCTGACGAAAGCGGCGGAAGGCTTATTCCTGGTCGAAGAAGTGCGCAATTTCGGTCCGCACTACGACCCGACATTGATGGCTTGGGACGCTAATTTCCAGCGCGCCTGGCCACGCTTTGCCGATCGTTTCGGAGAACGCTTCCGGCGGATGTGGCGCTTTTACCTGCTGAGTTGCGCCGGCGCTTTCCGGGCGCGGAGTCTGCAGGTTTACGGAGTTCTCTTTGAGAAAATGCCGAAGCCAGCGCCTCCGTCGGCCGCTCCCTTTGCTGGGAATGAAGAGGTCGCAAGCCTGGCTTCGGCGCGCGGCAATTAGCGGCTGGTATTATGCAAATGTCTGCAGTTCGGGTGGCGACGTCTCGATCGCTTCTTCTATTGCATTCCTTTAGCCGGCGCTCCTCAAATCCTCCACATAGTCGTTAGGCCGACCGGCTTTACACTGCGCGGCAGCGGTCGAAGTTTGCCGATGCCCCGTCTTGCCAGTTGGATTCGGCCGAAGGACGAAAAGTTTTTCCACCCGATCCTGGCCGCCCGGCCGGAGATCGAGCTTTGGAATGCGGCGCAGAAGCCGGGGGCGCTGGCGGAGATGGATGGACTCCTGCTGACGGGCGGGAACGATATCTCGCAGGAATTGTTGCGCCAGCCAGTGCCTGATCCATCGGTGCTGGAGGAGGGCGATCGACCTCGGGACGAATGGGAATTTGCCGCGACGCAGAATGCGCTGGAACGCGGTCTGCCGATCCTGGCGATCTGCAAGGGTATGCAGCTCCTGAACGTCACGCTCGGCGGGACGCTTCGGCTCGACATTCCGGGGCACAATCTTCCCGAGCAGAAAAACCACGACATCCAGCCGCTCCGGAACGACGCCGGAGCGCGATATCGGTTCGCGAAGGTGAATAGCTCGCACCATCAGGCGATCGATAAGGTCGGAGACGGTTTGGTCGTCGAGTCATGGTGCGCGACCGATGATGCGATCGAGCAGATGCAGCGACCGGGGAAAAGCTTTTGTCTCGCGGTGCAATATCATCCGGAGCGGGGCGCAATTTACGGCCGGCTCTTTGCCGATTTTTTCGACCGGATGAACAGCATCTGACCCATTGAAAACGCGGTGTCGGCTCGAAACCGCAGCGGTGCACGGGCCAGGCGACTGACTTCAGTGTAACGAATTCATCGCAGATGTCCCAAATGACCCGGAGAAATTAAGAGAAGCGTGTTTTTGATCTCCGAAATTCGGCGTGATCTCCGGACGCTATTCCCCGCGATACACGCAGCGCGCGGTCGGCGTCTCGTGGATCACGACTTCGGAAAGGCCCGGGCATTGGGCTTCTATTTTTTTCCAAAACCACGCTGCCATGTTCTCAATCGTCGGATTTTCCAGTCCGGCGATTTCGTTGAGGTAGCTGTGATCAAGCTGCGCGACGAGCGGCTTCACCGCCGCGCCGATGAGGGCGTGATCGTAAACCCAACCGGTCGTGCGATCGACTTCCCCCTCGATCGAAATCTCCACCTTAAAGCTATGCCCGTGCATGTTGCGACACTTGTGACCCTCCGGCGCAGAAGGCAAAGTCTGGGCGGCTTCGAAGGTGAAATCTTTCGTGAGGCGGGCGCGCATCGCCGTGGAAAATCGCATCGCTGCGCGGCGATGTCATCCTCGCGCCTGCGGTCTGGCGGTGGCGTTGGATCGGCACGCGACTAGCTTCCTCAGCGCATGGCGTCGCCCGGCACCGAAACTCATCTCACGCGCAAATCGTCGCCCGCTCTTTCCGCGGCCGAGCCCACTGTGCTGGCGGTCCTTTTCGCGATCAGTTTTTCGCACCTGCTGAACGACACGATCCAATCGCTTATCCCCGCGATCTATCCGCTGCTTAAGACGAGCTTCCATCTCAGCTTCGTGCAGGTCGGGCTGATCACGCTCGCGTTCCAAATGACGGCCTCGATCCTCCAGCCATTCGTTGGGCTTTTCACCGATCGCTGGCCGCAGCCGTTTTCGCTTGCCTGCGGAATGGGTCTGACGCTCTGCGGTCTCACGCTTCTCTCGCGCGCCTGGAGTTTCGGCATCGTCGTCGCAGCGGCCGCACTCGTCGGGATGGGTTCATCGATCTTTCACCCGGAATCCTCGCGCGTTGCGCACCTTGCTTCCGGTGGACGGCATGGGCTGGCGCAATCCATTTTCCAGGTGGGCGGGAATGCCGGGAGTTCGTTAGGCCCGCTCCTCGCCGCGCTCATCGTGGTGCCGTACGGACAAAAAAGCGTGCTCTGGTTCGCGCTGCCGGCGCTGCTCGGGATTGCCGTTCTCTCCGGCGTCGGCCGGTGGTATCGCAGTCAGCTCACGCAGGCGAAAGCCCGACCGCGCCCGCACGTTGAGCTGCCAAAGATCACGCGACGCGTCTGGTTCGCACTCCTCGTCCTCGGGGTTTTGATCTTCTCGAAATATTTCTACCTGGCCAGCCTAACGAATTACTACACCTTTTATCTCATCCAGAAATTCCATCTCTCGGTTCAGGGCGCGCAGTATCACCTTTTTCTTTTTCTCTTCGCGGTCGCCGTCGGAACAGTGATCGGCGGCCCGGTGGGCGATCGCTATGGCCGGAAGCTGGTGATCTGGGTTTCCATCCTCGGTGTCGCGCCTTTCACGATCGCGCTTCCGCACGCGAATCTGCTTTGGACAGGCGTGCTTACTGTCCTGATCGGTCTCATTCTGGCCTCGGCTTTCTCGGCGATCCTGGTTTACGCGCAGGAGCTGGTGCCGGGAAAGGTCGGGCTGGTTTCGGGATTATTTTTCGGGCTCGCGTTCGGAATTGCCGGCATTGGCTCGGCGGTTCTGGGCGAAGTGGCGGACCGCACGAGCATCGCCTACGTCTTTCATCTTTGCTCGTTCCTGCCGTTGATCGGATTGCTCACGGCGTTTCTGCCAAATATTCGCTTGTCGGCTAAAAATTCCACATAACATCGTGCTCCGATGAACGGACTCGGCGAAATCAGGAGCGCAACGCGCGATTGACTGAACGCGAGCGCGGTAGATTCACGAGATAACCGTCGCTCCTTAAGTACTCTTCTAGCAACTCGACGCGAAAGCGGCCGTCGTTTCCCTCCTTCATTTCTGGCATGGCGTGAGCCAGGGGCCGGGTTTCGAGAGCTGAGAGCGGATCAAACGCCGCGCTGCGTCGGCGTCCAGATGAACTTGTGCATCTGCAGCTGGAAACGCACCGGCAACTTGTCCTCCAGAATCCACTCCACGATTTCGCGCGGATCGATCCGGCCGAAAATCGGGGAGAACAGCACCGCGCGGCAGCGTTCCGCCAGCCGATGCTCGCGCAACTTCTCCCGTGACCATTCGTAATCTTCGCGCGAACCGATCACGCACTTCACTTCGTCACGCTCGGTCAGGTGCGCGATGTTTGAGAGCAAGTTACGCTCGACCTCGCCGCTTCCGGGCGTCTTCAAATCCATGATCCGATGGATGCGCGGATCGACCTGCGAAATGTCGTGTGCGCCGCTCGTTTCTAGCAATACCGTCCGGCCCGCGTCAGCGAGCAGGGTCATCAACGGCAGCACATTTTTTTGGAGCAACGGCTCGCCGCCGGTGATCTCGACGAGTGAACAATCGTAACCCACGACAGCTTCCACGATCTCGCCTAACGGCTGCTTTTTTCCTTCGTAGAAGGCGTATTCCGTATCGCAATAAGTGCAGCGCAGGTCGCAGAAAGTCAGCCTAACGAAAACGCACGGCAATCCGGCCCAGGTGCTCTCGCCCTGCACGGAAAAGTAGATTTCGTTGATCGTGAGCTTCAGGTCGCGGTCGGCCATGTCGTTGGAATTTAGTCTCTTCGTCCCGCGATCAATCTAACTCGGACAAGTCCATAAGTCGTCGTCGGCACGAAAGCCGCCTTAAAGCAACGTCGCGACCAGACGCGCCGCAAAGAACAGCATCACCAGCGCGGTCAACGCCTGCGTGGCGATCTGCCAGGAGCGACGGGCAAAAAGGCGGGCGCCGAGTTTCAAGGCAACACAAAACGTGATTGTCCAGGTAATCGCGCCGGCCACGACCGAAGCCGCGAGCGTCAGTGAGTTGGAAAGATTCCCCTCTCCGTGGGCCACGCTTTGACCGCCAACGACCGCAAACCAGAAGCCGATGTTCCAAGGACTCGTTAGGGCAAGAACCAATCCCAGCAGATAGCCGCGGCCGAGCGAACGTGCGGCGAGCGTCGTCTCCGGTCTGGCGCCCGTCGCCTCCCGCGCTTGCCAGGCGCGCCAGGCGCCGCGTGCAAAAGTCAGCGCGAGAAGGAGCAGCAGTGAAAAGCTGATTGCACCCAGAGCCAGATGAATCCGCCGCGAAGAAAGGAACGCGCCTGCTCCTGTCGCAACGCCCAAGGCCCAGCAAAAATCTCCGGTGCAGGCGCCGAGACCGAGCTGCCAGGCGCTCCAGAATCCGCCGCCCTCTTTCCGCGGGAGCAGCGCGCGCCGCATCATTTCGGCATTGATCGGTCCGGGCGGCCAGGCGACCGACCAGCCGAGGATGAGGCCCTTCACGACCGTCGCTCCCGACAGCGCGGCCATTGTCAGGGGCAAATCAGAAGCCGCACTTTTCGCAGGCCTCGGCGTAACTCGAACGCACCCGAAGAAGACTGGCAAGATAGCCGTCGATCCGCGGCACTTCCGCGATTCTGCTCAACTGCGCCGGCGCGTAAAGCCGTGAGAAAATCGCGTGCACGATCTTCGTTCGCGGCACACTTTTTTCCCCGTAGCCGAACGGAATGTTGCTCGACCAATAACGCACGTAGTCGAGGCCCATTTTCTTTTCCATTCCGAGGAAAATCACGGAGTGGCCGTGCTCTTCACGTCCGACTTCCGGAGACCAAAAGATCTTCATGAAATCACCCGGTTGCGCCTCCTCGAAGTCATCGAAGTTCCGCCCAATCCCGAGCTCGGAGAAAAGTCGGGCGGTGCCCGGACCATTCGCGTTCCAGCGTCCCCAAATTCCTTCCCCGTCATGTTGGCCGCGGATCATCAGGGCGTCGAGCGTTTCGTAATCGAGCTTCAAATCGCCGCGATCGCGCAGCGCCTCGATCGTTTTCATGAAGACGAGATAAGTCGCGCCCGAGCAGTAGCTCGGCGAGGCCGAATCCGGCAGAATGAAAAATTTCCCCGATTCGAAATGCGCCGCGGATTGCAGGCGAATGGTCGCCGCCCGCGAGGCGGAGTATTTGCCGCCGGTCGGCATGGTTTTGATCTGCGCGAGGATGACTTCGTTGATCGGGCTCGGGGCGAGCTGGGCCTGGGCGGCGGTGCACAGAACCAGCGACGCGATGAAGAGCAGAGAACGCACGCAGTTCATTAAAAGAAATAACCGCCGCGGCAAATGACGGATGGAAAAACGAACATGCGCACCGGTTGTCATCCCGAGCCGGCGAAGTGTGCGGAGGGATCCCGCGAGCGTCGCACGAGGCCGTTTTGCCTAACCATTCTGACATCCCTCAGCCTGCGCGACTCAGGATGACAACTGGCGGGGCGGGTCTGGAGCCTCCAAGTTGGCGTTTCGCGCGAGAATATGTTACCGACCAAGCGCATGCTGCGTTTCACCAAAATGAACGGCGCCGGCAACGATTTTCTCCTGCTCGATAATCGCGCCGGCGACCTGATCCTAACGAAAGCACAGATTGCCCGGCTTTGTGATCGGCATCGCGGGGTCGGCGCGGATGGCGTTCTGATTCTGGAGTCCGCAAGGGACGGCGCCGACTTCCGGATGCGCTACCACAACGCTGACGGCGGCGAGGCGGAGATGTGCGGCAACGGCGCGCGCTGCTTTGCCCGTTTCGCCGATCGAACCGCCGGCCCACTCAAAAAAATGACTTTTGAAACCCCGGCGGGCGTGATCGGCGCGGAATTGCACGCCGACCTCGTGACCCTGCAAATGAGCGATCCGCAGGATCTCCGGCTCGAGGTCGAAGTGCCGATCGACGGAGAAGTGATCCACGCCGGCTACGTCGACAGCGGCGTCCCGCACGTGGTCGTGCCGGTGGCGAGCATCGACGAGATCGATCTGGATTCGTTAGGCGCAGCTCTTCGGCATCACACGCTTTTCCAGCCGCGCGGCGCGAACGCCAATTTTCTCGAGCGGCGTGGGCCGCGCAGCATCGCCATTCGCACCTACGAACGCGGGGTTGAAGATGAAACGCTCGCCTGCGGCACCGGCGTCGTCGCGAGCGCGCTTCTCTTCGCGGGAAGAGAAGATCTCGCCGGTCCGATCGACGTGCGGGTGCGGGGCGGCGAAGTCTTACAGGTCGGATTCGTGCGCGAAGACGAGCGCTTCCGCAACGTCACGCTGACCGGTCCGGCCGATTTTGTGTTCGACGGAGTGATCGAGTTGTGATGCGCGTTATCCCGAGCGAAGCGCAACGGAGTCGAGGAATCCCGACTGGCCGCCGGCAAGTCGCGCCTCCGGGAATCTCGGGCATTCGCTTCACGGCAACTCCAGGGGAACCTTCGACTGCGCTCGGGATAACTCGTTAGGTTATGTTTCGCGGAACTTACACAGCGCTGGTCACGCCCTTTCGCAACGACGCGCTGGACGTCGAAGCGTTTGAAAAACTCATCGAAACGCAGATCGCCGGCGGCGTGAGCGGGATCGTGCCGCTTGGGACGACCGGTGAATCACCGACGATTTCGCACGAGGAACGAGGGCAGTTAATCGAGTTGTCCGTAAAGGCTGCCTTGGGTCGTTGCCAGGTGATCGTGGGCACTGGCTCGAACTCCACGCGTGACGCCATCGCGCACACGCAGCAAGCTGAAGCACTCGGGGCGGATGGCGCACTGCTCGTCGCTCCTTATTACAACAAGCCGAGTCAGGAAGGTCTGTTCCAGCATTTCAAAGCGATCGCGGCGGCGACGAAGTTGCCGATCATGCTCTACAACATTCCCGGTCGTTGTGCCGTCGATATCGCAGCCGAGACGGTCGTTAGGCTGGCCGACGCCTGCGGAAACATCGTGGCAATCAAGGAAGCAAGCGGGAGCGTCGATCGTGTTAGTGAACTCGTTGCGCGCCTGCCGGAGGGTTTCACGGTTTTAAGCGGCGACGATTCGCTCACGCTGCCATTTCTGGTGGTCGGCGCGGTTGGTGTGGTGAGCGTGGCGTCGAATCTTTATCCGGCCGAAGTTTCGCGACTCGTTAGGGCCTTTCTCGAGGGCGATCTGGCGGAAGCACAAAGGCTGCACCGGAAGTTCCTGCCGCTCTTCCGGGATCTTTTCATCGAGCCAAATCCTGTCCCGGCGAAGACGGCCTTGGAATGGCGGGGTGCGATCAGCGCGGAATGCCGTCTGCCTCTGGTGAAAATGGGCGCGGCCACGGAAGCGCGCCTCCGCCAAACGATCGACGCGCTGGAGCAAAGCCGATGAACGAGCCCGTGCGCGTGCTGCTGGTCGGCGCCGGCGGGCGGATGGGCAAAGCGATCAGCGCCGCGGCGGAAAGTGAAGTTGGCCTAACGATCGCTGCACGGGCAGAGCGCGGCGGCAGCCTCGGGACGCTAGCAGAGAGTTGCAACGTCGTGATCGACTTCAGCACGGCAGACGCAACTGAAGCGGTCTGCCGAACCTGCGCGGCGCGCGACTGGCCCCTGGTTCTCGGCACGACCGGACACACGGCCGCGCAGAACGACCTTGTGCGCGCCGTAGCCGAGAAAATACCCATTGTTTTCGCGGCGAATTTCAGTCTCGGCGTGAACGTGCTCTTCGCGCTCGCGCGCAGAACTGCGTCATTGTTAGGCGAGAAATTCGATGTGGAGATTGTCGAGGCGCATCACCGGACGAAGAAAGACGCGCCGAGCGGGACCGGGAAAAGGCTTGCCGAGATTCTGGAAGAAACCCGCAGCGCCAGCGTGCCGGTTCATTCAATTCGTGCCGGAGATATCGTGGGTGATCACAAGGTAATCTTCGCCGGCCGCGGAGAGCGCCTGGAGCTGACGCATCGCGCGTCGAGCCGCGAGACTTTTGCGCGCGGCGCGTTGCGCGCTGCGCGCTGGGTGGTGGGGAAACCTCCCGGCCTTTACAACATGGAAGATGTTCTTGGGTTGTAGCGACGCGGCGATTTCAGATCCGGGGAGGACGAGCTGTCAGCCGGTCGCACTTGGGCGAGTCTCGCCCAAGGCCAATAATCGGCGGCTGCAACTGTGCAAGCTGGAGCTCACGGCGACACTGCCCACCACTTTACAAGTTACTTCGACCTGGCGGGAGGTGACACCTCCCGCCGCCGGGGTGACACTCCCTCCTCCCCGTAGTTTCGACTTCCCCCGCCAGGAACGCGTCCGACGATGAGAGCTGGCATTGCCCTCGGGGCGAATCTCGGTGATCGCCACGCCAGCCTAACGACTGCGCGCATGGAAATTATTGCGCTGCCGGGCGTGCGGGCGCCATTCCTCTCTTCGTCACTCTATGAAACCGAACCGGTCGACTGCGAGGCGAACGCGGCGGCGTTCCTCAATGCCGTGATCGAAGTTGGCTTTGCGGGAGCGGCGACCGATCTTTTGCACGCGCTGCAAAGAATCGAGCACGCGCTGGGCCGGCCCGCCGGACACGAGCGCAATCGTTCCCGCACGATCGATCTGGACCTGCTTTATCTCGGCCACGAAGCACTCGATCTGCCCGGCCTGATGCTGCCCCATCCGCGCCTCGCCTCGCGCGCTTTCGTTCTCCAGCCGCTGGCGGAAATCCGACCGGACCTGATTTTGCCTGACGAGTCGGAACCGATCCGGCAACTGGCGAAAAAGCTCCCGCTCACGCCGACGGTGGTGCGCCTTCCCGTGCAGTGGTAGGCTCGCGCGCCATGGAAGATTTTCGCGCGCGCAAACGCCGGGGCGAACGAATCACCGCGCTCACGGCTTACGATTATCCAACTGCCCGACTCCTCGATGAAAGCGGGATCGACATCATCCTCGTTGGTGATTCCCTAGGCATGGTCGTGCTCGGCTACCCGGACACGACTCTGGTGTCTTTCGAGGAAATGCTGCATCACACCCGGGCCGCGGCGCGCGGAGTGAAGCGCGCGCTCCTCGTGGCGGATCTTTCCATCGGCACCTACGACACGCCGGAGATGGCGGTGGCGAACGCCGGCCGGCTGGTCGAGGCGGGAGCGGCGGCGGTGAAATTGGAAGGGGGCGCAAGCCATGTGGGGCAGATCGAAGCGATCGTTAGGGCCGGCATTCCCTTGATGGCGCACATCGGCATGTTGCCGCAGAGCGTGCGGGAAGAAGGCGGCTACAAAGTAAAAGGCCGGAGCGCGGCCGAAGCGGAACGCCTCGTGGCCGATGCGCAAGCGGTTGAAAAAGCGGGTGCATTTTCCGTGGTGCTCGAGATCGTCGCGCCGGAAGCGGCGCGGCAGATCACAGCGCGGCTCCCGATTCCCACGATCGGAATCGGTTCGGGAAATGATTGTGACGGACAGATCCTCGTGACACATGACCTGATCGGTTTGTATCCGTGGTTTACGCCAAAATTTGTTTCGCCAGCCGTGCATGTGGCGGAGGATATTCGGCGCGCGGCGAGGATTTTTACCGAGCGCACGCGCAGCCGGTGACCGCCGACGCTGCTCCGCGATGGCTTCAGGGAGCGCCCGCGCCTCGTGTGCTGGTTTTGGCGGCCCGCCAATTACTTTTCTTTTCAGGATTGTGACGCCGACCCATCACATCTGCTTTCCGCCAGCAAGGAGAGTTCGTGAAGGAGAGGCGCCTCCACGAGCACGCCAGCGCGCGCACTCCCCAGCTTCCGGACGAAGTTTGACAAACGTTTTCCCGTGCCGTGTGTCTAAGCCTGAATGAGAGCGGCCACTGCACGCACTTCAGCGCCGTTACCGGTCTGGTCCGGCCGTAGCCAACCGCGAAACTGGCTGCTCATCGGCGTAATCGCGTCGCTCGCGCTGCACGCCTTCCTCTGCTTCTTCTTTTATCGCACTGGGTTTCAACCGACTGCGCCGCTTGGCCCGGAAAGAAGCCAGCCACCGGCTTTCAAGGTGAAAAGCGTCGATGCGGAGGCGAAGCCGCTCGAGCAACCGGCCGCCGCGAGTCTGACGGAAGCGGCCAAGCCGAACCCGGATAAGACAGATGTGCAATTGCCTGAAGACCAAAAGTCATTCGACAAGTTGCTCCAGGAAGTGCACTCAACCGCGGCTCTCCCGGATGACACTCGCGACGTGCTTCCGGATAAACCGAAGGTCGAGCAGACGAACCTGAACTCGGTCATCAACGAAATCGAGAAGACGACGGCGCAGAGCCTAAGCAAAAGCCCAAATGCGAAGCGCGAGCAGGCGTTGTTGAATAATGTTGCGGATTCCGGACGGCCTCAGCCCGCGCTGAACGGAACCGAACTGGCCACGAGCACCACGATTAAACGCCCGGGTGCTTTCAACGAAAACCTCGGCGATAGCGCGGGTCCGCGGACCGATCACGCGCCCGGTTTCAGTGACCTGGAGTCGCTCCTTTCGCAAAAGGGACCGCTCGGGTCTGGCACGAAATTCCAGATGCCTAACAATCAGCTTTTCGCTTACGACAGCGCGGAGCTGGGCGGCGGCGCGGTTGAGCAGTTGCAAAAGGTGGCGACGCTGATCAGGCGCAACCCGGGGGCGACCTTTACGCTCGAGGGCTATACGGATTCGTTCGGGTCCGACGAATATAATCTCGATCTGAGCCGGCGCCGCGCCGAGGCGGTGAAGAGTTATCTGGTGCAGGCGCTCGGGATCAATCCGCGGCAAATCACGACCCGTGGTTACGGGAAAGCCAACCTGCTGACGTCACCCGAAGCGTCGATCGAGGAACAGGAAGTGAATCGGCGCGTTGTCGTGGTGGTGCATTAACGGCGCGCGATTATTAGCGAAGGCCAGCGGGTGGCGCGCTACCAGTTTTTGATCCAGCCGGACTTCCCCTTGGAATCGGTGAAGCCGGCTGTGCTCCAAAGATCGAAGGTTGGGTTGTAGCCGACCGATCCGGCGGGATTGTCGGCCTTGGCCGTCGAATAGCCGTAGGAATTGCCAAACGGATCTTTCACGAAGTATTTCGAGGCCTCCGTTCCCAACTGATTCGGCCTGAAGGTCAGGTAGAAAGGAACATCCGTGTTCGCCTGTCCATCGCCGTCGGAGTCGCCGGACAAAGTCTCATATAACAGAGTGCTCGCCGCGCGATAGTCGGCCGGATCGGCAATCGCCGGATCAAGCGCGCTCGAAGGATAGACTCCATTATCCGCCTTATAATTTTCCAGCGCCGCGGAGATCGCGGCGATCTCTGCTTCGGCTCGCGAGCGCGCGCCTCTGTTGTGGACGTAGCTGCTCGTGCCGAGCACTAACCCCGCGAGCACCAGGATGATTGCCATTACCACGAGCACTTCCACCATGGTGAAGGCCGCTGTAGGGGTGGAGGTGTCGGCCGGTTTCGAGTGCTCTTTGCGGCCGACACGACCGGCGCTGCACCTTGTTCGCATTCGTTAGGCTAACTCTGCGCCTGCAGGCCGCCGATGATACTGATCAACGGCATGAAGAGCGCAATCACGATCGTGCCGACGACAAGCGCGAGGAAGACAATCATAATCGGCTCCAGCATCGAGGTCAGCGCCGCAACCGCATTGTCGACTTCATCGTCATAAACCTCCGCGATTTTCAGGAGCATCTCCGGCAACTGCCCGGTCTCTTCACCCACGTCGATCATGCTGATGACCATCGGTGGAAATGCGCGGCTCGCCTCAAGCGGTTGCACGATCGATTCACCTTCTTTGACTGCGTCATGCACCTGCGTGATCGCATTGGCCAAGACGACGTTGCCCGCGGTCTCTTTCGTGATGTTGAGCGCCTGCAGGATCGGAACGCCGCTCGTCACCAGCGTCCCGAGCGTGCGGGCGAAGCGCGAGATCGCGCTCTTGCGTGTGAGATCGCCGACGAGCGGCGCGCGTAACGCCATTCGGTCGATCGCGCTTCGGCCTTTCGTGGTTTTGACGATGAAACGATAGGCAGCTGGAAATGCGATCACACCGCCGAGCAAGATCAGCCAGTGATCCTGGAAAGCCCGGCTTGCCCCCACCACGAATCGTGTGATCGCCGGGAGCGGTTTATCACCGAGCATGTCGTGGAAGATCGACTCAAATTTCGGCACGATAAAGACGAGCAGGAATGCCATGATGCTCATCGCGAGGCAGAGCACGATGATCGGATAAATCATCGCTGCCTTGACCTTGTTTTTGATCTTCTGCGCTTTCTCCTGAAAATCCGCGAGCCGCCCGAGGACGAGCTCGAGCACGCCACCGAGCTCGCCGGCTTTCACCATATTGACGAAGAGTCGGTTAAAGATGCGCGGATGCTGCGCGAGGCTTTCGGAGAACGTGCTGCCACTTTGCACATCATCCGCCAGTTGATCGATCGTCGCTTTCAGGACGGAATCTTTTTCCTGTTTGCTGAGAACGTGCAGCCCGCGGAGCAGTGGTAATCCGGCGTCGATCAGCGTCGCAAGTTGCCGGGTAAAAACCACCAGGGTTCTGGCCTTGACCGTTTTGCGTTGGTAAATGACGATGCCTTTGCGCTTCCGTCCTGGCGCAGCTTGGATGGCGGCTCTTGCGGGCTTGTGCGCTTTTTTTTTCGCCGCGCCGTCTGGACCTTCCTCCGAAACGCTCGTCGGGAAATACCCGGCCTGCCGCAGTTGGCCAATGGCGTCGTCGCTGGAGTTGGCTTCGAGGAGCCCGGTCGATTCCCGGCCGCGAGCGTCGAGCGCGACGTAGCTAAATTTCGTCATACGGGGGGATCATGAACGCCGGCGAGAATAGAGTGCGAAGAAACAAGTGTCGAGCTTTCGCCGCGACGGCGAACTAGCTTTGTGATCCCGAGCGGAGCGCAGCGAAGTCGAGCGATCTCGCAAGCGTCGTGTGAGGGCAGTCGTGGGAAGGGATTGGCATAGCGCTTGCGAGATCCCTCGCTCTCCTCAGATGATAATTCTCGAAGCTTTTCGTTAGGCGCATCCGTCACGTATATTTCAGCACCTCCTCGACCGTGGTTTGGCCGTCGAAAATGCACCGGATGCCATCCTGCCGCAGCGTTGTCATGCCCAGCTCGATCGCCTTTTCTTTCAACACGACCGAGGGCGGCCGCTGATTAATCAACTCGCGGAGCGGGTCGTTCATCTTCATCAACTCGTAAATGCCAATGCGGCCTTTGTAGCCGGTGCGATGGCAACGTTCGCAGCCGGCGCCGTAGTAAAATTCGCATTGGCCAATTTCGCCCGGCTCGAAATTCAACTGCATCAGGAGTGACTCGTTGGGCCGATAGGCGGTTTTGCAGTCGTCGCAAATGCGGCGGAGCAAGCGCTGGCTCAAAACCGAGTCGAGCGTCGAGGAAATCAGGAAAGGCTCCACGCCCATGTCGATGAGCCGCACGACTGTGCCGGGAGCATCGCTGGTGTGCAGCGTCGTGAACACGAGATGGCCGGTGAGCGCGGCTTGGATGGCGATTTGCGCCGTCTCGAGATCGCGGGTTTCACCGATCATGATACGATCGGGATCCTGTCGGAGAAACGCCCGCAGAACGCGTGCGAAGCTCAAGCCGATCGCGTCGTTCACCGCCACCTGGATCACGCCTTCCAAGTCGTATTCGACCGGCTCTTCCGCGGTCAGCAGTTTTGAGTCGATCGTATTGATCTTCCGCAGGCACGAATAAAGCGTTGTCGTTTTTCCGGAACCGGTCGGTCCGGTAACAATGAAGATTCCGTTCGGCCGATGGACGACCTCGAGAATGTGGTCGTAGATAGCTGGCGGCATCCCGAGCGCCTCGAGATCGAGGTTCACAGTCGCGCGATCGAGCACGCGGAGCACGAGACTTTCGCCGAACTGCGTGGGCAAACTCGACACGCGCAGATCGACGGAACGGCCGGCAACCTTCTTCTGGATGCGGCCGTCTTGCGGGAGCCGGCGTTCGGCGATGTTCATGTTGGCCATCACCTTGACGCGCGAAATCACCGGAAGCGCCAGGTGGCGCGGCGGCGGCGTCATTTCGTAAAGCGCGCCGTCGACGCGGTAGCGAACTTTGAATTCGTTCTCAAATGGCTCGAAATGGATGTCGCTCGCCCGATCCTGGATCGCTTGATGCAAAATGAGATCGACGAAGCGGATAATCGGCGTCGCGTTCGCTTCGGCTTGGACATCATTACCGTTTGCTTCTTTGCCGGCCGGATTCATCATCTGCCCGCTTTGGCCGAGCTGTTTGAGAATCTCCAGGGTGGATGCGTCTTCGCCGTAATGCTTCTTCAGTTGATCCTCAATTTGCCTGCCCGGCGCGACCACCACCTGGACCTCGCGCCCGAGGACGAACCGCAGGTCCTCGATCGTCTCCACGTCAAGCGGGTCGACCAGCGCGACTCGGATCACGTCCTCTTGCACGTCGATCGGCAACGCTCGATGCAAACGTGCGAGGCCAGCTGGGATCAGCTCTAAAATCGACGCCGAGATTTCGATTTCGCTCAGGTCGATCACCTCGGTGCCGAGCGCATCCGCGAGCGTCTCGTAAAACTGGGTTTCGTCCAGAACGCCTTTATCCACGATGGCTGCGGCGATCGTTTTTCCGTTCTGTGTTGTCTCAAGAAGATCGTCGGCCTGCGCGCGATCCATCAGGCCTTGCTCGATCAAGAGGTCGGCGATGCGCTCGTTATTCATCGTAACTCAGAGATTCCTGCCTGATTTGTCGAGCAGGCTTGGGTTACTTCGGAGCGCATGGCTAATCCAAATCTCCCAGCGTGGCCGAGATTACTTCCTCCGCGCTTGTTAAACCGGCGAGGACTTTGCGGACGCCGTCCTCGCGCAAGGTGCGCATGCCGAGTTCGCGCGCGCGCTGGCGCAACTTGAGCGAGGAGGCGCGGTTGTTCACCATGTGCCGTGCTTCGTCCTCGATCTCGAACAGCTCGAAAATTCCCAGCCGTCCTTTGTAGCCGGTCTGCCGGCAACCAGCGCAGCCGATCGGCCGCATCACGTTCGCGCCGCTGAGTTGCGAGGGCTCGAGCCGGAGCGCGCGCAGCTCCGACTCCGAAAGGTTTCCTGATTTCCTACAGTTGGGGCAGAGTCGCCTAACGAGTCGCTGCGCCAGGATCGCGCGAATCGAAGTCGCAACCAGAAATGGGGGCACGCCGATATCAATCAGGCGCGCGACCGCGGAGGGTGCGTCGTTCGTGTGCAACGTACTGAAAACGAGGTGGCCGGTCAGGCTCGCGTTGGTCGCGATCGAAGCCGTCTCGAGATCGCGAATTTCACCAATCATGATGACGTTCGGCGACTGGCGCAGGATCGACCGAAGCGCTGTGGGGAAGGTCATTCCGATCTCGGAATTCACCTGCACCTGGTTAATTCCACTTATCTGATATTCGACCGGCTCCTCTACAGTGATGATCTTGCAATCGGGTTTGTTGATCTCGTTCAGACAGGCGTAAAGGGTGGTCGTTTTCCCCGAACCCGTCGGTCCGGTGACGAGCAAAATCCCATCCGGCGCGCGCAGCAGTCGCTCAAAAGTTTTCTGATCGTCGCTCAGGAAACCGAGTTCCGGTAAACCGCGGAGCAAACTGGTTTTGTCGAGCAGCCGCATCACCATGCTTTCACCGTGATTTGTCGGGATGCTGGAAACACGGAGGTCGATCGTCTTCGTTCCCATTTTCACTTGGATGCGGCCGTCCTGCGGGAGTCGCTTCTCCGCGATGCTCATCGAGCCGGTCATGATCTTGAGCCGGCTGATGATGGCCGACTGCAACTTCTTCGGCGGCGATTGCATCTCGTGAAGGACGCCGTCGATCCGAAACCGGACGCGGAAACTTTTCTCGAGCGGCTCGAGATGAATGTCGCTCGCGCCCAGTTTTTGCGCCTCGATCAGGAGCAGCGAGACCATCCGGATAATCGGCGCATCGCCGGTCTCGAATTCCGCGGCCTCCGCGCCTTTCACCTCGAGGTCGGCGGGATCAACCTGGCTGATCTCGCGAGAGGAGTTGCCAGCCGTTTCATTGGCCCCGCCGTAGTACTTAACGAGCTCCTCGCGGATTTGATCGGGGCTCGTGCAGACGAGTTCGATTTCGTGCTGGAGCAAAAAAGTGAGGCTGTCGATGCTGTCGAAATCGAGGGGATCACCGGTTGCGACGACTAATCGGTTTTCGCTCCGCGCGATGGGGATCATCCGAAAACGGCGCGCCATCGCCGGGCTGATTTCGGCGATGAGATCCGGCGGCACAATCATGCCCGAGAGATCGATCCACGGCATCTGCGCCTCGCCGGCGAGGCGGCGCGAGATATCGTGCGAAGAGACGACGCCGTCGTGGAGCAGGATTTCGACGACGCTGGGATTGCCGTTGAGCCGCGCGCGCGCCTCGTCGATCTGCGCCGGAGTTACAAGCCCGCCATCGCGGAGAAGGTCGAGCACGTACTCTTCGTTAGGCAGCGGCATGAGGGGAGGGGCAAAGGGGAGCGGTGCCGAGAGTATCCGCCGGGGCGAAGAACGTCAACGCGCCTGAGCGGCGGACATTCCGAGCGGCGCCCAGCAGCGAAATGGATTCGAAGGAACCGGTGAAGTTTTCGGGAGGCTCAGGCGCGGCTTAAGAACAATGAGGTTCATTCCCGGAGCTACGCGCCGGAGCTTCGTGGCTGCTCCACGGGATCTCTCGACTCCGCTACGCTTCGCTCGGGATGACGAGTGTGCCTTCGCTTCGGGTGTGCCGGCCGTAGAGTGCGCTCAGGCGTTTTGTCATCGAGCCGACTTGCCCGTCGCCGATCGTGCGGCCGTCGATTTTCGTGACGCTCGCCAGTTCTCCCATCGTGCCGGAACAGAAAACTTCATCTGCTTGGTGAAACTCTTCGACCCTGAGATCTGCCTCCGCACAGGCGATTCCTTCCGCGGCGCAAATCTCCAAAATCGTGCCGCGGGTGATCCCCGCCGGACAGGCGACCACCCGACTGGTCGCGACCTGATTGTGCCTAACGAGAAACAGATGCGTTGCGTTCGTCTCGGCGACGAAGCCACGGCTGTCGAGCATGAGCGCGTCATCGGCGCCGGCCTGGTTCGCTTCGATTTTCGCGAGGATTGAGTTGAGCAGGTTCGCGTGGTGAATCTGCGGATCGAGGATTTCAGGCGGCGGTCGTCGAATGTTGCTCGTAATGAGCGACAAGCCGGTTGTCGCGTAAACCGGCGCCTTGTGTTCCGCGAGCACGATGAGCGTCGGGCCACGTTGGTTCAGGCGCGGGTCCATGCCGGAAGTGATCTTTTCGCCGCGCGTGAGTGTGAGACGGATGTGGACGCCGTCCCACATTTGATTTGCGGCCAGCGTGCGCCGGATTTCCTCGATGATCGTTTCGTTAGGCGGAATCTCGGCAAAGGAAAGCGCCGTGGCGGAACGACGAAGTCGTGCGAGGTGTTCTTCCAGTTTAAAGATGCGGCCGCAATAAAGCCGGAGGCCTTCCCAGACGGCGTCACCACCCTGCACGGCGGAATCGAACGGACTGACGCCCGCCTCCTCGCGCGGCAGCAGCCGGCCGTTGATGTTCACAGTCAGGTGGCGGTTCTTTTCGTTGAATTGCTGGAGCATAAATCAGTCGCGGATTTCGCAGATTCGATCACAAAGTGGAGGCGGGTCCGACAACGGCCAACGATCTCTGGAATCTGCGGAGATAAAAATCACCTCAGGCAATAGCGTGAGAGTCGGTTGTAGCATTCAAGGCAGCGCCGATACACCGGCTGCAAACGCTCTGGCACCACCGCATCGTTAGGCTTAGCTGCCCCGAACGAAGTCGATTGCGCGACCTCGCCATACCAATGCTTTGCCCAGACGCCGTCCGTTTCCCGCAAACCCGGCGGCCAGCTCAGCATCGCCGGATCGAAAGAAAGGCCAACCGCTCCGCAAAGCAGCCGCAGCGAGCGCTCGGGATTTTCCAGCACATCGCGAGCATCGATCACTGGCGGGATTTTCCCTGACCGATCGCGGACCCAGTCGAAAATCTCGACCTGTTGCACGAATCCAAGGTCCGTTGCTTCGGGCTCGTCGTTTTTGCGAAGGTAGGAGGAAATCACTTCGGCTGGGTCGCGGATCAGGAAGCAGTTCGTTAGGCCGAAAATCCACTCCCGATCCACCTGCGGGAGCAGATGATGCGTCATCTGCTTCTGATAGATGATGCGCGTCCCCGGCGGAGAATCCCTCGTTAGGCGCGCAACAACCTTTCGCCAATCCGTCTCGCCGCTCGCGATCACTTCCCCGGCGCCGGGATGCTTCTTCGCGGTGGCGTGGAGATAAAACGCATAAAACGGCTCGTCGATCACCACCGTATCGAGCCGATTTCCCCAGGAGCGCATCATTGCCGTCGAGATGTTGCGCGGGCCGGACCACATCGCGAGACGAAGCGGTGCGGTCATCGTCGTTAGGCACGCGCGAGAAATTGCGCCATTCGCGCGCGCATTTTCTCGTCCGGCAGCCGTCCGCGGGCGGCGCTCATGTTGTCCTCGAGATGATCCACTTTTCCTGTCGCCGGGATCGCGCAGGTGACGACCGGGTTCGCGACAATCCATTTCAGGAAAAACTGCGCCCACGACCGGCAATCGAATTCCGCCGCCCACTCTGGAAGCGGCCGCCCGCGCACCCGCCGGAAAAGAGTGCCGCTCGCGAATGGTCGGTTAGTCAGGACGGCGACGCCACGATCGCGCGCCAGTGGCAGTATCCGCTCGTCGGCCCCGCGGGCGTCGATTGAGTAGTTGATCTGTAGGAAATCGAGTGGCTCACGACGCAGGATTTTTTCGATCTCCGGAAAGGCGTTATCGGTGTAATGCGTGATGCCGAGATAACGGATCCGGCCTTCCTCTTTCCAGGCGCGGAGCGTGGTGAGCTGGGTCTCGAGGTCGACCAGGTTGTGCACCTGCATAAGGTCCAGCGATTTTGTGCGGAGCCGCGCGAGCGAACGTTCCATGGAGTCGATCCCCGCCTGGCGACCGGTCGTCCAGACTTTTGTTGCGAGGAATAATTGCTCTCGCAAATGCAATTCGCTGGTGAGGTTTCCGATAACGGCTTCAGCCCGGCCATACATGGGCGAACTGTCGATGAGGCTGCCGCCGAGTTGGACGAAACGTCGCAGCACCTCCTTGAGCGGCGCGCGCTCTGCAGCCGAAGCGCCGATGTCGAACGTCTGCCAACTGCCAAGGCCGACGATGGGCAGCTTTTCTTTGGTTGAAGGGATCGCGCGCGTCAGAATCGCAGCGTTGTTTCGGGCAGCGTTCATGCGCGGCGAGAGCAACAACGTAGCGCCGGCGCCGATGAGCAAGCGCGTAGCGTCGCGACGGGTGAGGTGGCCGGACGAAGTTTCCATGCCTTGCGGAAGCGTCATGGAAAAGAAAGAGACTGGCAAACCAGAGAAATGTGAACCGGGCGGCAGGTTGATGTTTTGAGGGAGTCCGGGCGCGCCCAGATAAACTGACAGGGATTTATCCCCAGGTTCCTGTGGTTCTGCTTTACGCTCCGACGCGCGCATCGGTAGATTCGAAGCGCATGTCCGTCCCGACACCTGACTCGCAGGAGATCTTTGCGCTCTCTGCGCCCGATCCTGAGTTGTGGAATGTCTACATTGTGCGCGCGCTCCTAACGGGTCCCGGACTCATCGTGCTCCTGCCTTACCTTTACTTTCGCTATCACTCCTTGCGCTACACGTTCGACGAGGAAGGGATTCACATGCGGGTGGGCATCCTTTTCCGGCGCGAGGTGAATCTGACATATGCGCGGATCCAGGACATTCATCTACGTTCGGGAGTGCTGCAGCGTTGGTTCGGTCTCGCGGATATCCAGATTCAGACGGCTTCGGGTTCTTCCGACGCGGAGCTGATTATAGAAGGCTTCAAAAATTTCGAAGCCATCCGCGATTTTCTTTACACGCGGATGCGGGGTTACCATGCCGGACCCAAGTTGGCCGGAGTTCCGCCCGGAGATCAAAACATAATGGCCGAAGAGGATGCCAACCCGGAAATCGTTGCCCTCCTTCGCACAATTCGCGACGAGTTGCGCCAGACGCGGCAATCGTTAGGCAAACGCCCGCCGCTCTCCGATGTTTAGCGCGTTCCGCCAGCTTTGCGAGTGGCTCCTCCGCATCCCGGGCGATCCGGAGCCGCCACCGGGCGACGAAGGGAGCACCGTACGCTTCCGCGCCGCGCCGAACTATTATCGATACCTTCTTTTCGTCTGGGCTGTCAGAACCGGCGCACTGCTTCTCGCCCTTGTCTTCATCGAGGTTGGCCCGCTCATCGCGCTCCAGCAAGCGCCGCATCATTATTTCCCCAAGCTTCTGCTCGGATTGCCGCAAATCATCATTACAATCTTCCTGATCGGCCGGCTCCTCGGGCTCGCACTCGTTAGGCTCGATTTTGAGAAACGCTGGTATGTCGTCACCGATCGGAGCCTCCGCCTGCGTGAAGGCATTCTCAATCTGCGGGAGATGACAATTACTTTCGCGAATATCCAAAACATCTCGATTTCGCAGGGACCGATCCAGCGCGCGCTCGGCATTGCCGATCTACGGGTGGACACCGCCGGCGGTTCGACGCCGACGCGGCGGAAGAAAAACGGATTGGAAGAAAGCCAAAGCCTGCACACGGCTTTCTTTCGAGGGGTCGATAACGCCAACGCCATTCGTGAAACGATTCAACGCCGGCTGCGCGGGCTGAAGGATTCAGGTCTCGGCGACCACGAAGAAGAACTACTCCATTCGGCGCCGGCGAGAGCCGGAAATTCGCTTTCGGAACTCCTCCCCGCACTCCGGGAAGTCGCGGCTGAAGCGACCGCGCTCCGTCGCGCGGCGGCGCACTGATTGACCATGGAACCTTCGAGCATTCGGCGGGGAAATTTCCGCACCGGTTTTGTCCTCCTCGCGGTGCTCGGAATCTCGGTGCTTTTCATTGCCGTGATCTGGCCTTTCCTTCAGCCGTTGCTGCTCGCGGCCATTTTCGCCGGGCTGTTCCAGCCGCTTTATCGCTGGCTGACGCGCTTGTTCCGGGGGCGCAAATCGCTCGCTGCGGTGCTGACGCTGGTGATCCTCTTTGTGCTCGTCGCCGGACCGGTCAGCGCATTCGTCGGGCTGGTCGTACAGCAGGCTATCGGAATCAGCAACGAGGCGCTGCCGTGGCTCCAACAACATTTCGGCGCTGCTACTTCCTTTAACGCGCACGACTGGCTCGTCCGGCGCTTTCCCGCGCTCGCCGATTACGTCCCGCAGCAGACGGAGATTGTGGAGGGTGCCGGGCGGCTCGCGAAAGCAGCCGGCGGTTTTCTGGTCGCCAGCGCGACGCAGTTCACCGCCGGGACGGCTTCGTTTCTCCTCAACCTTTTCGTCATGCTTTACGCGATGTTTTTCTTTCTTCGCGATGGCCGAAAAGTGCTGGAGAAGATCTTTTATTACACCCCGCTGAACCACGAGGACGAAGTCCGCGTGCTCGAGCGGCTCCGGTCGGTGACACGGGCGACGATCAAAGGCACGCTCGTCATTGGCGCCATCCAGGGCGCGTTGGCGGGAATTGGTTTTTGGGCGGCGGGCATCCAAGGCTCGGCTTTTTGGGGAACGGTCATGGCGGTGTTGTCGGTTGTGCCTGGGATCGGTGCAGCGCTCGTTTGGGTGCCGGCGGTAATCTACCTCTTCATCATGGGTGAAACCCTGACCGCTGTGTTGCTCTTTTCTTGGTGCGCGGCAGTCGTCGGAACGGTGGATAATATTCTGCGCCCGAGCTTGGTCGGGAAAGATGCCAAGATGCCCGATCTCCTCATTCTCGTCGGCACGCTCGGCGGGCTCTTCCTTTTCGGGCCGATCGGTTTCATCATCGGGCCGCTGGTCTGCGGACTATTCCTGACCGTCTGGGACATTTACGGCACCACCTTCCGCGACGTGCTCCCCCCGGTGCACGCATTTCCCGGCGAAACTACGACGAAGAGCGGCCGCGATGCAGGCTGAGTCAGTCGTTAGGCTGACAAGCTTGGAGCCAACTCTCAACCCAGCAATTCCGCGACCGCTTGAGGCCTGAAGCGACTAATTTTGATGGCACCTCGCCGCTTTCATTCCGGCACAATCATTGGATCGAGTTTCGCGACAGCCAAAGAACAAAGCAATCCCGTTACCTTTTTGCACTATCCCAATCACAAGCTCGACGGCGTCTCTTATTTCGCGAGAGCGTTGAGATATTCGACGAACGACATGGTCGCGCCGTCGTAGCCTTGCACTTTCTGGTTTGTCGAATCGATCAGGTAATACTCATCCGGCGCGTGCGCGCCGCTCCCGTGGCCGAGACCGAAATGGCCGGAAGCCAGCTTGAGCGGTTCGCCGGTGAAGACGTAACCAGGATACGATCCTGCGTTCCAAGGCCAGAGCAGCGGGTCGATCCCCTCGCTTTTCAAGATCTTGAGTTGCGCCTGAATGAGCGGCGCATCGGCCGAGGTTGTGGTCGGGTCGTAACCGCCGGTCATGTTCACTTCGATGTCGCCGAAACCCTGTTTCGCCAGATGCGCTTTTAAGGCTGCGAGGGCGTCCGCGGCTTTCATTCCGGGAACGAGACGAAGGTCGAGTTTTGCAACGGCTTGGTGCGGCAGAATCGTTTTGCCTCCCGGCCCGGTATAACCGGCGACGAGTCCTTCGATGTTCACGGTCGGCTGGGATTCGAGCCGTTCCTGCGCTTTTTCCCACGGGAGGTCATCAATCCAATGCCGCACGCCGAGAATTTTTTTTCGTTCCGCTTCGCTCTGACGTTTCGAGGCCTGGTCGATCATCTTCCTCTGCGCCTCGCTCAGGGGCGGCGGCTGCGGATAGTTCTCAATCGTGATGTTGTTCCCGTCGGCTGAGACTAATGAATCCAACGCATGCACGAGATGCCACGCCGGGCTGTCCACCATCGCCTTAAGCGAGGAGTGAATGTCTTTCGCCGGACCGCGTCCCCATTTTTCGCCGCTCGCAGTGAGTTCGCATTCGATAATGCCTTTGGCGCCGAGGCTGACGGTGACGGTGCCATCCACGCCCTGCATCGCCGAGGGCATGAATACGCCAACCGTCTTGGCCAGGGCGGCTTCCACTTCCGCTTTGTGCACGATCTGGCCGATGTGCGGCGAACCGATTTCCTCTTCGCCTTCCGCAATCAGCACGAGGTTGACCGGCAGCTTTTGGCCGGAGTTTTTGAAAGCGTGGAGCGCTGCGAGGAAGGCAGATTCCGGGCCTTTCTGGTTGACCGCGCCGCGCCCGACGATTGCGCGTCCGAGCCCCGGCTTGTCGACCAATTTTCCCGCGAGGGGCGGCGACGACCATTCCTTCGGATCGAACTGTTTCACGTCATACATGAAATAAAGCCCGACCGTTTTCGGAGCGCCGGCGTCGAGGGTCGCGAAGACTCCCGGCTGCCCGTCGGTTGGCACGATCTCCGCCCGCTGAAAGCCAGCGTCTTTAAGCATTTTCGCCATCAGCTCCGCGCCCGCGGGGTAGTTCAGGTTTTGGGCCGCGATCGATGGCAGCGCGATCCAGTCCTGAAGACGTTTGAGCGCTTGATCGTGCTGCTTCAGGACCTGGCTCTTGATCGCCTCCAGGTCCGGCGCGGCAAGAGAAACCGGGGCGGCCGCGCCGAGCGCGATCGTTATGCCAAGCATCATAGCGTGTGTCTTCCAGCTCATGCGCCAGTCATGAACTTTCGCCACGGGAGTGGCAATGCCGAAGTTGCGATGGAACAAAAGCCGCGGCGCTCGTTGCTGAACGTAACAAATATGATTACAATTCGGCGCCGTGGTTAACCAGCAGTTCACCTTCGCGGTCCACATCCTCACAGCGCTCGCGTTCGAGGATACGACGATGGATTCGCGACAGCTCGCGGCGAGCGTGAATACCAACCCGGTAGTCATTCGCCGTCTGCTTCTCGCGCTCCGCCACGCCGGGCTCATTGCGACGCAAACCGGCAAAAACGGCGGCACCAAAATGAACAAGAAGCCGACGGAGATCTCCCTGCTCGACATCTACGACGCGGTCCAGCCGCGACCGGTGATCGCGATCAACGAGCGCAAAGCCTTCAAGAAATGCCAAGTCAGCTGCACGATGCGCGAAATCATGAGCCAGGTTGCCGCAGGCGCGGAGGAAGCGGTTCGCGATCATCTACAGGCAATTACCTTGCAGAAGTTGCTGCGAAAGGTTCGACGCGCCGCTTGATCTTCCCGACGGACGCGTGCTCGGGTCCGGACGGTTTTTTATGACAACGCAGGCGCTCTGCACCAGGAAATCGGCGCCCTGGGTGCTGACCGCGACCATCCTCGGCTCGAGTCTCGCCTTCATCGACGGGACGGTCGTGAACATCGTTCTCCCCGCGCTCCAGAAGAATCTTAACGCCACTGCGACCGACGTGCAGTGGGTGGTGGAGGCGTACGCGCTTCTCCTCGCTGGACTTCTGCTCGTCGGTGGTTCGTTAGGCGATCAGTATGGGCGGCAGCGGATTTTTGTTATGGGCGTCGGTATCTTCGCCGGAGCCTCGACTGCCTGTGGGCTTGCCGGGAATGTCGGCCAGTTGATCGCGGCGCGCGCAGTCCAAGGCCTCGGCGGGGCGCTCCTCGTGCCCGGCAGCCTCGCGATTATCAGCAGCTCCTTTCGCGAAGAAGAACGCGGCCGCGCGATCGGCACGTGGTCGGGGTTCAGCGCGATTACCGCCGCGATTGGACCCGTCCTTGGCGGTTGGCTCGTGCAGCAAATTTCCTGGCGCGCTGTTTTCTTCATCAACCTGCCGCTGGCTGCAATCGTGATTGCCTTATCGCTCCGGCACGTCCCGGAGAGTTCCGCGGAAACGAAGCAACCACTCGATTGGTTAGGCGCGTTCCTCGCCGCGCTGGGTTTGGGCGCGCTCGTCTATGGCTTGATCGAATCTTCACGGCTTGGTTTCACGCATCCGGCGGTCATCGGGACGCTTGCCGGTTCAATGTTCCTGGTGGCGGCTTTCCTCTGGCGCGAGGCACGCGTTGAGAATCCGATGCTGCCGCTCGGTCTGTTTCGCTCGCCGACTTTTGCCGGTGCGAATTTGCTCACGCTCCTGCTCTACGGCGCGCTCAGCGCCACGATGTTTTTCCTGCCACTCAATCTCATCCAGGTGCAGCATTATTCACCGGCGGAGGCAGGCGCCGCGATCCTGCCGTTGATTCTGCTCATCTTCGTCCTCTCCCGCTGGTCGGGCGGTCTGGTCGAAAGTTACGGCGCCAAAATTCCGCTTGTGATCGGCCCGCTCATCGCCGCGGCTGGATTCGGTCTATTCGTTTTGCCCGGCGTCGGCGGCAGCTACGCCCGGACGTTTCTGCCCGCTGTGCTCATCCTGGGCGCGGGCATGGCGGTAAGTGTCGCTCCGCTCACGACTACGGTGATGAACTCCGTCCCACAGAACCGCGCTGGCATCGCCTCCGGGGTGAATAACGCCGTCTCACGCACCGCCGGCCTGCTCGCGATCGCGGTGCTCGGCATCGTCATGTTGCAGACTTTCGATCGTGTGCTCGGGAAAACCGTCGGGCACCTCAACTTGCCTAACGCCTCCAAAGATCAGATCGCGGCACAGAAGGAAAAGCTGGCTGCGATCGAGTTGCCGGCCGCACTATCGCCCGCACAGCGCGAGGCCGCCGCCGAGGCGATCGAGGGGGCTTTCGTATGCGGTTTTCGCCTCACGATGATGATCGCCGCGCTCCTCGCGCTCGCCGGATCTCTCGGCGCCCTGCTGCTGATCGACGGCAAGAAAGCGCGAACCAGCTAATGATCGCCGAGGATAAAATCTTCGACCGGGCGGCCGAAGCCTTCGTCGTTCAACCGGCTGGAAACGCGGTCCGCCGCATCTTTCACTACGTCGCTCGACTGGCCCATCGCGATCGCAAAGACACTCTCCTGGAACATCAGGACGTCGTTAGGCATGCCGGCCATCATTCGAGCCCGGTATAAAGCCAGACGTCCAAACGATTCTCGGAAATGCGAGGGATCACCTGCTCGGCGACCTCGCGCGGCCAGTAGGCTCTCGAGTTATCCGGCCGAACGAGCATACCGTTGTTGAACGCGGCGATCGGCGCGGTGATGAGTCCCGCATCGGAATCCATCTTCATCCCGCGCGGCGGACCTGCCGCTCGTGATGGCAAAGCCGATCCTGACGTCGTGGAGGGGCTTGATCGCTTCGTGGGCGCTTTCGGTGATTCCTTTTTGACTGCTGACGAGCGTTCCGTCGACCTCAGTCACGACCAGCGTGATTTTGGCATTGGGGCGTCGTACTTTTAATCTTATCGAGCAGCTTTCGTTAGGCGGCAGGCAATTCCGTCTTCACTGGAACAACCGGAGGTTTCTCCACATGCCCGCCGAAGCCTTTGCGCATCGCGCTCAGCACCTTCTCGGCATAAGTGTGAATCTGTCGCGAACGGAAGCGGGTGTAGAGTGCGGCGGTTAGCACCTCCGCCGGGACGCCCTGGTCGAGCGCGGCCTGAATCGTCCAGCGGCCTTCGCCGGAGTCCGCCACGTTACCGGTAAATCCGCTCAGCTCGACGTCTTCATTAAAGGCGCGCGAGGAAAGATCGAGCAGCCACGAAGTGATCACGCTGCCGCGCCGCCAGACCTCGGCGACTCCGCGGAGATCGATTTTGTAGCGAATGTCCTCCGGAAGATCGTCACAGGTCGCGTTTTTGATAATGTCGAAACCTTCGGCATAGGCCTGCATCAGACCGTATTCGATGCCGTTGTGGACCATCTTCACGTAATGTCCCGAGCCGCTCCGGCCGCAGAGCAGGTAACCTTCCGCGGCCGTCGTGTTTGCGGTCACGTCGGAAGTCGGCGGAATGCCACTCGGGCCGGGCGCGAGGGTTTTGAAGATCGGCTCCAACCTTTTGAAAGCTTCTTCCGGGCCGCCAATCATGAGGCAATAGCCGCGCTCGAGACCCCAGACGCCGCCGCTCGTCCCGACATCCATGTAGTGTATTCCTTTCTCGGCGAGAGCCTTCGCGCGACGGACGTCGTCGTGGAAGTTTGAGTTGCCGCCGTCGATCAGGACGTCGTCAGGCGCGAGCAACTTGCTCAGCTTTTGCACGGTCTGCTCAGTCGGATCGCCCGCCGGCACCATCAGCCAAACGGCGCGCGGTTGGGCGAGTTTCTGCACCAGTTCTTCGAGCGACTTTGCGCCGCCGCCGCCGTCCGCGACGAGGCCGTTGACGCTCTCCGCGCTGTAGTCGAACCCGACGCACTGGTGCCCCGCGCGCATCAACCGCCGCGCCATGTTCCCACCCATCCGGCCGAGGCCGACCATTCCGATTTGCAAGCTTTGCATAAGATTCTCACTCTGATGACCGCCAACGCAGAATACAAGGTCGCTGTAGGCCCGGCCGCGACGCGGGGTGACAGCAGTGGCTTTTGCGGCGAGAAAATACGATGGACGAAACAAAGACACCGACGCGCGATCAGATCGCGGAGGCCGACAAGTGGGATCTCTCGCTCCTCTTCGCCAACACCGATAAGTGGAACGAAGACTTCGCCTGGGTCCAGGCCAATTTTCCCCGCCTAACGACTTGGAAAGGCCGGCTCGGCGACTCCGCGGCGACGCTTGCGGAGATGCTCGAATTCGACAAGTCGCTGGACCTGAAAATCGAGCGTGTTTACCATTTTGCCTCGCTCCAGCTCGCCGAAGACGGTGCGAATCCAGAATATCTCGCACGGATGGGTCAGCTGCAAAACCTGCTGACTACGATCGGTGAAGCAACCGCTTTCAGCGGTCCGGAAATCCAGGCGATCGACGATGAAACGTTCGCAAAGTTTCTCGATGATCCCGCGTTAAAAGACTGGCGCACGAGCCTCCGCAAGATTCGGCGGATGAAGCCGCACGTCCTCTCCGAAAAAGAGGAACGCCTGCTCGCGCTTGGCAGCTCCGCCCTCGACGGCTACGACGACGCATTCTCGCAACTCACGAATGTGGACATGAAGTTCGGCGTGCTGATCGACGAGCAGGGCGACGAGCGGCCGCTCACCCAGAGTTCATTCAGCTCTTTCCTCGTGAAGCGCGATCACGCGCTGCGGAAACGCGCCTTCCATCAGTTTTATGAGGAGTTTCAGGATCACCAATTCACGCTCGCAGCAGCGCTTTCCTATTCGGTCAAAGCGGATGTTTTCCGCGCCCGCGTCCGAAATTATCCTTCGGCGCGCGAAGCTTCGCTTTTCCGGGACGACATTCCGGTCGCGGTTTACGACAACCTGATCGAATCCGTCAGGCAAAATCTGCAGCCGCTTTTTCGCTACTACGAGCTGCGAAGGCGAGTGCTCGGCCTGAACGAGCTGCATCATTACGACACCTACGTGCCGCTGGTAGCGGAAATCGAGACAGAGATTTCGTTCGACGAAGCGATCGAGAAAGTGCTGGCCTCGCTCGGACCACTGGGCGGCGAATATGTCGATTCGTTAGGCCAAGGCCTGCGCGGGCGCTGGTGCGATCGCTATGAATCGAAAGGAAAACGGAGCGGCGCCTTTTCCAGCGGGAGCTACGGCGCGCCCCCTTACATCCTGATGAACTACAAGACGGACGTCTTCTCCGACGTTTACACGCTCGCGCACGAGGCCGGGCATTCGATGCACACCTGGTTTGCGCAACGCTCGCAACTTTACCAGGATGCGGATTATCCGATTTTTCTCGCGGAAGTCGCTTCGACTTTTAACGAGGAGCTGCTCACGCATCACCTGCTCGAGCAGACCGACGATCCGAAAATGCGCGCTTACATTATTAATCGCCAGATTGATGACATTCGCGGCACGCTCTATCGGCAAACGATGTTTGCCGAGTTCGAGAAGATCATCCACGCAATCGAGGAAAGTGGAGAGGCGCTCACGCTCGATGTCTTCAAGACCGAGTATCGCCGGTTGCTCGAAACTTATTTCGGCGATGCGGTCGTGCTCGATCCGCAGCTCGATCTCGAGTGCCTGCGCATCCCGCATTTCTACAGCGCATTCTACGTTTACAAATACGCGACCGGCGTTTCCGCTGCGATCGCGCTCACCGAACGCGTCCTCGGGAAGTTGCCGGGCGCGGTCGAAGCGTATCTCGGTTTTTTGAAATCGGGCGGATCGAAGTTTCCGCTCGAGACGTTGCAGACTGCGGGCGTGGACATGACCACACCGGGGCCGGTTGAGAGCACACTGCGGTTATTCGAACGCCGGATCGCTGAGCTCGAAACGCTGCTTTGAAGCCTGCGTATTTCTTTGAGCGCAGAGACCGCAGTGACAGCTGCGTTTGCTTCTCTCCTCTGCGCTCTCTCTGCGTCCCTTGCGGTTAATGCAGCGGATCACTTGAGCAAATCGCGCGGCCGCCACTGGCACAATCTCGCGCGGCTTGGCGCGTCCTTTGCTTTAGCAGAGCAGATGAAGTTTGAGTGGCATTTACGCTCGGCTTGCGGCTACGCCGAACTCGGAATGGCGCGGGAGTCGCTCGCCGAACTGAATCGCCTTTCCGCCGAAGAACAGGAGCGCCCGGAAGTTTTGTTGCTGCGCTTACACCACACGATGCAGCGCAGCTCCTGGAAACGCGCGCTCACCCTCAGTCGCAAGCTTTGCCGCGTCGCGCCCGAGTGCGGTGCCGGCTATCTGCACGCCGGCTTTTGTTTGAACCAACTCGGGAAAACTGCCGAGGCGCGCCAGATGCTGCTGAAAGGTCCGTCAGCCCTGCGGCGCGAACCGATTTATTATTACAACATGGGTTGTTACGAGGCACTCCTCGGAAATGCACACGACGCGCGCAAGCATTTGCAGATCAGCTTCCAAATGGACGAAAGCTTTCGCGCGATCGCCAAGAACGATCCCGACCTGAAGACGTTGCAGGCACTGCTGTAACAAGGGCGAATTCCACCGCCGTCATTCGGAGCGAAGCGTAGCTAAGTGGAGGAATCCCGTGGCGCTACGGGAAAATCACCGTCCGAAGACAGGTGACGTCGGAAGCTTTGTGCTGCCACCTGAATTCCTCGGCCTTCGTTCGGTAACTGCGCTTTCGCTCTTCTCGACGGCGCGCCAGGTTTCACCGAACGTCTGCCGATGGAACGCGAAGTGGAACTGCGAATCGACGATATCGCGTTTGGCGGCAAAGGGGTTGGTCGCTTCGAGGGAAAAGCCGTCTTTGTGCCGTTCACGATCGAAGGGGAACGCGTCGCGGCACGGATCACGCGCGAGAAGAAATCTTTCGCCGAGGCTGAAGTCGTTAGCCTGGAGGAAACGTCGCCGGAACGCGTCGCGCCCGAATGCCCCTACTTCGGACGCTGCGGCGGCTGCGTCTATCAGCACATAAGCTATGCCCATCAACTGCATTGGAAAGAATGGCAGGTCGCGCAGGCCCTGCAGCGGATTGGGAAATTTCGCGAGCCGCCGCTGCAACGGATCGTCCCGTCACCGCTCGATTATGGCTATCGCAATCGCGTCACGGTTCACGTCGAGGAGGGCGTCATCGGATTCTTCCGGCGGGATTCGCATCGCCTCATCGACATCGAGCGATGCCCAATCTCTTCGCCGGAAGTCAACGCGGAGCTGGCCTCGCTGCGTCAGCGCCGGCCGCGCGATGGACATTACACCTTGCGCGCGCACGGCGGTCCGCGCGTTTTCTCGCAGACGAATGACGCCGTCGCCGCGCAACTTGCCGAAGCAATTGGCGAGTTGATTCCGCCCGCGCAAACGCTCCTGATCGACGCCTACTGCGGCGCTGGTTTTTTTGCGAAGCGGCTCCGGGAAAAATTTGCACGCATCGTCGGCCTCGATTGGGACATTCACGCGATCGCCGCCGCCGAGAGCGGGGCCGCGCCTAAGGAGCACTACTTCGCGGGCGATCTCTCGCAGCGCCTCGAGCTCGAGTTGAGTCGCGCCGAGCTCGGTCTAACGACAGTGATTGTCGATCCGCCCGCAACCGGCTTAACTCCAGACGTTCGCCAAATTTTGCAATCCTATCCGGTGGCGACGCTGCTTTACGTCTCGTGCAATCCTCCGACGCTGGCGCGCGACCTGGCGGAGACCAGCGGCGTGTTCACGCTGCGCAGCGTGACGCCGTTCGACATGTTCCCACAGACCGCCGAGATCGAAGCGCTCGCGCACTTGACCGCGAGCCGATAACGCGACGCAGCTTTTACTCACAGACGGCCGCCGCGAGGCTCCGGGCGCGCAACGGGTTGGCACTCCGTCCTCCCCGGAAGTGCAAGACCAAGCTGCACCGTCAGACCAAGGCGCGGAACTGCGCTCGTCTCTGATCCTGTTCCTGATCCGAAAGCACAGGATCGAGATGGGAATCGACCGACGGCTCCGGCAACTCGATCCACGACCGGCACCCGCGATAGCGCGGCGACTCCGGGAACCGCCAGGCCGGTGCAACTCGGAACACCCGCACGAAAGCGACCTGCACGCCCGGCGCATCGCCGTAGTCGAACCGCTCACGCACCACGCTTTCGTTCAGCACGTGCAGCGGCTCGAGTGCGCAAGCCTTTTCCCAATCATCGACCTCTCGTGTCTCCTCGATCTTTGTGTAGAAGCGGATCTCGACCTCGTTAGTTAATTGCTCCGGCAAAACCGCATCCGTTAGCCGGGTCCGGCTAAGCTGCTCGTGAAAAAATGTCGGGAAAAGGAAGAACTCCCGATGCCGGAACTGAAAGCCGGCGCGGCCTTCCGCGATCCCGCCTTTCCGGATGATGACGCTCTGGCGGCCGTCGCCAAGCGCCGCGCAGACTAGCGCCCATTCCTTGAAACCGACTCTTTCCATTTCCCGGCGCGCAAACTAGCCTCCTGACAATGCCCTTCAAGATCGACCTGCACACGCACTCGTTCTTTTCCGGCGACGGCGTTTCCAGTCCGGAAGAAAACATCGCGTCGGCGCGCGCCAAGGGCCTCGATGGTTTTGCGCTGACCGATCACAACACGAACGACGGCGTCGATTATCTGCGCGCCAAAGGCCTGATCCGCGAGGATGGGGAGCCGGTGGATGGGTTCCTCATCATTCCTGGGGTCGAGGTCACGACCGCGGAAGGCCACTTGCTCTCGATCGGTGCATCGCTGCCGTATCTGAAAGGGCGACCGGCGCGAGAGGTTTGCGAGCTGATTCACGAGCGCGGCGGGCTGGCGATTCCGCCGCATCCCTATGATTTGTTCCGGGCCGGAATTCGGTTTTCGACTTTGCAAAACCTGTCGATCGACGCGCTCGAAGTCTTCAACGCGGCGACCACTTTACGGCGCTACAACAGCTACGCCTTCAAGTATGCCCAGATGCGCGGCCTGCCGATGACTGCGGGGAGCGATTCGCATCATCACTCGGCGATCGGAACGGCCTACACGATTTTGAACACCGAAGACTTCTCGTTAGGCGGAATTTTGGCCCAAATCGTGAAAAACAACGAACTTAACCAGCAATACCTGACACCGAAGGACACCATGCGAAAAACCTGGAATAACTGGATGCGGCTGAAGCGGCGGCGGCCGGCAACGCCGCCACCGGTCGAACGAGTGACTGGAAATGGGGCCTGACGAGAAGTCGGACTTGATTTTGAATGCCGGTGCTCGGGTAGCCCACGCGTCTCGCGTGCTGGTCGCGCTGTTCGAGGACGGCGAACTTTTCCATGCGGGTCAGCGTCAGATGGAAACGGTGGCCGTAGCCAGGTTCGCGACGGTGAGACACCGTCGCCAGCACTCGAGACGAGTGCGCTGCACGGAAACGATGGCATCGCGCGCAGAGCGCGAGCGTTCCGCTATTTTGGGAGCAACTTGGCTAATTCTTCCGGCGATGTGACCGGCGAGTGGCAGGTGAAATTCTCGCAGACATACGCTGCGGCTTTTCCTGCGCCCGGCTTCATCTCGCGAATCTCTTCGAGCTTTTCCTGGAGATACTGCTGGCCTTCCGAGCCGTCCGCCAAGAGCACGATCGTGTCGGGGAGGTAGTGCTGGCGCACTTCCGCAAGGAGCGCGCGCGTGTCGGCGCCATCGCTTCGGCCGGCGATGATGATCTGTCGTGGTTTCGTTAGGCCAAAATCCAAGGCGACGAGCAGTTGCGGAAGCGCCGTCGGGTAGTGCTGCAAAGCTCTCCCGAAAGCCGCGATCGTTTCCTCGGCGCGCTCGCGCATTTCCGGCGCGTTGCGGATCTGCGCGAGCCGGAAGAGATTGAGCGCCGCGACCGAACTCGGAGCGGGTTCGGCGTTGTCGTTATCCTCCTTCATCCGCAGCAAAATGCTCGCGTCCTTCCCCGTGCTGGTGAAATAGCCGCCGTTCGTTTCATCCCAGAAAAGCCGGTCCTGCGTCGCCTGCAATTGCTCGGCCAGCCGAAGCCATTGCACGTCGAACGACGCCTCATAGAGATCGATCAGACTCTGGATGTAGAACGCATAATCATCCGCGAAGCCCAGAATCTCCGCCGGCCCGCCGCGATAGCTGCGCAGCAGCGTCTGCTCGGACTCACGATAAAGTTTCTGCCTGAGAAACCCGGCCGCTTTCGTGGCCGCGGTCAGGAACTGACCATCGCCGAAGACCTGCGCGGCGCGCGCGTAAGCGGAAATCATCAGGCCGTTCCATGCGGTGATGATCTTGTCGTCGAGATGCGGACGCGGCCGTTTTTGGCGGATCGCGAGAAGCTGCATTGAGCTCTGGCCTAACGACTCCGCGATTTCCTCTTCGTTCAGCTCGAAATGCTTCGCCGTTTCCGCGAGTGAATGCTGCACGAAGAGCACATTTTGATTCCGGAGTTCACTGTGCGGATCGCTTCCTTCCGGCGTGTTGCCGCGCGCTTCGACTCCGTATCGAAAGTTGAAAATCGCGGCCGCCGGAGTGCCGAGCACCTCGTCGATCTCTTCTTTCGTCCAGACGTAGAAAGCGCCTTCCTTTTTCTCGATCGACGCTTCGTTGGGCAGACTATCGGCGTCTTCGGCGGAATAAAACCCGCCCTCGGGTGAAGACAGGTCGCGGCGCACATAATCGAGCGTGTCGCGGGCCACTTTCTCAAAAGCCGGCTCGCGAGTGATTTGAAAGGCCGTCACATAAGCGCTCGCGAGCTGCGCCTGGTCGTAAAGCATTTTCTCGAAGTGCGGGACGCGCCAGAGCGCGTCCACGGAATACCGATGGAAACCGCCGCCGAGCTGATCATGCATGCCGCCCGCAGCCATTTTGCGGAGCGTGAACAGGCTCATCATGAGCGCCTGCTGACCAGCATCGGAATTGGCGCCTGCGCGCGCGGATCTGTGGAAGAGGAAATTCAGCGTGACCGGCCGCGGGAACTTCGGCGCGCCGCCGAAGCCGCCCTCGGCCTGGTCGAACTGATGCGAAAGCTGATCGGCCGCGGTGGTGAGAATCTTTTCGTTAGGCCTGGCCGTCTCGTCAGGCGGGGATGCGCTGGCCTTGGCGAGGGCGGCCACGATCTGGTCGCCGCTCTCAACGATTTTGCCCTGATCTTTTTCCCACGCCTCCGCGATGCGCTTGAGCACTTTGGTGAAGCCGGGCTGGCCGTAGCGATCTTCTGGCGGGAAATAAGTGCCGCCGACGAACGGCTTCAGCTCTGGCGTAAGCCACACGCTCATCGGCCAGCCGCCGCCGCCCGTGGTCGCCTGGACGAATGCCATGTAAACCCGATCGACGTCCGGACGCTCTTCGCGATCGACTTTGATGTTCACGAAGCCTGCGTTCATCACGGCGGCGACGTCCGGTTTTTCGAACTCCTCGCGCTCCATGACGTGGCACCAATGACAGGTGGAATAACCGATCGAGAGGAAGATCGGTTTATTCTCGTTCCGCGCCTTGGCGAAAGCTTCCTCGCCCCACGGATACCAATCAACCGGGTTGTGCGCGTGCTGGAGAAGGTAAGGCGATTTCTCGCCGATGAGCCGGTTCGCGTGCGCCGATTGCGCGGGCTGAATTTTGGCGGTGGGAGTGGGTCTTGGAGTCACGGCGCAGCTTAAGGGCGAATCGGCATACGCGCGATGTATCCCGATCGGAGGCAGCGCAGCCGAGGGATCCCTTGAAGTTTCATTAAAGTTCCCGTTGCACGATCTTTTCAGACGGAGCCGCCAAGAAGCCCAACAGAGCCCTCCACTTGGCCTCCCGCTTCGTTGGATGACGCAGCGGGCTGCTGGCTACCCCACCAAACAACTCCTGCTGCCAATTCACTGCAAAGTGATTAGGAGCAGGAGCAGGAGTTGATGGGAAGACGGCTTGTGCTCACGACGCGCTCTGCGGAAGATTCGCCGGTGCAACCCGACGAATGGCAGGCGGTGCGGTTCACGCTCGTGGCTTGCGCGGGCAGTACCCTCCTGATTCTGCCCTTCGGCCTCGGCGTCGCCTGGCTTCTCGCGCGGCCGCGGTGGTTTGGAAAATCAGTCGTCGAAACGATCGTCACGCTGCCACTCGTGATGCCGCCGGTCGCGACCGGTCTCATTTTGCTCAAGCTCCTTGGGCGGCGTGGTTCGTTAGGCGGTTGGCTCCATCGCGTGTTCCATCTCGACATCGTTTTTACCTGGCGGGCGGTGGTGATTGCTGCCGCCGTGATGTCGTTCCCGCTCCTCGTGCGCGCCGCCCGCGTCGGCTTTCAAGAAGTCAATCGACGCTACGAACAAATGGCGCGCACCCTTGGCGCCGGTGAATGGCGCGTCTTCTGGACGATCTCGCTCCCGTTGGCCGGGCGCGCGATTTGCGGAGGGGTTTTGCTCGCGTTCGCGCGCGCGGTCGGGGAATTCGGCGCGACGATCCTGCTCGCGGGAAATATTCCGGGCGAGACGCAGACGCTCTCCCTCCGGATTTACGAAGCGGTGCAGCTCGGTCACGACGCGACCGCTTACCGCTTGTTGCTCGTCTGCGTCGTGATTGCGTTCGGCGCCGTTTTCAGCGCGGAATGGCTGCTCCGGAAACGGGAGGCGCGATGAACTTATCGTTAGGCAAAATTCGACTGCCCCTTTCCGGGTTCGACCTCGAAGTCGATCTCGAGCTGACGGCGGACCGGACCGGAATTTTCGGGCCGTCAGGTGCGGGAAAAACTTCGCTCCTTGAGACGATCGCCGGCTTGCGTGAGGCCACGTGCCACGAGATTCGATTTAACGGCACCAGCTTCCACGATCTCCCGGTGCGACGGCGGCGAATCGGCTACGTGCCGCAGGATGACTCGCTTTTCCCAAACCTCGACGTGCGGCGCAACCTCCTTTACGGACGACGGGCGGAGGCGCAGAACCCGCGGTTTTCGCTCGAGCGGGTGACGCAGTTCCTCGCGATCGCCTCACTTCTGGCGCGCGATGTGCGGCAACTGTCCCGTGGTGAACGGCAGCGCGTCACGCTTGGACGCGCGCTGCTTTCGGAGCCGCGGCTCTTGCTGCTCGATGAGCCGCTGACCGGTCTCGACCGAGAGTTGCGCGACCCGATTCTCGAGCAGCTGCGGGAGTTGCCTAACGAATTCGATCTTCCAATGCTTTACGTGACCCACGATCGCGCGGAAGCGATCGCGTTGTGCGACGAGGTGTTGCTGATCGAGCGGGGGAAAATAACTGGGCGCGGCGCGCCGAGGGAACTGCTGAAAGATTAACCGCAGAGACGCAAGGGCGCAGAGGCCTCGCTCCGGAGGATCTGAAGAGCGCGGAGCGAAATTGCGGTCCTCCTGAGCGGAGTGAAGAGAGAGCGAAGCGAACGCAACGCAGTCGAAGGATTTCCTCGAATTTGCCTTGCAGCCACTGTGCGGGATGCGCCGGGCAAATTTACCGGGCCGAGGTGTTGAGCGCAATCTTCGGCGCGACCTCGGGACTCCATGGATTGCGCTGATGATCCGAACCAACGATCGCGTTCACTTGCCGGTTCAAAAGAGAGAGAAATTTATCGATGTCGAAGCGATGCCGCACCGGCGCGTAGGGCCGCAGGTTTCTCTCGGCGAGCCGGAACAGACGCACTGCCGGAAACATCCGGCGCCCATCTTTCGGATGCGTCGGTCGCTCAAATTGTTTCTGCAAATGCACAAAGCCACCAGCCGCCTGGATCAGGCCTTTGAAATAATTCGCGTCCTCATTCTCCGTGCGCAGCCAGAGGTGTTCGAGCACGTCATGCGCTTCGTAGTAACGCTGCGCGTTCCAGCAAAGAAAGAAGGCTGCGTAGCAGGGATGCTCCGCGATTTCACCATTCCCGCTTCCTGCGGGCGCACCGCTCAGCTCCTCGACGAGCCGGGAAATTCTTTGGTCTTTGTTCACGGAGAGCTTAATCTCGTTTCCGCAGAGATGACCGGCAACCGAGCACGCAGAGTTTTTGCACCGGAGGGCTCGCGCTCACGCCGGGCCACAGTCGGCGGATGACTGCAGTTACCACCGCGATTCTTGTCGGTGCGATCGTTGTCCTGGTCTTTTGCTCGGCACTTTTTTCGGGACTGGAGACGGCGCTTTTCTCGCTCAAAAGCCACCAGATCCAGCGGTTGCACGAGCAGCATCCCTCGCTGACCGATTTCCTCGCGCTTTTCCGCGACAGCCCGCGCCGCGTTCTCAACGTTCTCCTTCTCGGCGGCGCGCTCATGAATGTGCCGCTCGTGATTCTGTGCCTGATCCTGATTTGGGAAGGCCCAATTGCCGGGCGCATCCCAGAGTGGCTCGCGGCGCTCGCAATTTTCGCCGTCATCGTTCTGCTTTGCGATTTAATTCCGAAACTCCTTGCGCTCTCGACGCCGTATCGGCTTTCGAAGCTCGGAGTTTTCACTCTCAAGGTGTTGATGCCGTTTCTCGACCGCGTCGGCAGCGCGCTCGAAAATGTCAGTACCGGCATGGTCGATCGCCTGACGCCGCCCTCGCTACGGGTGCGGCGAAAAATGAGCGACGAAGAGCTCGAGACGCTCGTCGAAATGGGCGAGGAAGAAGGCACTCTGCAGCAGGCCGAGGGGGAAATGATCCAAGAAATCATCAAGCTCGGCGATAAGACAGCCAAGGATTGCATGACGCCGCGAGTCGATACGTTCGCCGTGCCGGACGATTTGCCTAACGAGGAAGCAATCGCGCTTTTTCGGGAGCGACGGCATCGGCGCGTGCCGGTGTACGCTGAAACGCCGGACAACGTCGTCGGTATTGTGGACGTGAAGCGTTTTCTGCTCGATCCGTCGCGGCCGTACCCCGAGACGTTGATCCCGCCGTCGTATGTGCCCGAGACGATGGCGGCGGCGGATTTGCTCCGAAGTTTCCTCGCCCGGCCGCAGGGTCTCGCCATCGTGGTGGATGAATTTGGCGGCACCGAGGGAATCATCACGCTCGCTGATATCATCGAAGAGATCATCAGCGACGCGGCACCGCTGGGCGACGCCGATCTTTACATTGAGCCGCTCGAGGAAGGGCGGATTCTCGCGAGCGGCAACGCGCGGCTCGACGACCTCACGGAGTATCTCGGTTTCGATCTCGAAGCCGACGGGATTGACACCATCGGCGGTTACCTTTTCAACCGGCTCGGTTACCTGCCCAAAGCGGGGACGAAGTTGGAAACGCCGCGAGTCATCTTCACCATCCAGCACGTGAGCCGGAAACGCATCGAGGAAGTGCTCCTCGAGAAAACCGCCGCACACGCCGAGGAGAATCCGGAGGACGCGGAGATTCTCGAACCATGAGCGCCTGGTTTCTGATCGCGTTTTTCTGGATGCTCTCATTCGTTTTTTCCGGGATTGAGGCTGGGCTTCTCTCTCTCGACCAGGTGCGCCTGCGCCATCAGGTGAAGTTGCGGAACCACTCGGCCATGCTGCTGCATCGGCTTCTGAAAAAGCCGGAGCGGCTTCTCGTCACCATCCTGCTGGTGACGAATCTGGCCGACATCGCGGGCCTGCTCGTGCTGACCCGGCGGCTCGTGGCCTCGTTAGGCGCTTGGGGTTATCTGGTCGCGCTCCTCCTCGCTGGCCCGATCTACCTCTTCATGCTCGGCGTGCTGCCGAAGTCGCTCTTCCGCCGCTTCCCATATCGCGCCTTGGCCGCGCTCACCGGCCTGCTCGAATTTACGTCCCGACTTTTCTCGCCCTTCATCGAACTCGGCGCGCGCCTCGGTGGACTTTGCCTGCCGCGCAAGGAAACGAAGCCGCGGATCTTTGCCGCTCGCGAAGATTTGAAGCAGCTCACGGTCGAAGGCGAACTCCAGGGATCACTTACTTCCGCGGAGCGCGCGATGATCCACAACGTGGTCGATTTTCGCACCGTGAAAGTGGCTGACGTGATGCGCCCGCTGCGCGACGTGGTCTCGGTGGGTCCGGAAACGCCGCTGCCAGATTTGCTGCGGCTCAGCGCGCAAACGGAGGTCGATCGCGTCCCCGTCATTTCCGAAAATGGGCGGGCTCTTGGTCTCGTGAATGTGTTCGACATTTTGCTCGACCCGCGACCACACCGCGCGCTCCGCGATTACACCCGCCGGATCGTCACCGCGGCGGAAAACGAATCGGCCTACCGGATCATCCGGCGCCTGCGCGCAGCGCGGCTCACGCTCGCCGCGGTCGTTGATGCGCGCCGGCAGCTCACGGGGATCGTGACCGTGGAAGATCTGGTGCGCCGGCTGGTGCAGAGCGCCTGACGAGTCCAACCGCGCTGGCGCGAGGATCAGCTACTGACGTGCCTTCAGAGAAAGAGCTTCTGCGGCAGTTAGGAGGTTCCGCGTTGTCCTCCAATTCCACAACACAAATGGCGCCGGGTTCCGCCGGCGGCAGAATGCAAGTGTAAGTGGAAGTGCAGGACCAAAGATCAGGGTCTGACGAGCGCAAGTTCGCCAGGGCCCGAACGTGTGAGCAAAAACTTCGCCAGGAAAAAGGCCCGAGGGAAGGAGTGGCGGAAGGGGTGGGATTCGAACCCACGGTGAGTTTTACCCCACGTTCGATTTCGAGTCGAGTGCCTTAAACCGGGCTCAGCCACCCTTCCGTTACGAAAGGTGCAATTATCCAAGGGCGCGTCCTTTTTGCAATCCTCGAATCGCAGTCTGGTGTGGGCGTCAGCGCGTCACGTCGAGCTAACGGAGCGGAGTTGAGGAATCCAGTGAACAAAAGTTACAGCTTTCCAAGATCCTTCGACTTCATCCGACGTGCGCGGGACTCCGCTCGAGACGACAACTTCTTCAGCCTGTTTGGCGAGAAATCCGCGGGTTTTGGGCGCGATTTTTCGTTAGGTCGAGAGGGAAAACGAGCCTCGAAAAAAGTCGAATTTTATGCTTGCCGATGGTCCGTTGCGGACCGTTATGTTGGGGTCCCGCTGAAGCCGCTCCCCAATATCGTGTTGTTAGGCTCTGTTCACACGATATTCACGGGAAGTTTCAGAGGCGAACTCACCGCTATTCACAATCCTTAACCCGCCTCGCCCAATGATCCAACTCAAACCCGGTCTCCAACCCGCCACGCTCGCTCAGGAACGCAAATCTCTCGCCCGCCGCCGCAAAGCCAAAAACAAGAAGCCGCGCGGTTTGCGTTTCGAGCGCGTCTTCAGCAATCCGGGCGTCTCGCCGTTCGACGAGGTGGAATGGGACCGGCGCACGGCGGAAATCACCGACGACGGCGGCAAGGTGATCTTTAAACAGGAAGATATCGAGGTGCCGAAAAGCTGGAGCCCGCTGGCGACCAAGATCGCAGTGTCGAAATATTTTTACGGCGACATCTCCAACGGCACCGATCCCTACAAAGGCGGTCGTGAGACTTCCGTCCGGCAACTGATCCATCGGGTCACGCGGACGATCACCGATTGCGGTGTCGCCGATGGATATTTCGCCGATGCCAAGACGGCTGAGATCTTTTACAACGATCTGACCTGGCTCTGCCTGCATCAACACGGCGCGTTCAATTCGCCGGTCTGGTTTAACGTCGGGCTGTATCACCAATACGGCGTCGGAAAAGACGCGGGCGCGGGCAATTATTTTTACAATCGCGAGACGGGTGAAGCGGAGCGGGCCGCGACGCAATACGAATATCCGCAAGGCAGCGCCTGCTTCATTCAATCGGTTGACGACACGATGGAAGACATCATGCGGCTGGCGATGAGCGAAGCGATGCTCTTCAAATACGGCAGCGGCACGGGCACCGATCTTTCGTCGCTCCGGAGCACCCGCGAGAAATTGAGCGGCGGCGGCAAACCGAGCGGGCCGCTTTCATTCCTGAAAGTCTATGACCAGGTCGCCAATGTCGTGAAGAGCGGCGGCAAGACGCGCCGCGCGGCGAAGATGAACACGCTCAAGGATTGGCACCCTGACATCGAGGAATTCATCAATGCGAAGCAGAGCGAAGAGCGAAAAGCCTGGGCGTTGATCGAGCAGGGTTACGACGGCAGTTACAACGGCGATGCCTACGGCAGCGTCATGTATCAGAACGAAAACCTGAGCGTTCGGGTGAGCGACGAGTTCATGAACGCGGCGATCGAAGACCGCGATTGGTGGACGCGCCGGGTGCGCGACGGCTCGCCCTGCGAGCGCAAGGAGGCGCGCGCGCTGCTCAAAAAAATCGCGGAAGGCACGCACGTTTGCGGCGATCCCGGGATGCAGTTCGACACCACGATTCACAAGTGGCACACCTGCAAAGGAACCGGACGGCAGAACTCCACCAACCCCTGCAGCGAATATCTTTTTCTGGATAACACCGCGTGTAATCTCGCGTCATTGAACCTGATGAAGTTCAAGAGCGCCGACGGCAAGTTCGACGTCGAGCGATTCAAAGCCGCGGTTCGCCTCTTCATCACCGCGCAGGAAATCATCGTCGATAACGCCAGTTATCCGATCAAGGAAATCGCGGAAAACTCGCACATTTTCCGCACGCTCGGGCTCGGGTACGCGAACCTCGGTTCGCTGATCATGAGCTACGGCTACGGTTACGACAGCGTCGAAGGCCGCGCGATTTGCGGAGCGATCACGGCGATCATGACCGGCGAGGCCTATGCGGAGAGCGCACGGATGGCGCAGGCGATGGGACCGTTTCCGGGCTACAAAGAAGCTCGCGCGAGTGGCGTTCCCAAGCCGGTCGCGAAAGACAACGTCGCCTCCATGCTCGACGTAATCGAGCAACATCGGGCCGCCGTCGCGGGGATTCAGGCGAATGACGAGTTTGGTTATTTGAAAGAGGAAGCCGGGAAAGTTTGGGACGGCGCCGCGGAACTCGGAAAGCAACACGGTTACCGCAACGCGCAGGTCACCGTGCTCGCGCCGACTGGGACGATCAGCTTCCTGATGGATTGCGACACGACCGGGATCGAGCCCGACATCGCGCTCGTGAAATACAAGCTGCTGGCCGGCGGCGGCATGTTAAAAATCGTTAACCAAACCGTTTGCCCAGCGCTTGAGAAACTTGGCTACAGCTGCGAGCAGATCGGCAACATCATCGCGCACATCGACGCTTTCGATACGATTGAAGATGTGCGGGATTCGGATGGTTCGACCATTGCCTCGGGGTTGAAACCGGAGCACCTGCCGATCTTCGACTGCGCCTTCAAAGCGCATCGCGGCGAGCGCTCGTTAGGTTACATGGGGCACCTTCGGATGATGGCTGCCGCGCAGCCGTTCCTGAGCGGCGCGATCTCCAAAACCGTCAATCTCCCCGAGAAAGCCACCGTCGAGGAAATCATGAACACTTACATCGAAGGGTGGAAACTCGGCCTCAAAGCCATCGCGATTTACCGCGACGGTTCAAAACGTTCCGCGCCCTTGAACACGCGCAAGACGAAAGACATGGGCGCACTCGACGAAGCCGCCGCAGCCGATCCTGACGCGGATCGGGAAACCCTAGCGGCGCGGATTGTGGCGCTCGACCACGAGATTGCGGAACTCCGCGGCCAGGTCGATCAACCAACGCGCCATCGCATGAGCGACACGCGCATGTCGCTCACGCATAAATTTGAGATCGCGGGCCATGAAGGCTACATCACCGTCGGCCTTTACGAGGATGGCCAGCCGGGCGAGCTCTTCATTCAGATGTCGAAAGAAGGCAGCACGATCGGCGGCCTCATGGATACCGTCGCTACGCTCACTTCGATGGCGCTCCAATACGGCGTGCCGCTCGAGTCGTTAGTCAAAAAGTTTGCCTACCAGCGTTTCGAGCCGAGCGGCTTCACGAAAAATCCCGATATCCGCAACGCCAGCAGCATCACCGATTATGTCTTCCGCTGGCTCGGCTGCCAATTCATCAAGGGCTACAAGGAAGCCACCTCGCCGAATCGGACCCATCCGGAGTTGCCGATGAAAGAGATCGCGGACATGGAGAAAAAAGCGGTCAACCGGCCGGTGTCGGACCTCTCGCGAACCGGCGAGCGGGAGCTGATTGATGTGATCACCAATCACGCGCCTAACGAGGGCAACCCAAGCAACGGCCACGGTCGCACCCACGCCGAACGCGTCTCGGAAGCGCTCGGGAGCATGTTTATGGAGACGACCTGCTCGCATTGCGGAAGCGACAAGGTGATTCGCGCGGGAGCATGTGGAGTTTGCACCGAGTGCGGCACGAGCCAGGGTTGCAGCTGATGCATTAGTGATAACCAGCCGGCTGTTTGCCGACCTTCGGCACCGCATTTGATCTCTCTCGTGGTCCCGGACATCTGTGAGTTAATCGCTGTGCCCTTTCGTGCCCTACACGATCCTCACAGTTGATGGCGGAGCTGCACACCTGCGGATCATGCTTCTCTGACGGCGACCGGCAAGCGCGTCGTCTTTTGTCACCTACGACGACGGAAGATATGATGCCATTCGTCCCGTCATGATCCGCCGCGTAACAATCGACGAAGCCGCGTCACCCGGAACCTGAATTTGCGGCAACCCCCCGTCGCGTCGAGAATATGACTCTTACGTTTAACCATCCGCCGCGCGGAAGCTTTTTTATTTTTATGGCACTCACCGAAACCGAAATTCAGCGTCAGCAAGAAATCAAACAGGCCGAAGAGCTCCTCTTCACCGGTAAACAGGAGCTCGGCTTTGCCAAAGGTCTTTTCCTCGGAGATTTCATTTCCGATTGGGCGATGCCTTACCCGAGAATTTCCGATGCGCAGCAGGCGCAGTTGGATCGCGCGATCACCGAAGTGAGGGAATTTCTCGACGCGCACCTCGATGCCGAAGCAATCGATCGCAACGCGGATATTCCGCGGGAAGTGATCGACGGGCTCGGACGGGTCGGCGT
>JAICMR010000046.1 GCA_025929155.1 Chthoniobacterales bacterium | reverse complement strand
TTAATCGAGCTGAAAGGCTATCTCTTTAACGATACCAAGCGAAAGCGACTCGAACACCAACTCATCCAGGCGCAGAAGATGGAAGGCTTGGGCACGATGGCCGGCGGCATCGCTCACGACTTTAACAACATCCTCGCGATCATTCTCGGTTACACGACGCGGGTTGAGGATGCGCAAGGTCATCCCGACGACGTCGCGGATGCGCTCCGCGTAATTCGCGAAGCCGTCGAGCGCGGGGCGGCGCTCGTGCAGCAGCTCCTCACCTCCGCCCGGCAGACCGAGGCACAGTTTGCGCCGCTCGATCTCAACGCGCTTCTCCGGGAGATGGAGAAGATGCTCGGGGCGACTTTCCCGAAGACGATCGACTTCGCTCTCAATTTGCATCCGAATTTGCCGATGGTGAAAGGCGATCGCAGCCAGATCCACCAGGTGCTCTTGAACCTCTGCGTTAACGCCCGCGACGCGATGCCGAAGGGCGGAACGATCAATCTCCAGAGCGGAATCAAGAGCGGCACGGAGCTGAGCGATACGTTCACCGGAGTGGTCGCTGACCGCTATGTCTGCATCTGTGTGAGCGACAACGGCACCGGCATCAGCAAAGAAGTGAAGCCGCACATTTTTGAGCCGTTCTACACCACGAAAGAGCGCGGCAAAGGCACCGGTCTTGGACTGTCGGTTGTGTATGGGGTGGTCAATAATCACCGCGGTTTCGTGCAGGCGGACAGCGAACCGGGACAGGGCACGACCTTCAGCATTTTTCTCCCGCTCGAACAAGCCGCGGAAAATACCAGCAGCCCGGACGAAACTACTCTTCCCCGGCCTAACGAACGTGGTCGCACCATCATGATGGTCGAGGACGAGGAAATGTTGCGCGGCCTCGGTGTCATGATGCTGGAGAGCGATGGCTATCGCGTGATCGCTGCAAAAGATGGCATGGAAGCGGTCGAGATGTTTGCCGAGCACGCCGAGGAAATCGGTCTCGTCCTCTGCGACCTGGGCCTGCCGCGCCTCGGCGGTCGCGATGTTTTTATGCGGATGAAAGAGCTGAAACCCAACGTGCGCGCCATCGTCGCGAGCGGTTATCTCGAGCCGAGCCTTCGCTCGGAAATTCTTAAAGCCGGGGTGATCGATACGATTCAAAAGCCCTACGATTTCCGCGCCATGCTCGAGAAAATTCGGGGCATCATGGGTGAGGCGAATCGGGAAGACGATCAGCCGCAACTTTTCTGAGCGGAAGAGCTAAGATTGACGCCGCGCGCTTGAAACCCGCGCCTCGCTCGAACCCATTCGCCCTCGGCTGGGAAGCCGCGCGCGCCAATCTGGCGCCGGCGCTTTGCATTCAGGCGCTCATGCTCGCTTTGCTCGTCGCCTATTACTGGAGCGCTTCGGTGAAGGCGACTTTCGATACGCTGGCCGACTACAAGCTTCGCGTGGGTTATCCCTTCGTTCTCATCGCCGCAGTGATGGCGGGCGCGATCGTGCCGGAGCTCTTCGTGGTTGCGTTTTTCCAGCGCGGTCGCCTAACGAAAAGAAACCTGCGCAACCTGCTCTTCACCATCCCGATCTGGGCGCTCGATGGAACGCTCGTGGATCTCCTCTATCGCAGCGAAGCCGCCTGGTTCGGCAATGTTGTTACCATGCCAGTCGTCTTTGCCAAAATCTGTGTCGACCAGTTCGGTTACAATCCGTTCTTCGCCGCTCCCTTCGGCGTCCTCACTTACGAATGGAAAAACAACGGGTTCTCCTGGGAATCGTTAGGCCGGTCGTTAGGCTGGGCGCATTATCGCGACAAAATCATCCCCACCCTTTGCGCCACCTGGGCCGTCTGGATCCCGATGATGGCGATCATTTATTCGCTTCCGCTCGCGCTCCAGTTTCCGTTCTTCAGTCTCGCGCTCGTCTTCTGGGTGCTCCTGCTCACCTATATGACGAACGTTTTCGCGACGAAAAACAGTCGCGCCGGAGCCGGACCCGATGTTCTGTCGTCGGCGATCGGAGAAATCGAGCGATGAAGTCCCACGAAATTTTCCAGCACATGTCGCCGACGCTCGCGTCGGAAATTTTCCGCTATCTGCAAGCGGAGCAGAAGCCGATCCTGAAATCCGCGATTCAGGGCCTCGCCAACCAGCGGAAGCTCCGCCCGGTCTTTGTCGAACGGAAACCGCCTAACGAACGGACCGCCTGGCTGCAACATGCGCTCAGCCGCAAGATCAGCGACACGCTTGCGGCCCACCTGCTTCAGGCTTGGCTGCTTGGTGCGCAGAAAACGATGCTCTGCGACTTCCTTGATTTCGTCGGGATTAAGCGCGACGAAGACGGCACCGTTGAGGAACTGCCCGATTCACCGCCAAAGGAAAAACTGCGGGACGCGATCGATCAACTGGTTGCGAAATATCCGGCCGAAGCGGTCGCGGTTTACCTGCACGCGTTCCACGATATGGACAGCGAGGTGAGCTGGGAACCGCTGGGTGAAGTGCTCGCGGAAGACGAACGGATGAAGCTGGCACCTCGTTAGGCCGCAGCGTCAAGCGGAACCAAGCGTTGCTTCGCAGCCTGGATGAATGGATTTCTCAGGCGGACGCTCGACTTGCATCGCGGAAAGGAGAGCCTCGCGTCGCTCCGCCGACTCGGGAGGACAACCAGTGGCGTTAGCCGAGGAAATGTTGAAGGGCCTCGTGCACACCAGCACCGGCTTCCTTCTCCGCCACCCAGCCGTCCGCGCTTCGCACCGCTTCCTTCACTTCCGCGATCGCGTTCGCAGGACAGGCCGGCATCGCCGCGTAGCGGCCGTCGAGCATGGAAAGATCATTATGATGATCTCCCGCCGCGAAGATCGCACTCGTCGGCGTTTTCGTTAGGCGCGCCAGCTCCGCGAGCGCCGAGCCCTTGTGGTAGTCGGCATGGCAAAAACGGAGAAAAACGGTGTTCCGCTGGTAATGGAACTTCGGCGTTTTCTCCCGCGCCCGATCGATGAATCGCGTCAGCTGATCCATCTCTTCCTCGCTCGAAGCGATCAAGCCGGAGGGAGTTTCCGCATCGTAAATCACGCGGGCTTTCGTCTGCTGATCGACATAATCAACCACCTCGGCGAGGATCGCCGCGGCGCTGTCGTAAAGCTCTAAATGCGCCTGCGCGCAGCGCGCGTTCCAATCGCCGTAGGGTTCCCAGCCGCGCGCGGTGGGACGGAAGACATCGCGTTCGTTCGTGAGAATGAAATCAGGCGGAAACGGAAACGCGAAGTCTTCCAGACCTTCCTCGAGCAGCGCGACTGAGCGACCGGTGTTGATCGCCCAGATCGTGCCTTCTTTTTGCAAATCGCCGATCAATCGCATGCAATCGCGATCGAAAACCGGATCGCTTGCGTGGCAGACGAGCGTGCCGTCGAAATCGGTGCTAACGAGTTGGATTTTGCCGACCATCGGGAAGGGGAACTTGCCGCGTGCAACAGGCAAGTCCAGACTGACCTCGCCATGAAATCCGCCTACGAACTCGCGATGGAACGCCTCGAAAAAAACGCGCCAACGGTGGCGCTGACCGATGCGCAAAAAGCGGAAGTCGCCGAAATCGATTCGACCTACAAAGCGCGAATCGCTGAGAAGGAGCTTTTCCTGAAAGGCCAGATCGCAGCGGCCCGGGAAGAGGGGAATTTCGAGGAACTGGCGAGTTTGGAAAAGCAACTTTCGATCGAGCTGCGGCGCTTGCAGGACGATTGCGAGGAGAAAAAGAACAAACTGCGCGTGTCATTTGGTGGCTAATGGCTTGAGGTCCCTGGTCGGTTAGCGCACTCGCCTCGAGTCCTGATTGCGTTGTCTGAGCGCGAGGAACTTTTTCCAGGAAGCGAATCGATCGGCGAAATTTTCTCTTTCGCAAAAGTTCGCGGCGGCTAGACGCCGTCGCCAGCACGCGAGACGCGTGCGCTGCCCGACCGTCCTTCCCGGAAACCAGATTTTAAAATCGACGCGGCTATTTTTCCTTCACCGCGATTCTTTTTGCCAATGTCCCGCGCGCCAGCAACATTGCCGCCCTCGATCCATGGCCATTGCCCAACCCGAACTCAAAGTTTTCTCCGGTTCCGCGAATCAGGATCTCGCGCAGCAGATCTGCCAGTTTATTGGAGTCCCGTTAGGCGCGGCTACGATCTCGTCCTTTCCCGATGGCGAGACCTACATCAAGATCGACGAGAACATTCGCGGCCGCGATGTCTTCATCGTCCAGCCGACTTGTCCGCCGACGAATCAGCACCTGATGGAGCTGCTCATCATGGTCGATGCGGCGCGCCGGGCCAGCGCGTATCGGATCACGGCGGTGATCCCGTTTTTTGGTTATGCGCGCCAGGATCGCAAAGACAAACCGCGGGTGCCGATCACGGCGAAGCTCGTCGCGAACCTGCTCACCGCCGCGGGCGTCAACCGCGTGCTCACGATGGATCTGCACGCCCAGCAGGTGCAGGGATTTTTCGATATCCCGGTCGATCATCTGTATTCGCTGCCGGTGCTGATTCGTTATGTGCGCGAGAAACTTAAGCGGAAAACCGTGGTGGTTTCTCCCGATGTAGGCGGATTGAAAATGGCGTCCGCTTATTCTCAGGCGCTCGGAGTCAACCTCGCCATCGTCGCTAAACAGCGGAAGAGCGCGACCGAGACCGAGGCCCAATATTTGATCGGCGAAGTGGATGGCCACGACGTGCTGGTGGTCGATGACCTGACCGAAACCGCAGGGACGCTCACTTCCGCCACCGAGATTTTAAAGAAGAATGGCGCGCTCGACGTTTACGCCGGCGTGGCCCACGCAGTCCTCGCCGATGTCGCGATTGGGCGGTTGCAAAAGTCCCAGATTAAGGAATTAATAACCACCAACAGCACGCCCGTGCGCACCGTGGCAGGGTTCACCACCACGGTGCTTTCTGTCTCTGAGCTGCTTGGCGAAAGCATCAAAAGGATTCATTGCGATGAATCCGTTTCGTCGCTCTTCAAGATCGGGTAACGGGCGCGCACCAACTACTGCTACCATGGCCAAACAAGTAAAACTCACCGCAACCCGTCGCTCAGCGGTCGGGCGTTCCGCTGTTCGCAAACTCAAAGCCGGGGGCTCCATTCCGGCGGTCATCTACGGCGGTAAGACCGAGCCGCAGGCGCTGCAGGTCGGCCGGCGCGATATTTCAAATATTCTGAGTCACGCCTCCGGCGAAAACGTCCTGATCGAACTGGAGATAGAAGGCGAAGGCAGCCGGACTGCGCTGCTCCAGGAAGTGCAGCACTCACCCTTGGGCGGGGACATTTTGCACGTGGATTTCCACGCAATCTCGATGGACCAGATGATTGAAGCTGATGTGCCGATCGAGCCGGTCGGTATTCCGGAAGGCGTCAAGACTTTCGGCGGACTTCTCGAGCAAAACATTCGCTCGCTCGCGATCGAATGTTTGCCGAAAGATCTGCCCGACGTGATTACCGTCGACGTTTCGCATCTAAACATCGCCGACTCGATTCACGTGCGCGACCTGCCGTTGCCCGACGGTGTCACGACGCGTGTGCAGCCCGATCTGACCGCGCTCTCGGTGGTCGCCCCGACCGTCGAAGCCGAGCCGACCGTGGCCGCGGAAGCGCCGGCCGCGCCGGAAGTGATCACGGCGAAGAAGGAAGAGCCGGAAGCGCCCGCTGGCGGAGCGAAGGAAGCGAAGAAGTAGCTGCGCAGAGCTGCGCGAGCGACGTCGCAATCATCCCGAGCGCCACGCAGCACAGTCGAGGGATCCCGTGGCACCTCTGTGAAGCTCCGTCACGAAATTCTTTCGCATGGTGGGCGGCGCTTTGAAAAACGTCGCTTCACCGCAACTCGACGAGGATCCGTCGGCTTCGCTCGGGATGGCAATTTTTGTGAGCGAAGAACCTAAGATGATCCGCCTCGTCGCGGGTCTCGGAAACCCCGGCCGCGAATACCAGCGCACGCGCCATAATGTGGGTTTCATGGTGCTCGACCGGCTGATGGCGGATCGGAAGCTGCCTTGGGATTACTCCGAGAAATGGGGCGCAGCGTGGGCCAAAAGTGATGTGATCTTTGTGAAGCCGGCGACTTTCATGAACCGCAGCGGCGGACCGCTCTCCGCGGTTGCGAGCTTCTACAAAATTGCGCCCACGCAAATCCTCGTAGTAATCGACGACCTTGCTCTCCCGCTTGGCCGTCTCCGGATCCGCACCAACGGAAGCTCGGGCGGTCACAACGGGCTCGAATCAATTTTCCAGCATTTCGGCACCGAAGAACTTCCAAGATTACGTGTCGGAATCGGGGCCGCGCCGGCCAAAGGGGCGGTGGATTACGTGCTCGGCAGGTTTTTTGAAGAGGAAAAAAAGCAGCTCGATGAGACACTCATTCGGGCGGCGGCGGCGGTGAACTGCGCCATCGACAACGGAGTAAATGCTGCGATGAATGAGTTCAACAAAAACACAGAAATATGACCAACCGTTACGAGGCTCTGATCGTGCTCAACACGCAGGGCAAAGAAGATGCCGTGAAAGATATCGTGGACCGTCTCGAGTCCGAATTCGAAAAAGAGGGCGCGAAAGTCGAGCAGGTCCAGAAGATGGATAAGCGGCAATTTTCCTACCAGGCCGGTGAGCTCGATGCAGGCTTCTTCGTGAATTTTATCTTTCACGCCGATTCGCAGCTGATCACGAAACTGCGGTCGAAATTCAAGCTCGATCCGGAAGTTTACCGCCAGCATTACCAGAAACTGCGCGAGAAAAAGACGGAGCCGGCGAAAAACAAGTCGACGGCCGGGAAATAATTCCGCTAGAAAATCGGCATGGCCAATCTGAACAAAGTCATGCTCATGGGGAACCTGACGCGCGACCCGGAAGTGCGCTACACCCCGAAGGGCACGGCGGTCTGCGACATCGGTCTCGCGATCAATCGCTATTTCTCCGGCGAGAACGGTGAGAAACGCGAGGACACGACCTTTGTCGACGTCACGCTCTGGGGTCGGAGCGCCGAGATTGCCGGTGAGTATCTAAAAAAGGGACGCCCGGTTTTCATCGAAGGCCGACTCCAGCTCGATACTTGGGATGACAAAACCTCCGGGCAAAAACGGAGCAAGCTGAAAGTGGTCGGCGAAGGCCTGCAGCTCATCGGCGCCCGCGAGGGCGGTGGCAGCGGCGGTCGCGGCTCCACGCTCGACGAGATGGAAGAACCACCGCGCGGTCGTGCTTCCGGCAGTTCCCGAAGTTCCGCTCCCTCCAAAAATGCGCCTCCTCCCGAGCCGGACGACGACGAGATTCCGTTTTAGGAATCGACGCCTGATACGCGCGCGGCACCTTGCACGTGCATGAAAGATGGGTCCCCTCTCGCTTTCGACTGCAACGCGATCGCGCAGGCTGAGGACTTGGTCAAAAAGGAAACCGTCTTATTCCTGCACTTAACCGAGGAGCAATTTCGCGGATCAAGGGCGAAGCCTTTTGCCAAAAAATCGCTATGGAAGTTCCAGATGCGGCAATCAACCCTGATGATCCACGGCTGACTTCTTCCACGGAAAAATCTGGGAGCCAAGGATTTAGAATCCTGATCGATACGCACGTGCTTCTGGACATCGCTTTCAAAGATGCGCTGCAGGTCTCGGCAGACTTGGCCGGAGAAGCTGAACACCGCGCCACACGTCATTCTACTCCGTGCCGGACTTCGCCGCCGCCATCACTGCGGCCCCCTGGTTTTCTCAATCGACCTGCGACCTAGTGAACAGCACCGAAGCCTGCATTGCGCTCAACATGGTCCCAAAGATGGGGCCGGTGCGGCTTCGCAAGCTGCTCGAGGTCTTTGGAACGCCGGAGCGGATTCTTTCCGCGAAACGGGGTGAGCTGCGCACGATCGACGGGATTGGCAATGAAGTTGCCGAACAGATTGCGGGCTGGGAAAGCACGGTCGATTTACCCGCTGAACTGAAGCGCATCGCTGATTTCGGCGCAGACGTCATCACGGCCGAATTACCGGAATATCCTCGGCAATTGCGCGAGATTCACGCGCCGCCAATCGTGCTCTACGTCTGGGGCGAGCTGACGGAGCGCGACCAACATGCAATCGGCGTGATCGGTTCTCGGCGGACGAGTCATTACGGCGCCGAATGCGCGAAGAAGCTTTCCTACCAGCTCGCCTACTCGGGATTGACTATTATCAGCGGCCTCGCGCGGGGTATCGACACCGCTGCACACCAAGGCGCGCTCGCTGCAAAAGGCCGCACCGTTGCGGTCATTGGCTCGGGCCTGCTCCATCTTTATCCTCCGGAGAATGCCGCCCTCGCCGAGAAAATTCGTGAGGGAAATGGAGCAATCGTCTCGGAATTCTCCATGCAAGTTGAGCCAGATCGCCAGACTTTCCCGATGCGCAATCGGATCATCAGTGGATGGAGCCAGGGCATCCTGGTGGTCGAGGCTGGATTAAACAGCGGCGCACTCATCACGGCCTCGCAAGCGATCGAGCAAGGTCGTTCTGTGTATGCCGTGCCCGGCCACATCAATGCGCCGACCGCGCACGGGTCAAACCGACTGATCCAGCAAGGCGCAAAACTCGTTATGGAAGCAGGTGACATTCTGGACGACCTCCAGATTCTCCTCCCGGAACAGCAGAAGTTCGCCGCTGAGCCGACGCGGGCTTTGCCGGAAATGTCCGAGGAAGAGCGCCGGGTTTACGACGCAATCAATCCGACCGAGACCCCGATCGATCAGATCTCGACGATCGCCGATCTACCGAGCGCTACTGTCTCCTCGGTCCTTCTCCGTCTCGAGCTGAAACGTCTCGTAAAACAGCTTCCTGGTAAATATTTCGTAAAACTCTCCTAACCCCGGCAGCTGGGATCGCGGGCCGGGAAATCACTGGCTTCGTGTCCGCCGCGTCTGGCTGAACGCCCCGGCCGCATCCGCCAATCGCTGGCTGCTTGCGCGAAATCTCCTAAATGCCCGCCGCGCGCGCGGTTCGTGCTGCTGGACTTGCAAAGCGCGCGAACGCTGTCTAGTTGGCAACCCTCATGGCCAAGACCCTCATCATCGCCGAGAAACCAAGTGTCGCGGGCGACCTCGCTGGCGCCCTCGGCAAGGTCCCGAAAAAGGGCGACCACTACGAGAACGACGAATACGTCATCTCGTCGGCGGTGGGTCATGTTGTCGAACTCGAGATGCCCGAGGACATCGACAAAAAGAAATACGGTTACTGGCGGCTTGAGACGTTGCCGATCATCCCGGAAAAGTTCGGACTTAAGCCGATCGCCGACTCGAAGAGCCGTTACGAGCAGTTGAAAAAACTGCTGCACCGCAAAGACATCGATGTTGTCGTCAATGCCTGCGATGCCGGGCGCGAAGGCGAGCTGATCTTCCGCAATCTCTACGAGCTTTCGAAGTCGAAACTTCCCGTGAAACGCGCCTGGATGCAGACGATGACGGCGGAAGGAATCCGCGAGGCATTCAAGAAGTTGCGCGACGGCGAGCAAATGGCCGGCCTCGCGGATGCTGCCCGTTCCCGGAGCGAGAGCGATTGGCTCATCGGCATTAACGGCACGCGTGCCCTCACGAAACGGATCTTCGGCTCCCGCGCCGGCAACGTCGCCAGCGTTGGTCGCGTACAAACGCCGACGCTTGCGATCGTCTTCAACCGCGAACTGGAGATCCGTAATTTTAAGCCGCGCGACTTCTGGCGCGTCACGGCGCAATTCCAGATCGCGAAGGGAACCTACGAAGGCGTTTATCAGCGTCCGAATTTCAAGAAAGACGAGAACGAAGCGCACGATCGGATCGATCGTCTCTGGGAAAAGCCGCTCGCCGAAGCTGCCGTCGCGGCCTGCGCGGGACAGCCGATGGCCGCGGTTTCCGAAGAGAAAAAGTCGTCGAGCCAGGCGTCGCCCCGCCTCTACGATCTCACCACTTTGCAACGGGAAGCGAACAGCCGTTTCGGCCTTTCAGCTAAGCGGACGCTGCAGATCGCGCAGGCGCTCTACGAACGTCACAAAGTTATCACCTATCCGCGCACCGATTCCCGCGCGCTACCCGAGGATTACATCGCGACCGTCAAGCAGACGTTAGGCAATTTGCCCGGCGACCTCGGCAAACACGCGCAGACCGTGCTCGACAACGGTTGGGTCCGTCCGAACAAACGCATCTTTAACAACGCACAAATCTCCGATCACTTCGCGATCATCCCGACCGGCACCGCTGCAGCGAATCTCGACGAAATGGAGATCCGGGTTTACGACATGATCGCGCGCCGGTTCGTTGCGACGTTTTTTCCGGCGGCTGAATTCGACGTCACGACGCGCCTCAGCCGGGTCGCGAAGACGCACGACTTCAAGACCGAGGGCAAAGTAATGACCGCGCCCGGCTGGCTCTCGGTTTACGGCAAGAGCACGGTTGACGAATCGGCCGACGCCAAGGCGCTTCCTGCCCTGACGAGTGAAGACAACGCGCAGGCCAAAACGCTTTCCGCAGAGCTGCACGCCGAAGTCACCAAACCACCGCCGCGTTACAGCGAAGCCACGCTGCTTTCCGCGATGGAACACGCCGGCAAGCTCGTCGACGACGAAGAAATGGCCGAGGCAATGAAAGAACGCGGCCTCGGCACGCCGGCCACGCGCGCCGACATCATCGACGGCCTGATTTACCAAAAATACCTGGAGCGTAATCAGCGCGAACTTTCCCCAACCACGAAAGCCGAGTCCCTCCTCCAATTTCTGGCCGCCGTTCATGCCGACGCGCTCACGAAGCCGGACATGACGGGCGAGTGGGAATACAAGCTGCGCCAAATGGAGCAGGGCAAATTTCCGCGCCGCGATTTCATGGCCGAGATCGTGACCGTGACGAAGCGCATCGTCGAACGAACGAAGAATTTCGAAGAGGACGAATCGACCTCGCGCACGACCGATATCATTTCGCCAACCGACGGCAAGCCGATGCTCGAAACCTTGCGCGGCTTCAAATCGCAGGATGGAACGCTGATCATCTACAAGGTGATGAGCGGCCGAAAAATCGAAGAAGCCGAAGTGCGCGAGCTGGTTGAGAAAGGCGAGATTGGCCCGCTCGATGGATTCGTTTCGGCCAAAACCGGCAATCGTTTCCCGTCAAAAATCAAGATCGTCGAGGACGAGAAAAAGCCCGGCCAGAAAAAGGCCGAGCTCGATTTCGGCAACAAAGTCGATGTCAACGCCCTCGAGCCGTTCTGGACCGATCCGGCGACCGGCGCCGAACTTTGCGAGGCCCCGACCAACTACGTCCTGCGCGAGAAGGAGGCAGGCGAGTGGAAAGAGACGTTCAAAGTCGGCCGTCTCATGTGCCAGAAAGAGATCACCCGCGAGCAGGCGATCCAACTCGTGACTCGCGGCAAGACCGATCTGATCGAGAAATTTACCTCTAAGAAAGGCCGGCCCTTCGATGCTTTCCTCGTTAGGCACGGACCGAAAATCAGTTGGGAATTTCCACCGCGAAAGCCGCGCGAAGGGGCCGCGAAAAATGGCAAGAGCGCGCCGCGTAAACCAAAAGCCCCGCTCGACCTGACGAAAGCGGTCAAGCTGAGCGAAAGTAAAGCGCACGATGGGGATCTCTATCAGACCGACGATGCGTTTGTGGTTGCCAAGCCGCAGGCCGACGGCTCCCCGCGGGTTGTGTTTCAACTGAAGCGCAACTTGTGCGGCAAAGAAATCTCGGCGGAGGACGTGGAGCGTTTGGTCGAACTCGGGAAGACCGGCCTGATCGAAGGTTTCGTCTCAAAAAGGGGCTCGAACTTCAGCGCCTACCTCACGCTCTCCAAAGATAAGAAGAAAGCGGAATTTGAGTTTCCGCCTCGTTAGGCGGGAGGGGGCGTTAGCCTCGTCGGCGTCGCGAATTCGTCTCAGGCGAACGGACCACGAGTTTGAGGTTTTTGATGCTGGAAATTGCTTGGCACATCGTTGCCGTTCGCGAGGCCGCCGGTGGTGAGTAGTCTCGGCCCCGCACTCGCGCTTGCTGTGAGCGGGAGGCAGTGCTCAATCGCATGATCGGCCGGATTGCGCGATATCGGACCACCGCCGAAGCTTAACGTTTCATGGTTCGAGACGACCCAGACGGTGGAGAAGCCGTTGAGCAGGAGATGAAATATGACGACCGCGCGGAGAACAGCGGCGGGAAGCGCGCACCATCGTCGGCGCCTGCCGGTTGCGCCTCAACCGGGTCTCAATTCAACGAATTCCCTCCGAGGCGGTCAATGCTTCCAACGAGTCGGAAATCGAGGGGGTTTCAGGAGGTTTACCTATGAAGGCTTTGATCGCTTTGGCCAGCGCAGTCAGTGGCGTACTAACAATTTGTTGTGCGTCTGCCGTTACAAAGCCTCGCCTGACGATGGGCGAACAGCCCAATGGGGCCACTCTCGTCCCGAGTAATCAGACGATCACGCCAATAGGGCACGTCGAGCAAATTGAAGGTTCGCGGGTGAAAGACGTCGAGCTCTCTCCCGATGGAAAAACTCTGGCGGTGCTAACCAACAGGCTTCTTCTCCTTTATTCGGCGGAAGGAAAACTCATCGATCACCTGGCGTTGACGGCTGGACCGCTGGGGTTGGCTTGGACACCAGATAGCCGGACTCTGTTTGCTTCGGGTGACAAAGGACAGGTTTATCACATTTCCGAGACAGCGAAGAACGACTGGACGGCAATTACTTCATTTGTGGTCGACAACCTAAGTAATAAACCACAAGCCGATAAGCCAGCCGTTTCCCCGGAAGGCGAAACCGAGCTGCACCCGGACCCACAGGCCAGGCATCTCCTTAAGCGCATCGCCAAGCCATCCCCGAAGAGCGGCGATCCTCAGGTGACCGGGCTGGCTGTTTCACCCGACGGACAGCGTCTCTATATAGCTCTGAGCAAAAGAAACGTTGTGACGGTAGTTGATGTCGCCAATGAAACTGTCATGGCGACAGTGCCGGTAGGGGTGGCGCCTTTCCGCGTGCTGGTTTCACACGATAATAAGATGGTGTTCGTGGCTAATCGCGGCGGACGACATCCAGCAAATGGTGATACTAACGTGCGCAAATCCGCCGGCACGGCAGTATCAATTGATCCGAAAACGGACGCCGCCCTCCACGGCAGCATCTCCTTTATCGATGCTAAGACTTTTGCGACGACTGAAATGGATGAAGGGCGGCAACCCACGGGGATGGCTCTAAGCCATGATGGAACCGTTCTTTATGTGGCTAACTCAGACGAAGACACCGTTACTGCTGTTGACGTCGCCCGGCATGAGGTGCGCCAGAGTCTCAGTCTGCGACCGCAACAAGACTTGGGTCTGGGTCAGCTACCCACGGACCTGGCGCTCTCCCAGGATGGTAAAACCCTTTACGTTACTTGTGGCGGCGGCAACGCTGTCGCGGTCGTAGCTCTGGCGGACTTTACCCTGAAAGGTTTTCTTCCGACCGCGTGGTTTCCCATCGCGATCGCCGAGCGTGCTGGAAAGCTATTCGTGGGGAGCAGTAAAGGGTTCGGTGCGCGCGAACGCACTCCGAGTGGCACCTTTCCCGTCTCGAGCGGACCGCCGCTCGTGGCCCACGGTGACTTTCATGTCAACGGCAGCATCAGCATCGTGCAGTTCATCACGGAAAAGGATCGCGGGGACCTAGGCCACCTAACGGATGAAGTAGCCGCGAATAATCACTGGAATACACCGGAACTTGGGCCTCGGTCAGGCAAGCTTCCGGTGCCGGTGCCGGAGCGCGTTGGCGAACCTTCGCTCTTTAAGCACGTCGTTTATATCATAAAGGAGAATCACAGCTATGATCTCGACTTCGGCGATATCGCAGAGGGCAACGGCGATAAGAAGCTTTGCGCCTTTGGCGAAGAGGTCACTCCGAACGAGCACGCGCTCGCTCACCAGTTCGTCCTGCTCGATAACACTTATACGAGCGGGACAAACTCAGCCGACGGCCATCAGTGGGTCGAGTCGGCAATAGCCAACGCCTACATGGAGCAAAATTATGCCTCCTATGCGCGAAGCTACCCTTTCAATGGAACTGACCCGCTCGCCTATTCGCCTAACGGATTTCTCTGGAATGCGGCAATGCATGCCGGCAAGAGCGTGCGCGTCTATGGGGAGTTCGTTGACAAACCTGCGATCACGGAAGCGGGCAAAAAAGTGACTCCCTCCTGGTCACAGCTTTGGGACGATTACAAGTCGGGTCATCGTGAATTTCAGATCACCGCGACGACGGATAATGCTGCTTTGCGCCCCTGTCTTAGTCCAAATTACGTGGGCTTTCCTTTAACTATTTCTGATCAATGGAGGGCCGACCAGTTCCTGGCCGACTTTGCGACTTTTGAACAAAAGAATGCGATGCCCGCGCTTTCCATCATGCTATTGCCCTGTGATCACACCTCAGGCGCTGCGCCGGGGATGCCTACACCGGCGGCCTCCGTGGCCGATAATGACCTCGCTCTTGGCCGGATCGTGGAGAGGATCTCCCGTTCTCGCTTTTGGCCTGACACACTCATCCTCGTGGTTGAAGATGATTCGCTCTTTGGGCTCGATCACGTTGATGGACATCGAACGATCTCTTTTTGCATTTCGCCTTACACGCGGCGCGGCGCGGTCGTAAGTGAGCCCTATAATCATACCTCGTTTGTTCGCACGATTGGCTTGGTTCTGGGATTGCCGGCCATGACTCGGTTCGATCGGACAGCCACGCCGTTGAGTGCATGCTTTACCGCAAAATCCGACTTACATCCTTACACTCACCTTCCTAACAATGTCCCTTTGGATCAGCTGAATCCGCCTCTGACAGCTTCTCGCGGCAAGGCTTTACAGTTAGCGAAAGCCTCACTGCGGCTGAACTGGTCCGCACCGGATCGCGCCGACCCCACGACCGTCGCACGCGCGGCCTGGGCGGCGCAGAAACCGGGTGTCGCCTTTCCTTGGAATTACTTCCATCCCGCCGCTGGCGCTGACGACGACTAAGTCATGAACACGACTAAGGCTGTCTCGTAGCCTTCGCCCGCGGCGCGAGGAACACATCGCGACCAACCAGGTAAAGAAAGACACATAGAATAAGGAACGGGACGAGCGCGAGGAGGTCGGCATGCGGACCGGCAAAAAGCGGATTGTGCTCGGTCGCCCATGCGGTCATGCGATCGCTCATCGCCGCCAGACTCGGAACGAGGTTCATGAGCGCAATCACGATGCCGGTGATCGCACTGCCTGCGATGTAACCGGAAGCAAGCAGAACCCCGGAGCTCTTGTCCCCTTCCGCGACCAGCTCGTCCTGCGTTAAGTCGTACTCCTTGAATTTATGCCGGCGCAACCAGCGATCGACCAGCCAGCGGATCATCCCGCCGGCAAAAATGGGGGTGGAAGAAGAGAGGGGCAGATAAACCCCGACTGCGAAGGCGAGAGAAGGAATGCCACTCATCTCGAGAACAATCGAGATCATCACGCCTAACAATACCAGCGACCACGGCAGCTTGTGCCCAAGAATGCCCTTGATGATGTAGGACATGAGCGTCGCTTTCGGCGCATCGAACTTCGTGACCGTTGAACCATCGGGACGCACCTTGTGAGTGCCGTTAATCCCGGGATCGACGAGATAGATCGCTTCGCCCTGGTTATTGACGAGGAAGCGCTGGGCCGCGCCGCCATTCGGATCGGTCCGCTGCCAGGAACGGTAAAGTTGCGGGTCCACATTGGCCTGCGCGCCTTTAACTCGTTCCGGCCGCCCGAGCTCGGCATCGTCAGGCGCGTGCAGATCGGGCGGGAAATTTTGTTCGAGTTTGTAAACGACTTCGCCCTTCTCGTTCACGAGATAATCACCCGCACTGAGGCCGGGAACGATTGAGTTCACGCCACCTTTGGCGTTGTGCAGCACGCGATAGTGACCGGTCGTGTCCGGTTTCACCTTCCCTTGAAATGGCGGCAGGTTCGCGGCCTGCACGCGCGGCGGGGTCGCACCCGCTTCGATCTTTTGGAAGGTCGTCGGCGGCACATAGACCGTGTAGGAATCATTCAGGCCGAGCAGAATCGGGCCGAGCGCGAGCGCGGAAGCCAGGGTGCCGGTGAGGATCGCGATCTGCTGAAACTTGGGCGTCGAACCGATGAGAAAGCCGGTCTTCAAATCCTGCGACGTCGTGCCGCCGTTCGACGAAGCGATGCAGACGATCGCGCCGATCGAGAGCGCGGTCACGAAATAGGCCGGCCCGGTCCAGCCGACGATGAGGAAAACCAGACAGGTGAGCAGCAGCGTCGCCACCGTCATTCCCGAGGTCGGGCACGATGAGGAACCGATCTCACCCGTCAGATGCGACGAGACGGTGACGAAAAGAAAACCGATCACCACGATAAGGAGCGCGCCTAACAAGTTCCATTGCAGATGGAGTTGCGGCGCGATCATGATCACCGCGAGCAGCGCGATGACGCCGCCAATAACGAACCTCATCGACAGATCCTGGTCGGTTCGCGGCCGTTCGCCGGCGACTCCGCGCATTTTCTTAAGATCGGCGAAGCCGCTTTTCATGCCATGCCAGATGAGGGGCAGCGAGCGCACCATGCTGATGATGCCGCCGGCCGCGACCGCCCCAGCGCCGATGTAAAGGACGTAAGCCTCGCGAATATCGTCGGGACCCATCTGGCTGATCGGGGTCGTGCCTGGCGCGAGGATTCCCGTGGCCGACTCTCCGAAAAATTTAATCGCGGGAATAAGCACGAGATAGGCGAGCACGCCGCCGCCGCACATGATGGAAGCGATTCTCGGCCCGATGATATAACCGACGCCTAACAATGCCGGATTAAGCTCCATCGAGATCGAGCCGGCCTTGAAGGGCGCGCCAAAAATTTTCTCCGGCACTTCCTTCCAGGCTTTGAAGGCTTGCATGGCGGTGTAGTAAATAAATCCAATCCCGAACCCGCTGAAGATCGTGAGGCCGCCGCCCGCGTTCTCGCCGGCTGCTTTTTCATTCTCGATCCCTTCGCGCGACGCGGCGGCCTTGAGCACTTCCGCGCAGGCGGTGCCTTCGGGATATTTTAAAAGTCCGTGTTGATCGACGATCAGCGCGCGCCGGAGCGGGATCATCATGAGAATGCCTAACAATCCGCCAAGGACGGCGACGAGCATGACCCGCGTGATCTCGAGATCAAACCCGAGGATCATGATCGCCGGCATCGTCACGCCGAGACCGAACGCGATCGATTCACCGGCCGAGCCCGCGGTCTGCACGATGTTGTTCTCGAGAATCGTGGCGTCGCGCATTCCCATCTTCGAGAAGATCCGAAAAAGCGTGATGGAGATGACCGCCACCGGAATCGAAGCGCTGACCGTAAGACCAACTTTGAGAACAAGATAAAGCGACGAAGCGCCGAAGATGACCCCGAGCAGGGTGCCGACGATCAGCGGCACCGGCGTCAGCTCGCGCATCCGAGTCCCGGGCGAGATGTAGGGCTTAAAGTTCGCCGCGAGGGGATTGCTCGGCTTGTAGCCGACGATGTCGGGCATCTCGTTAGGCGGATTCCGCAGGTCAATGTTCGGCATGCGAATAGTGAGCCTTTCTCAGAGCTTCATGAGGAACTGGAAGTGGGTATCGGCGGTTCCACTTCGACTCTCATTATGTCGCGCACAGGCAGCAATCAGAATGTCTAAGGCAGGCGCCCCTTTGCGCGTTTCGCGGCAAATCCCGCAGCGCCTTTCCTGGAATATCCACCGTCATTTTACACCTGTTGATACTACGATCGGGGTCTCCAGCAACGGCTTTAGGAATCCGAGATTGGATTACGCCCCCTCGGGCGAGCGCGCGCCCATCCGCAGGAGCCAGCGATAGAGAACGATCACGAGCAGGACAAATACGATCCCTCCGATCCAGATCGATGGCGTCGAAAACGCGTCGCCGACCAGCGCAATCGGATGTTGCTGACCGCTGAACGCGACCACGGCCGCAAAGATCACGGCCAGCAAGCTCTCGCCCACGATCAAACCCGAAGCCAGCAACACGCCGAGCTGGCTCGTCTCTTCGGGATTCACGCTGCGTTTAGCGCGCCCTTCAAACCAGGCGCCGACCAGCGCGCCGACGACCACCATCAGCGTGGTCGAAGTCGGCAGGTAAATTCCCAAACCGACCGCCAACGGCGGCAGGCGCGGACCTTTTTTCGTCAGTCCGAGCAGTTCGTCCAAAATGATAATGGCAACGCCGATCGCCGCACCAATACCGATCAGGCTCCAGTCGATATTCCCTGTGATCACACCTTGCGCCAGCGCCGAGATCAGCCCGGCTTGCGGAGCGGCTAGCGCACGCGCGGGATCGGCCCCGGGCGCGCCAAGAAAACCGTAGGTGTGCTGCAGCAGATCGAGCACCGGCGGAATCACCACCGCGCCGGCGAGCACGCCGATCACCAGCGCCCATTGCTGCTTCTCCGGGGTGGCATCGACTAATTGCCCGGTCTTCAGATCCTGCAGGTTGTTGTTCGCGATCGATGCCACCGCAAACACGATCGCAGTAATGAAGAGGGCAAAACCGACGAGCGCCTTCTCCGCGTGGGCCGGCAGGAAAGGCTTTACGCCCACCACGAGCAGCAGCGCCGCGATCACCACCACCAGGATGCCGATACCAGACAGCGGGCTGTTGCTCGATCCGATCAGCCCCGCCATGTAGCCGCACACCGCCGACACGAGAAAGCTCAACACGATCACAAACAAAACGCCGCCGATCACCAGAGGCAGAATCGCGTCGCCGAGACCGTTGCTAACGCCAAAATGCCACAAGAGGAACGCGATCGGGATGAGGCAGATGAGAGAAATCAGACCCACCATCCCGATCGGCATGTCGTGCTCCGTCCGCGGCAGGGTATCGAGCGTCCCGGCCTTGCGCGCGCGCGACGCACGCATCGCGCCGGCGAGACCGCTCACCAATGGCTTCACCAATTTCGCCAGCGTCCAGATCGCCGCCACGGCAATCGTGCCCGCGCCCACGAAGCGCACGTAATGGCTCCACGTTCCCTGCGCGATCACGTCGGCCGCGCCGGCAATCGGATGCAACGTGCTGAAATAAGGCACCGCCCACACCCAGCCGAGCGCCGCGCCGATCAGCATCGCTACGCCCACCCACAGGCCGACCAAATGTCCGATCGCGAAGAGCGCGAAAGAGAGGGCGAAGTCGTAGCCGGTCGCTCCGGTTCGCGCAGCACCGACACGGAAATATTGAGCCACATCGCTGGCGAAGATTCGGGTCTGGACAATGATGGCAAAGGCCGCCGAGACGATTGAGCCAACGACCACCGCCTTCAGTCCCGCTCCGCTCGCCTCCGCGGCACGGGCACTATTTGGGCGATCATCCTGATATGCCGCGGCGGCATCCCGCACCGGTTGGGTCTGCGGCAGGCTGTCTATTTTTTCGGACGAACTGGAGCCGACTTTCAATACTTCCGCGCAGGCGACTCCTTCCGGATAAGGTAAATCCGAGTCGGTAACCAGGGCGCGCCGCAAAGGAATCGTGTACATCACGCCCAGAATTCCGCCGGTGGCGCAGATGCCGACCGAAGTCCAAAACGGAAAGCCGGTCCAGTAGCCGACGATCACCAGCCCCGGCAAAACGAAGATAATCGCCGACAACGTGCCTGCGGCCGACGCGACCGTTTGCACGATATTATTTTCCTGCACGGTCGAATTGCGAAAGTTCCGCAGGATCGCCATCGAAATCACCGCTGCCGGGATCGAGGTCGAGAAGGTGAGACCGGCTTTGAGGCCGAAGTACACATTCGCCGCGGTGAAAACCAGCGTGATGATGATGCCGATGATGATGCCCCGGACGGTAAGTTCCTTGCCCATATCGCTAAGAGGAGAGCGGGAACGGCCTCCGCTGGCAACAGCAAAACATCCCGCTCATCTCCCTGTGGTCATGGAACCATCTGTGAGGCCGCGCGCGTATTCTCGGCGTGACTGCACGATCAAAACGTTTAACCCGGGATTCCGCATTTGCCTTCGCGACCCTGCTATTGCTGCTGGCGGCGCCGGTTCTCGCGGCGCAGCCCTCGGCAAGTCCCGCACCCAAGCCTAACGATCAGATTCTGCGCGCCCAGATTTTCCTCGATGGCTCCGCTTTCAAGCCGGGCGCGATCGATGGGAAATGGGGCGAGTTCATGCGCAAGGCGCTGATCCGTTACGAGCAGGCGCAGGGGAAAAACGGCGCGCAGTTTGGCGAGAAAGCGCCCGCGCAGTTTGATCTGCCGCTCGATCAGTCAAAGCCGGCGCTTATTAGTTATCAGCTCACGCCTGACGATCAGAAGTTCATCGGCCAGGTTCCCGAAAGCCACGCCGCGCAGGCGAAACAGGATTCGTTGCCTTATGCGAATTTTCTCGAGCTGGTCGCGGAGAAGTTTCACGCCCGCCGCGATTTCCTGAAGCAGCTAAATCCGAGCTACAACTGGGAGACCGCCAAGCCCGGCGATTCTGTGCAGGTGCCAAACGTCGCCGCGCCGTTCGACGTGCAGGAAGCGATCGACCTGAAGCAGCAAACCGAGCAGGCGGAAAAGGCGAACCAGTTAAAGACCGAATCGGAAAAATCGCCTAACGAACAGTATTCGATCGACGTTTCGGTCGCGCAGAAGATTCTGGAGTTGAAACAAGACGGGAAACTGGTCGGCAGTTACCCGATTACGCCCGGCTCGAAAACGCTTCCCGCGCCAATCGGCGACTGGTTCGTTAGGGGATTCGAATGGATGCCCACGTTCCGCTGGGACGAAGCGATGCTCCACCACGACGAGCGGAGCGGCGATTTCTATAAGCTCCCGCCCGGGCCGAACAATCCAGTTGGAATTCTTTGGATGGAGTTGAACCATAAAGGCAGCGGCATTCACGGCACGGAAGCGCCGGAGACGATCGGCCGCACGACGAGTCACGGCTGCATCCGGCTCTCGAACTGGGACATTCTCGACCTCGGGAAAAAGGTTCTGCCCGGCGTGCACGTGCGCATTCGTTAGGCCGCGATTCTCCTCCGCGCTCCTCTTATTCTTCGGGCAGCATTTTTAAGCTAAAGAGGCCTCGCTGGCAGCAGTCCGGCGCGGCCGTTTGAACGGCCAACCGGCGCGTTCGATCCGTAGTTCTCTAGCCGTGAAAGCGATTTACCGCTCGCAACTCCTTTGGCTCATCATCGCCATCGTAATCCTTCTTGTGGTCGCGCGGCTGCTCCTGCCGTTCTGGGTCCGCGACTACGTCAACCAGCGCCTCTCCGAGCTGAAGGATTACCGCGGCCATGTCGAATCGGTCCATCTCGCGCTCTGGCGCGGCGCTTACCAGATTCGCGAGGTCAAAGTGGTGAAGACCGGTGGCGACGTGCCGGTGCCGCTTTTCTCCGCGCCGCTGATCGATCTTTCCGTGCAATGGGCCGCGCTTTTCCAGGGCGCGTTCGTCGGTGAAGTCCACTTTGAAAAACCAGTGCTGAACTTCGTCCACGCGCCCAGCAAGGAAGACTCACAGGCGGGCTTGGAGGAGCCCTGGACGCAAAAGATCAAGCAGCTCTTCCCGCTCAAGATTAACCGCTTCACGGTTAGCGACGGGACCATTCATTATCGAGACTTCCACGCTTCGCCGAAGGTGGATGTGGTGTTCGATCAATTCCGGATCGTGGCTAAGAACCTAACGAACAGCGAAAAGCTCTCGAAGACATTGCACGCCAATGTAGAGATGCAGACACGCCCGCTGCGCTCCGGCGATCTGCGCGTGAAACTCGATCTTAATCCTTATGCGGCGAAACCGACTTTCGATCTTGAAGCGGAGTTGAAAGAGCTTCCGCTGGTGAAGTTGAACGATTTTGCAAAGGCTTATGCAGGGATCACTTTTGAAAAAGGGACGCTACGTCTCGCGACCGAACTCAAGGCGAAAGATGGCGCCTTCGATGGCTACGTCGAACCGGTCTTCCAGAACATGTCGATCTTCAATCCGAAACACGACTCGGATAACCCAATCAGCTTTGTCTGGCAGGCGATTGTCGGCGGACTCACCCATCTGATTCGCAATCATCCGACCGATCGCTTCGGCACGCGCGTGCCATTACACGGCAGCTTTGATGAGCCAAAGCCAGGAATCCTAACCACTGTGTTGAACGTCTTCCGCAACGCGCTCATTGAAGCCTTCAAAGGCACGCTGCCGGACAAAGAGCTGCCGGAGGTAGAAAAGAATCCAGGGTAAATGACGGTTAGAAGCGTTAGCGCCCGCGCTCCGCTGCTCGGGCTGGCCCGCCCAGTGCCGCAAAAGGGCGCGCGCGATCGACGCGCTGGTTCGGTGGCATTGCCAAGCTCGTCAGAAGGCGGACACTCCCCGCTGTGAAAACAAGCGGCAATACCATCCTAATCACTGGCGGCGGCTCGGGCATCGGCCGCGCACTCGCGGAAGCGTTCCATCGCCTCGGCAACGACGTCATCATCGCCGGTCGGAACGAGCAGACGCTCACGGAGGTGACCGCCGCGAACCCCGGAATGCGCTCCGCGGTGCTCGATGTGAGCGACCCGCAAAGCCTCCAATCCTTTGCCGCGCACGCGCCACACGATTACCCCTCGCTCAACGTCGTGCTCAATAATGCCGGAATCATGCGTCCCGAAGATCTGCGCAGCGAGCCGTTCGATCTGTCGACGGCGGAGGCGACGGTGGCAACCAATCTCCTGGGACCGATCCGCCTAACGACTGCTTTGCTGCCCCTGCTGCAAAGACAAGCGCATGCCAGCGTGATCACCGTTTCCTCCGGCCTCGCTTTCGTCCCGCTGGCCCTGACGCCGACCTATTGCGCCACCAAAGCCGCCATTCACTCCTACAGCCAGTCCTTGCGTCACCAGTTAAAAGACACGGCCGTCGAGGTAATCGAAATTATCCCACCCTATGTGCAGACCACGCTGATGGGCGAGCAGCAGGCGAACGACCCGCAGGCCATGCCGCTGGACGAATTCATCGCGGAGGTGATGCAAATCCTGGAGGCGGAGCGCAACGTCAAAGAAGTGTGCGTAAAGCGGGTTTACCCGCTCCGCTTCGCCGCAGAAGGCGGCCAGGAACAGTACGAAGCTTTCTTCCAGCAGTTCAACAACCAGATGCACAAGTAAGCGGCGCCGGTCGCCAGCGACTAAGTAGCATTTGAATCCTAAGCCCGCAGGAAGGTTGGAAGCGAGGAATCTACAAAAGGGAGATCCAAGCCACGCGTTTGCATCGTGCGGCAATCAGCGCGCCAAGGAGCGATTCGGCGAACCTCCGATTGCGGCCCATCACGCCATGACGTGTGATTGTTCCACCCTCCCAGCTCATCCCGACACAAATTCTCTTTGATACCGCCGCGTTCCGAACGGAACTTGTGATATGCGGCGGACGATCTGTTGCGCGTTGTTCGCACTGCTCGCGACGGCTGGACCTGCTTTCCCGCAAACGTCCCGGCACAGACACTTCGTGCACACGCACTCAGTCGTGCGAGTAACACAGTTCTACGGCTGGCGTCCCCTGTGGCTGCTTCCATCCTACTCGCCGCATCCGTATCCGTATCCCTATCCGGCTTACTACGGCCTTTCTTATCCTGTCATTAACTACACACTGCCAAGCCCGACCTATGTGTTTCTGGGCACCGCTGCGGTGAGCTACCCGCAACTGGTGTTCAACGACGGGACCAGTTACACCGTGGCGGATTACTGGCGCGTAAACGACCAGCTCCACTTCGTCACCGTGGAAAACGGCGGAGCAAAATTCGTCCCGCACACTGTGCCCTTCGACAACCTCGACATCGACCAGACAAAGGACCGCGCCAAAGCGGCAGGCTTCCGGTTCCTGATCCGGGACAAGCCGATCGAACAATGGCTCGAGGACCGCTCGCAAGAGCGCGCGCCGCGGGAAACAAACAAGAAAAGGTAGCTACGGCCGTCATCCCGCAGCGAAATCGCCACTCCCCGGCGACGGGAACTGAAGACGCCCCGCACAACCGTCGGATCCCAACCACGGTGAAAGGTGAAGTCTGGCGCCGCGACTGTGACGCTCTTCGCTATAGGTCATGGACGGACCGCCCTTGCGAATGCCGCTCCCATCGCAAGTACGCGCGGGGTGCGGGCTGTCGAAAAAGGAAACGGGGTCGCCCGCGCCGGCTTGGTGAATTATACTTCGCG
>JAICMR010000114.1 GCA_025929155.1 Chthoniobacterales bacterium | reverse complement strand
CCAGAGTCGTTTACCGCGCTACTTTGCGATCGTGGAGACCGGAAATGAGGGTCTGGCCGAACAGCTGGTGGCGAAGGGACTGGCGCGAGTCCACGGCATAGCCGCTCGGGCGCCGGGAGTCTCAGCGCCGGCGGTCGAGAAAAGACGACTTCTGCAACTGGAATCCAAGGCTCGTTCAGGAAAGCTCGGCGGCTGGGGTCTCGCTGCCGCTCGTGTTGGCGAGGGTGCCAGGGTCGTAGCCCGCGCGGCGCCGGGTTCTAAGGAGGATTCCTTCGATGCTTTCTTTCATCCAAAGACGCCCTCGACCCAAGCGGCGTCACCTCCCGCTCAAACGTCTGCGCCGGTGGAGAAGCTGGATGTGAACACAGCCAGCGCCGAGGCGTTGAAGAATTTGCCGGGGATCGGCGTTGTGATCGCAAATCGGATCATCGCCGCACGACCTTTTAAGAGCGCGGACGAGCTACAAAGTGTCTCGGGAGTCGGCCCGAGAAAATACGAACAGCTGCGGCCTTATTTTCGATAATGGACGACGCGGCGGGTGTTAGCCAAGTGCGGCGTCTTACGAACCCCGCTTTTGTTGTGGAACTTCATACAATCATCCCAGCGACGATTCGACCCTTCATTTGACTTCATTTTGCTCAGGAAGGCGCGATTCTTTCATGCGCGACAACTGTTAACTGCTGGTCGCCGGCGCCTGTCTCGAAGTGTGACTAACTTTGCGCCCGCTCAGTTCACGGGTTGAATCTTCCCCCCACCGGAAAGATTCTACTGGCGAGAACGGCATTTCGGTAGTGAATTTCTTCATGATCAAATACGCCGTTCCAGCCCTGCTCGGTTTCGCTGCTGTTTGCTCGTCGCTCATGGCGCAAGGAAGCGACCTCGAAACTCTTGCACCTGATCCGTTTCAGCTCTCGGGCGAATTGAACGTTGCTCCCGCACTCGCTCTGAACCGTCCAGATCTGTTTAGCGCCTCGAACGGCTCCCTCCTTCTGCACGGTCTTCCGGTCACCACGTTGCTCGATGGGCGCCGCTATCCAATCAGCGGTCATCTCAATCGGATGGGAGTCTCCCCGCTGGCTTCGTTGCCGCTAGCTTTCGTGCAAGCAGTGCGGGTAGAAAAGAACAGCACGGCGCCGCTTTACGCGACCGACGCGGCCGGGGGGGTCGTGGATTTCCAGCTCAACCGGGTTCGCACGGGTGGGGAAGCCGGTATTTTTTATGGCAAGTCCGGCGGCAAATACGGCCGCGAAGATTTTCAGAGCTACATCTTTGGCGGAGTAGGAACAGACAAGTTCGAGATTTCAGGCGGCGCATCCTATCAGAACTCAAGCGGCCGCGACCTCATCTTCGGTTACTGACTTCTTGCGGCAAGCTCTCCTTCCTGGCAAATCTTTGGATGCTTCCAACCTAGAAGCGAGTGGCTGGCCGGCGAACAGTCAGCCGGCAGGCGAAGTGAAATACAACCACCGCCGCGCAGGCCAACAGGCCAAAGAAAAAAGTGTGCGCATCCGGTGGGAATAAGAGGATAAATCCCTTCCCTTTGATCAGCGCTGAGTAACTCGAAACGCAAAAGGGCATTAGAAAGAGCCGAAAGACGACCCAACCTTCCGGCCGGTGACCCTTCTGCCGAGTGGAAAGATTCAGAGCCAGACCAATCACCACCGCGATCGCGAGAGAAGAAACCCACAGGAGAAGCGACGGATCGAAGTTCTGCGAAACGATCGCGAGGTACCAGGCGAAATAACACCAAAGAACCAGTTTCGACCTGCTGAGTTGTGCAAAGTAACGGAAGATCACAAGGATATAAGAACGAAAAACCGCCGCCTGCGCGGTCGACCCGGCACGGCGGCGGCTTCTCTTAATTTATTCCTAGAGCCGTACTACCAGATGGTTGTGCGCTGATCTTCTGGACGCATCATCGGACAGTTATCGGGCAGGTTAAAGGCCTTCTGGAACTCAGCCATGTTCGAGAGCGGTCCGTTACAACGATACTTACCCGGCGAATGCGGATCGGTATTCAGGCGCAGCTTCAAATCCTCCGGCCGCTGGTTCGCGCGCCAAATTTGTGCCCAGGCAAGGAAGAAGCGTTGATCGGGTGTGAACCCATCGATCTTCTTATTTGGATCCTCGTGGTTCTTAGCCTGTGCCTTCTTGAAGGCAGCGTAAGCAATCTTTAATCCTCCGTTATCCGCAATGTTTTCACCTTGGGTTAGTTCGCCGTTGATATGCTGTCCCGGGAGCGGCTCATAAGCTGCGTATTGCGCAACGATCCCCTTGGCGCGTTTATCGTAGGCCTCAGCCGAAGCCGGCGTCCACCAATCGCGCAAGTTACCCACTGGATCGTATTGGCGGCCCTGGTCGTCAAAGCCATGGGTCATTTCATGTCCGATCACTGCGCCCATGCCGCCATAATTGACGGCGTCATCCGCCTTCGGGTCAAAGAACGGCGGCTGTAAAATCCCAGCTGGAAACACGATCTCGTTCATGTTCGGATTATAGTAGGCATTGACCGTCGGGGGAGTCATCCCCCACTCGCTCCGGTCGACCGGTTTGCCGATCTTCTTCAGCTCGCGGTTGGTCTCAAACTTATCGCCCCGGAGGACGTTTAAGACATAGGGGCCGCGATCGATCTTAAGCAGTGAATAATCGCGCCACTTATCGGGATAACCGATTTTGACGGTAAAGGAGCCGAGTTTCTTAAGCGCTTCTTTTTTCGTCTTGGCGTCCATCCATTCCGCAGCATTGATTCGATCGGACAGAGCGGCTTCGAGATTATGCACCATCTCGAGGGCACGTTTCTTCGCTTCCGGGGGGAAGTGATCGGCAACATAGAGTTTGCCGAGTGCTTCACCCAACTCCTGATCAGTTGCGCTGACGACCCGTTTCCAGCGCGGCTTGAGTTTTTGCGCTCCAGTCAACGCCTTGAGATAGAAGTCAAAATGTGAGTCGACGAAATCCTTCGAGAGCGCCGGGGCCGTATCGTGGAGCAGGTGCCAGCGAAGATAAGTCTTCCAGTCATCGATTGAGACCGTCTTAAAGACGTCGTTGGCGGCTTTGAAGAATTCGGGCTGGCCTACGTTGATCGCAGCGGGCGCGGTAACATTGAGCGACTTGAAGTAATCGTTCCACTTAAAGTCAGGCATCAGCTTCTGCAGCTCGGCCTCTGTCATCTTGTTATAGTTCTTTTGCGGGTCGCGCAACTGGACGCGGGTTCGCGCGGGCTTTGCCAGCGAAGTCTCGATGTCCATGACCGTCTTGGCGTGGGCAGCGGCGTCGGACTCCGAGTCTCCGAGCAGGGTAAAGATCTTCGCCACATGCGCCACGTATTCGTCACGGAGTTTCTTGGAAGCGTCGTCGTCTTTTGTGTAATAGTCGCGATCAGGCAAGCCGAGGCCGCCCTGATAGGCCTGCGCGATCACCATCGTGCTATTCTTATCGTCCTGACCGGAGGTGAACCCGAAAAGCGCACCGACTCCCTGCCCATGAAGACGGCCGATCTCTTTTGTAAGATCATCAGGAGTCTTGACCGCATCAATCAGGTGCAACTCATCTTCCAACGGCTTGAATCCGGCCTGGTCGATCTCGCTCTCGTTCATCCCGCTGGCGTAGAAGTCGCCGACCTTCTGCACGTCAGCATTGGCGGCTTTCTCAATCTTCCCCGCGCCCTGTTCCTGCTGAGCAAGGGAAGCGGCTTTCTCTGCGATCTCGTGCAGCGCATCGTTGTTCTTCTCCACGAGTTCGTTAAAGCTTCCCCAGCGCGAATATTCGGGCGGAACAGGATTGCTCTTCAACCACCCGCCATTGGCGTACTCGTAGAAGTCGTCCCCGGGTTTGACCGACGTGTCCATGTTCTTCGGATCGAGCGGAGGCGGGTTCTTGTCGATATGGGGCTGCGCGCCCGCTTCGACGGCAGCAGCCTTAGGAGTCGGCGCGATCGGCGGCGGACTTTGTTCGGTGGGTGGATGGGCGGCATCGTGAACGGTCGGTGGTTTCGATTCGCCCGTGGCGGGGGATTGGCCCGGCGCGGTTTGCGCACGCAAGGAGGCGGCGCAGAGGAGGCTGAGAGCAGTGATGGCTGTTTTTTTAATCATAATGAACAGGAAGTAGCAATAGGCCCCGGCGCACGAGATGCAACTGCGCCGCGTCTCCCCTGTTCTCATTCCTGCTCTTGCTCCTAATCCCAATCCTGCTCGACCCTTGCCCCGTCAGGAGGAGGACCGATCATGAGCACGATGAGATTAGGAGCACGAGCAGGAGCAGGATTAGGGAGCAACGTGAGCGGTCTGCTGGATGAGGTCCGGAGGGTTTATGCTGAGCTCGCAGCGCGCCCGACCGAGCGGAATTGCACCAGGCTGACGGAGTGCTGCCAATTCAAGCTCACCGGCCTCACCCCTTACCTAACGAAGGGTGAAGCACTCGTGGCGGCGAAGGCCTGGCGGGCCACCGGGCGCAGAAAGTTGCAAAACGACGGGAATGACGGCACGTGTCCGATGCTCGAGCGCGCCACCGGCAGGTGCCTTATCTACGCCGACCGGCCGTTTGGTTGCCGCACGCATTTTTGCGTGGGTGCGGGGGGGCCAATGGCGCGGCGCGAGGTGGTCGATCTGATTCGCCGACTGGAAAGCATCGACGTGCAGCTCGGGGGCGACGGTGCCAGGCGATTGCCCGCCGCGGTTGGGGATGCACTCAGCGAGATCGCCTGACGACTCGGCGGTGTGAGCCCTCCGGAACCGCCGCTCAGTGCGCGCCCACGGGCGCCTTCCCTTTGTTCACCTTCTTAAAGAAGAAAACCAGCGGAGTCGTGAACAGACACATAAGGGCGAAGAGCCGGAAGTTGTGCGCGTAAGTTACCAGCAGCGATTGTTGGCCGAGAATCCCATAAAGGATTTCCGGCGCTTGTTGCGCGGCGCGCCAGGAACCTTCATGCGCGCTCAGCCCCTGCTGGATCGCAGCCAGTTTCTGCTGATAGATCGGATTATATTGCGAGAAGTGACTAACGAACGTTGCCTGATTTGTCTGCGCGCCGCGCGCTATCAGGGTCGTAATCGCGGAAATGCCGACGCTGCCGCCGAGGTTCCGCATAAGATTGAAAAGTCCGCTGGCGTTGCCGATTTGATCTTGCGCGAGGGTACCCATGCTCGAAGTCGCAAGCGGAACGAAAATGAAGCTGATCGCGACCCCGCTAAAGGTAATCGGCCAGACGATGCTGCTCATCCCGATGCTCAGGTTGATGTTGCCGAAAAGAAATGATGAGTAGGCCAGACCAAGAAAGCCGACGGTAATCAGGACGCGGTTGCTGACTTTTCCGACGAGTCGCCCGACGATAATCGTCGCGAAGAACGCGCCGGCGCCGCGCGGACTTAAGGCGAGCCCGGCGTAAGCGCGGTGTAACCCAGCAGATTCTGCATGAAAATCGGCAGAGCCGCGATCGTGCCGTAAAGGAGCGCACCCAGCACCGCAATCAGCGCGCAGCCGACCGCGAGGTTGCGGTTTTTCAGTACGCGCAGATCGACGAGCGGCTGCCGCGCGGTGAGTTCCCTAATGACGAAAGCGAGAAATGCGAGCAGCGAGATGGTGACGCACCACGCGATCAGGTGCGAGCCCAGCCAGTCGAGTTCCTGACCCTTGTCGAGCACGAACTGCAGCGTGGCCAGCCAGATGGCGAGGAAGCCGAATCCGAGATAATCGATGTTGCGCGCGCTGACTTTTTTCAGGTAAGGCGGGTCCTCGATGAAACTGTTCGCCATCATGGCGGCGAGCACCCCGATCGGGAGATTAATGTAAAAGACCCAGCGCCAGCTGTAGTTGTCGGTGATCCAGCCGCCTAACGTCGGCCCGAGGATCGGTGCCACCACGACACCCATCGCGAAGACCGCCATGGCCGCGCCGCGTTTCGCAGGTGGAAAACTCTCGAGCAGGACTGCCTGGGAAATCGGCTGAAGCGCTCCGCCGGCTGCCCCCTGGAGAACTCGTGCGATCACCAGGAAGCCGAGACTCCCCGCCGCTCCGCAGAGCGCGGAAGCGACGGTAAAAAGGACGATGCAGGAAACGAGAAAGCGTTTTCGACCGAAGAGATTGCCAAGCCAATTCGTGGCCGGGAGAATAATCGCGTTCGCGACGAGATAACTGGTCAGAACCCAGGTCGCTTCATCCGTGGTTGCGGAAAGATTCCCGGCGATGTGCGGCAGCGAAACATTGGCGACGGAAGTGTCGAGCACTTCCATGAAAGTCGCGAGCATCACCGACGCCGCGATCAGCCACGGGTTATAGCTCGGCTTCCACGCGGGAGCCGCAGCCTGAGGTGCGGGAGCAGCCACGGAAGTGCCTAACGAGTTGCGACCCGTCGCCACCACCAGATGGTTGCGCCAATGGCCACCAGGATTGCTATCCCCGCGAAGATTCCGACCGTTACCGCCGGGCCGAATGCGCCTTTCACCTTCACGTCAGGCACTGCCGACATCCCAGGCCCAAGCACCTGCTGAACGGTCGGCTGCTCGTCGAGCACGATTTTTACCGGCACACGCTGCACGACTTTCACGAAGTTCCCGGTCGCATTTTCCGGCGGGAGCAGGCTGAAGCGCGCGCCACTTCCCGCCTGGATGCTATCGACGTGTCCGCGCAACGGCCGATCCGGATACGCGTCCACATCGACCTCTGCAGGTTGACCCGGCCGCATGTCTGCAAGCTGGGTTTCTTTGAAATTCGCCGTCACCCAAACTTCAGTCGGCACGATTGCGAAAAGCGGCTGGCCGACCTGCACATAAGCGCCCGGTTCAATCGACTTGTTCGTGACACGGCCCGCTTCCGGCGCGGTGATTCTCGTGTACGACCGCTGAAGTTCCGCCTGACGCAGCTCGGCCTGCGCCTGAGCGACTTCAGCCTTGGCCGCACCCACCTGCGCCCGGGCGGAGCCGGCGGATTTCCTTCCCTCTTCGGCGTAGGCCTGCGCGGCCTGGAGCTGTTTCTCTTTCGCCTGCAAGGTCGCTTCCGAAGAAGTGGTGTCAGCCTGGGAATGCGCGAAATCCTGTTTCGAGATTGCCCCGCTGGCGATCAACCCGCGATTACGTTCCAGATCGTTTTTTACTTTTGCGGTGTCGGCGGCGGTCGCGGCGGTGCTCGCTTTGGCGGCGGCGTACGCGGCCAGCAGGGTGTTCACGTGGGCTTCGGCTTGTTCGGCGCCGAGCCGGGAATTTTCCAGCTGGGCCTTGGCGACCTCGAGCGCAGCCTGTCGTTGCGCGACCGTTGCCTCGATGTCGCGGGGATCGATCGCCAGCAGCAGTTCGCCCTGCTTCACCATTTGGTTGTCCCGCACGTGAACGGCCGAGATCCGTCCGGCGATCTTCGGCGCCACGCTCACGATGTGCGCGTCAATGAAAGCGTCATCGGTGCTTTCGTGCGTGAGGCCGCGGAAAAAAATCGTGGCCGTGTAGAGGATCGCGAGCACGAGCAGCAGAGCGCCGCCGATAATCACGCCGCGCCGATGGAAAAACGGTGTCTTCGTTTCCGCGACGACCGGATCGCCCTCGAGATCGACCAGCAAATCCGGCTCAGGCGACTCTGTGCTTGTGCGCCGAGGCGCTTTGCTTTGTTGTTCGAGAACTGGCATAAATTTGATTCGTTAGGCGGCGCTCCGGAGGCCGGCTGCGCAAAAGTGAATAATCCGCTGGAGGGTGGCTTCCCGGTCGCTGATCCGGCAGCGGCCGCGCGAAGTGCATTCGAGGACTTCGGAATGCGTCACCGTGTGCAAAAAAACACCGTGCGCGAAGTGCAGGCGCCAATACGCTTCGCATTCGGACAAATCGGGCAAAGCGCGACGCAAAGCGCGATGAAAACGCCGGGTCTTTTCGGAAAATTCCTTCTCGACGAGCGGCTTCAGGTAAGCGCTCGGTTCCGACAGAGCAAGCCCGAGAAGCCGGAGAAAATCGCGACCGCCGTGGGAGCGTCCGGAGACTTTGTCGAGGACCGGACGAAAAAGCGCTTCCAGAATTTTTTCGAGCGCGACGGGCTTTTCCCCGGCTTCCTGCTCGAACTGGTCGAGCAGGAGCAGTCGCGCTTCGTTAATCGGACCGAGGCGGCGATTTAACATCGCAAGAATGAGCGCGTCCTTGGTCGAGAAATGATAATTGACCGCGGCGAGATTGACTTTGGCCGCGGCGGTAATGGCGCGGAGCGACGTGGCCTCAAAACCGTGGGCGGCGACGAGCCGCTCGGTCGCTTTTAGGATTGCGAGTTTAGTCGCGTGGATTTCTTTGGGCATCGGCGTGCAGAATAATTCAAACGTTCGTTTGAATCAAGTCGATGTTTCGGCCTATATCGAAAGCAGGAACCCGAAGATCTAGAGGCGAGGCGCGCCCGGCTTTCTGGGGAGCGTACGCGCCCTCGCGTGCTGACGATGGCGTCCCGCCAGTGAACTTTTTCGGGCGGCTCCGAGGCAACATAGCACCAGCCCATTTCGGCGAGGCGCCAAAAACAGCACGGAAGGGAGCGTGGCTCCCGGATCTACGCCGCTTTTTTCCGGGTCGACTTGCTGCTCTTGTGCGTGCTGGCTTTTTTCTTTCCGCCTTCGTTCCTGGCGAGGCTTTGCTGGAGCACCGCCACAAGATCAATCACTTTCGACGACTCCTTTTTCGCCTTCGGTTTCTCTTCAATTTCTTTTCCGCCAGATTCGACCTTTTCCTCGATCACTTCGAGCAGCGCGTCGCGATAGTCGTCTTTGTATTTCTTCGGGTCCCACTTCGAAGTCATGCTCTTGACCAGAGCCTCTCCCATGTCGATTTCGCGTTTCCCAGGCTCTAACTTTTTGGGCACGTTCAATTTCTCCGCGTCCGCGAGTTCCTCGGCGAAATGCAGGAGCTCGAGGACGAGCGTGTCCTTCATCGCCTTGACTCCAGCGAGATATTGGCGGGTCTTGATGATGACCTTGGCAATCCCGACTTTGTTGCTCTTGGCCAGGACGTCGCGCAGGAGGACGTAAGCTTTGTCACCCCCTTTCTGCGGTTCGAGGTAATACGGCTTGTAAAAATACATCGGGTCGATCTCGTCCACGTCCACGAAATCCTGGATATCGACCGTTTGGGTCGCCTCGAGATCGACGCGCTGGAAATCCTTTTCGCCCAGGACGACGAATTTCCCCTTCTCGTATTCGTAGCCTTTCACGATCTGATCCCATGGCACTTCCTTGCCGTCCTTCTCGGCCACGCGCTTGTAATTCACCGGGCTCAGATCCGTCCCGCGAAGCAGGCGAAACTTCAGCTCCTCGCGGCGGGTCGCAGGATAAAGCGCAATCGGGATGTTAACTAAACCGAAACTGATACTCCCCTTCCAAATGGCACGCATGACAAAGGGAGTTCGTCTCTCAGGAGGGAAATGCGCGGCTCAGTGCGGTGCGCGAGCGATTGTGAGTCCATCGACACCCGCCTCGCGACACATCTCCGAATGACGGAATCCTGCGAGCCTCGCTTCTAAGCATAAACGAACCCGCTAACATCGCTTCAGCTCGCGGTCTCAAAGCTGCGGCAAGAACAGCTTTCAGCGTGCGGCGTTCCGCGTCCTAATTCGCCGCTGAACTCCGGCTAACGATGCGAAACCGAGACCGACGGATCAACCTTTGAAAGAGCTTCGCCTGGTGTTTGCTGCCCGGTCTTTTGCAGCGTCTCCTGGCTGTAACTCCGGCTGCCGTCAGCGTTGTATTGCGGCTGGTCGCTCAGCCGTTGGTTGCTGCTGTTCGCGCAGCCGGCGAGAAATAAAAGTCCGACACAGAGTAAACCTTTCATAGCTTTTCCCTTTCGTTAGGCAACTGCGTCCCGATACGGGCCACCGCTGCGTTGCCCGTGGAAAAGTTCGGCTCGCGGAGCCGGAAAGCAACTGGGCCGCCGCAAATATGTTTGCCACGAAATCATGCAGTCCTAATCTTGCACTCAAGATGAAACCGTTTCGCCGTTCGTTGTTGTTCTCTTCACTCGCGCTCCTCGGCGCCGCATCGATTGCCAGCGCGACAATCCCCACGATGGAGGTCACCGTCTCCGACTCCGCAGGGAAACTCGAGTTTAGGGGCAAGACGAATTCGGAAGGCCTCTTTACCACCAAAACTCTGGCGCCCGGAAATTACGTGGTGCAGTTCAACTCCAAGTCATCCAAAGGCGGCCCTTATTTTCTCGTCATCGCCGCCGGAAAGAAAAAGGTCACGGCTGAATCGGTGCCGGCCGCAAAATTCAGCAAAGGCGGCGTCGCCATGCATGTGGAAGTAAGTAAAGCGATGAGCCTCACGGGACAAGTGGCAGAGACTGGTCAGATGACGACGACGGCCAGTAACGGCGGCAACAAAAGCAATGCCAAAGTCAAATACGTGAACGGCAAAAAGCTCGTCTGGGTGCAGGGCGAGCTGGGGAGCAACCTCGGCGGGCATTGGGTCGATGCGAACAGCCCCGAAGGCCGCAACGTGCAGGCCGTGGGCACAAAAGATTTGCAGGATATCCAGAGCCGGTCCCAATTTCCGCAGCCCGGCGGAGGCTAGAAATTTTGTTAGCAAGGCGGACGGCGCATTCCCCTGAAAGGACTCGTTTGCCAATCTGGCTCGGCGAGCTGGCTCTCGAAAAAATTTCTGTTCTTCGCACTCCGGCGCTTGCGAGCCGCGCGACGAGTTTTAAACTCCCGAAT
>JAICMR010000209.1 GCA_025929155.1 Chthoniobacterales bacterium | reverse complement strand
CATTGATTATCCTCGGAGAGGTTAAATAGAGCATAAGCGTGATTTGGAAAAACGCGTCCAATCCGTACTTGGAGCGGCGGCGACCCCGCTGCCGTGTAATCGCGGGCGAGGTCGCCCGCGCTCCAGATGAGGTCCAGCGGAATGAAGCACTATGGATCATTTGATCGGAAATGGTCCCGGGCGCCATCTTCCGCGCGACCGTTGTTCTCCTGACTTGTGTCGCGGGCGGCGAATTGTCGTTGTCCCGGAGTGTCTTCAACCCCCATTCCTCCCCTCGCCCCGCCCGACGGGTCCCTGACTGCGGATGCCGTGCTCGACCGATTTCTCGCCGCCATGGCGGGCAAGGGAATCTCACTGTATCCTGAACAGGAGGAGGCGATCCTCGAACTCTTTGCCGGCAAAAACGTCATCCTGAATACCCCGACGGGATCGGGGAAATCGCTCGTCGCCGCCGCGCTTCATTTCAAAACCCTGTGCGCGGGAGAGCGCTCCGTTTACACGTGTCCGATCAAGGCGTTGGTAAACGAAAAATTCCTCAGCCTCTGTCGCGATTTCGGGCCGGAACACGTCGGCATGATGACGGGCGATGCGTCGGTGAATCCGCAGGCGCTCATTCTGTGCTGCACCGCGGAAATCCTCGCCAACATTGCACTCACGCGCGGGGACAAGGCGAACGTCGCGGCCGTGATCATGGACGAATTTCATTACTATTCCGACCAAGAGCGAGGCTACGCGTGGCAGGTGCCATTGTTAACCCTGCCCCAATCGCGTTTCCTTTTGATGTCGGCCACACTCGGCTCAACCGATTTCTTCGAGCGCGAACTCACCCGGCTGACCAACGCTCCTTCAGTGACCGTTCGCAGCGATCGCCGCCCCGTTCCGCTCTCGTTCGAGTATTCGGAAACTCCGCTCGCCGAACGTGTGTCTCAGCTCCTTGAGACTAATCGCGCGCCGGTTTATCTCGTGCATTTCACCCAGCGCGCCGCCGCGGAAGCTGCACAGGCGCTCATGAGCCTGCCGATCTGCACAAAGGAGGAAAAGGCCACGCTCGCGACGGAACTGGAGCGGATGAAATTCAACAGTCCCTACGGCAAGGATATGAAACGCTGGCTGCGCCATGGCATCGGCGTCCACCACGCCGGACTGCTGCCCAAATATCGCATCCTCGTCGAACAGCTCGCACAAAAGGGCCTGCTCAAACTGATCTGCGGCACGGACACTCTCGGGGTCGGCATCAACGTCCCCATTCGCACCGTGTTGTTCACCCAGCTCTGGAAATACGACGGGAAAAAAGCCGCGATCCTGAGCGTGCGCGATTTCCGCCAGATCGCCGGACGCGCCGGCCGGGCCGGTTACGACGATCAGGGCTATGTCATCGTCCAGGCGCCCGAGCACGTGATCGAAAACAAACGCGCCGAGGAGAAAGCCGCCGCCGATCCCCAGAAGAAAAAGAAACTCGTCAAACAAAGGGCGCCCGAGGGCAGCGTCGGTTGGGACGCCAAAACCGCCGAGCGGCTCCGCACCGCGCCCGCCGAGGAACTCTCGTCGCATTTCGACGTTTCGCACGGGATGCTGTTGCTCGTGTTGTCCCGCGACAGCGACGGCTGCCGCGCGATGCAACGGCTCATCGGCGACAGCCATGAGCGACCCACCCGCAAATCCGCGCTGCGCCGCCGCGCCTGGCAATTGTTCCGCGCGCTCATCGATCGAAAAATCGTCGACCTCATCCCGCGCCAAGTCTCGGGTCGCCGCCTGCAGGTGAATCTGGAATTGCAGGACGATTTTTCACTGCATCAAGCCCTCTCGCTTTATCTGATCGATACGCTGCCCAAGCTCGACAAAACCAGCGCCGATTATCCCTACGATGTGCTGACGCTCTGCGAAGCGATCGTCGAGGATCCCGATCAAATTCTCCGCCGCCAGGTGGACAAACAAAAGACGATCAAGATCGAGGAGTGGAAAGCCGCGGGCCTCGGCTATGACGAGCGCATGGCCAAACTCGACGAGGTCGAGCATCCGAAACCGCTCCGCGAATTCCTCTACGAAACCTTCAACGCCTTCGCCGCCGCGCATCCATGGATCGAACAGGAAAACGTCCGCCCCAAATCGATCGCACGCGAAATGTTTGAGCGTTATCTTTCGTTTGCGGACTACATTCGGGACTATGGCCTCGAACGGAGTGAAGGTCTTTTGCTCCGGCATTTGATGCAGGTTTGGAAAGTCCTCGCGCAAACTGTCCCGAACGGCGCGAAGACCGATGAAGTGATCGAGATGGAAGACTATTTTCGCGAACTCATCCGCGGGATCGATTCCAGTCTGATCGACGAATGGGAACGGTTGAAAAACCCGGATTTCGTTGCCGCGGAGATCGCGGAAAAACCAGCGCGACCAGCGAGTTTCGACATCACGCGTGACACCGTCGCCTTCAAGCGACTGATCCGCACTGCAATTCTCGGTTTTCTCCAGGACATCGCCGCCGGGGATGCGGAAGCCGCGCGCGAGCGCATCGCCGCGTCCGTCGAAGGAACTTCGGGCGATGAATCTACCAATCATGCCGAAGTGCGGCGAATCGAGCGGGAGTTCACCGCATATTTTGAACAACGCCATCGCTTCCGCCTCGATCCCGAAGGCCGTTCCGTCAAACACACCTACTTCGCGGAAGAAACCACGTCTTCACCGGTCTGGCAGGTCGCGCAAATTCTCGTGGACCCGGAAGCGCTCAACGACTGGGAAGCCCGATTCGAAATTTCCCTTTCAGAATCTCGCGCCCACAACCAGCCCTCGTTGAAGTTCCTGGAAGTTAAACCTGTCGGATCAACCGATTGATTGTCCCCAAAAAGAGCTGACGAAGGCCCGGTAGAACGCGGACTCCGTTCCGCGCCGCGATTAATCTTAAATTCCGCAGTAAAAACGCGGAGCACGCAGAGGCCGCAGAGTAGAAAAGACGGGATTGCGGTTTCAGAAATGTTCACCTGCGAGGTGAAGGTTCAGCTTGGACTCTTAGATGGTTTTCTCCTCTGCGTGCTCCGCGATCTCCGCGTTTCAATTGAGTT
>JAICMR010000129.1 GCA_025929155.1 Chthoniobacterales bacterium | reverse complement strand
TAGTGGATCGAGGCGCCCGTGGTGGTTGTTTTCACCGTGATCGTTTTCGGATAATCACTCCCCGGATAGGCCCCCGGCAGCGGGCTGTAGGTCGGCGTTGCACAGGGCGTAGGCGTTGGTGGCGGCAGCTCGCTGTCGCTGTAATATTGGGCGGCGCCCTGCGCAGAATTGGTGTAACCGGTCTTGCTCGCCATGGCTTCGATCGTGGTGATCGCATTGTTTAACCCGATGAATTGATGGGTTCCCCCACTTAAGACCCAGGGATCGGTCTCCGTGGCGGGACCGTTCGTCGCGTAATGAATCGCTGCCCCGGCGGTGGCGCAGCTGAAGGTGACGACGACGCTCGTGTTGGGATAGACATTGTCTCCATCAGCGATGTCCGGGCTTAGCGTCGGCGTGGCCACTTGCGGCGTAGGAGTGGGCGTGGGGGTGGGCGTAGGAGTTGGCGTGGCGGTCGGCGTCGGCGTCGGGGTTGGTGATGGCGTGCTGAGAACGTATTGGTTCAGGTTATTCGCCGCCACCGGGCCGTAGGCGTCGAGAGCGGTCCGGTTGCCGCTCGCATCGAAGAAGATCGTTTGCGGTCCCGCCGCGGTCCCGGCCGGGTTGGCAATGTTCAGCTTGGCTGACGTCACCTGCTGAGCCAGGTCATACCCGAAGACATCACCGTTCGCATCGTCCCGCTGCACAAAGGTGCGGTCGCTGACTGCATTGTAGCCGTAGGCGAAGGAGCGCGAAGTCGTCTGCGTCAACGTGTGGGTGATCTTTGTCACTCGCGCGAGAACGTCGTATTCGTAGGCGCTGGTGGGCTTGAAATCCTCATGGCCAAGTGTCCGCGTTCTCAGGCTGCCGTTGGCGTCGTACGCGAAGCTCGCCACGACGCCGCTGCTGTCGTTGATCGTCATGAGTTGGTTGCGGCCCGTATAGCCGTAACTAAAGGAGAACTCGCTCAGGGGATATCCGAGGCTCGATCTGTTCCCGTTGGGATCGTAATCATATGTCAGCGTGCGCGGGATGTTGTCACCCAACGTGGTTGTCTCGCTCTTGAGCAAACCGTCGTTAAAATAAGCCCGACTAATCAAGGCGTTCGCATTGTTGATGCTGGTGATACGCGACGCTGCATCATATCCATAGGTTACCGTCGGAGTCGCGCCGCCATCATTCCAGCTCGTGCTGGTCCTGCGATTGAGCGCGTCATACAGGATCGTTTCTGTCTTGTTCGCCCGGCTGGTAAAGCTATTCATCCGGCCCGCCGTGTCGTAGCCCATCAACTCCGTTCGGACGGCCCCGCCGGAGTCGCTCGGATAAGTCAGCTTCTTCTGACGGCCCAGCGTATCGTAGTCATAATCGTAGATTTTTCCGCGCGGATCGTTTGCTTTGACCACAAGATCACTTGCTTTGACCTCAAGATCACTTGCTTTGACCTCAAGATCACTTGCTTTGGCCTCAAGATCGTTTGCTTCGAGGCCGAGATCATTCGTTCAGACCCGAAGATCGTTTGGTCCGCCCGACCGGAACTAGCGGCAGCTCGGTCTGCGCATGGATCGAGTGGATGGCTACTTGTGAACGGCCAAACCGCGCACCCGCCAGAATCAATTTGCTCGAACCGGGTCCGCAGGCTTAATGAAAGCCCGCGCATTTCTCGAATGAACATCCACGAATACCAGGCGAAGGAGTTGCTCGAGAAATTTGGCGCCTCCACCACCCGGGGCAAGGTGGCTTCCACCCCGGAAGAAGCCGAACGGATCGCGCGAGAACTGGGCGCTGGGGAGATCGTCGTGAAAGCGCAGGTGCATGCGGGCGGACGCGGCAAAGGCACTTTCGCGAACGGCTTCAAAGGGGGTGTGCACGTTGTGAAAACGCCGGAAGAGGCACGTGAGGTCGCCGGGAAAATGCTCGGGCAAACTCTCGTCACACACCAAACCGGTGCGGCCGGACGCGTCGTGCGCCAGGTACTCGTCGCGCAGTCGGCCGATATTGCGCGTGAGATTTATTTCGCCATTCTGCTGGATCGCGCGACCGCCGCGCCGTTGATCGTCGCGAGCACGGAAGGCGGCGTGGAAATCGAAAGCGTCGCCGAGAAGTCGCCGGAAAAAATCATGCGCGAGCCGATCGACCCGCTCGCCGGCCTGCAACCGTTTCAGACGCGCAAGCTCGCGAAGCAGCTCGGTTTTAGATCGAGTGAGCTGAAGCCTGCCTCGAAGCTTTTCAGCGCGCTTTATCGCACCTTCCTCGAGTCCGATTGCTCGATGGTGGAAGTGAACCCTCTTGTCGTCACAAAGACTGGCGAAGTGCTCGCGCTCGATGCGAAGTTTAACTTCGACGACAACGCCCTTTACCGGCATCCCGAAATCGCGGCGATGCGCGACACCACGGAAGAAGATCCACGCGAAGTCGAGGCCTCGAAGCACGGTCTCAACTACATCGGTCTCGACGGCAATATCGCCTGTCTCGTCAACGGCGCCGGGCTCGCGATGGCGACGATGGACATCATCAAGTTTTACGGCGGCAGCCCGGCAAACTTCCTCGACGTCGGCGGCGGCGCGACCGAGGAACAGGTGACCGAGGCTTTCAAACTTCTCGTTTCCGATGAGAACGTGAAGGCAATTCTGGTGAATATTTTCGGCGGTATCATGAGGTGCGACGTGATCGCGCAAGGAATCGTGAACGCCGTCAAAGCCGTAAAGCTGCCGGTACCGCTGGTCGTCAGGCTGGAAGGCACGAACGTCAAAGCGGGCAAGACAATCATTGCCGAATCGGGATTGCCGGTCACGACCGCCGACGATCTGGCCGATGCCGCACAGAAAGTGGTCGCCGCCGCGAAAGGAAAAAAATCATGATCAAAGAAGTCGCTTTTGTCGCCATCGCCGTTTCGGATTTCAAGCGGGCCCGCGAATTTTACGAACAGACGCTCGGGTTAAAGCCGGACTCCGCGCCGGGCGATTTCCCGTGGGCCGAATATACGCTCGGCGGCACAACGATCGGGGTCGGCCAGCATCCTGCCTGGCAGCCTTCGCGCGATGGAACGACCGTCGCCTTCGAAGTGGATGACATGGATGAGACGATCGCGGCTCTGAAGAAGAAAGGCGTGGAGTTCGACATGGAAAAAACCGAAACGCCGGTTTGTTGGATGGCGCAGTTCCGCGACCCGGACGGCAACAAGCTGGTCGTGCATAAACGCAAATCTGCCTAACGAATTGATGAATCAGGAAAGCAGGAAAGCAGGAAGAAATCCGGAAGCAGACGGAGAGAAGTCGACTCTCCTTCTTTTTCCTATTTTCCTGCCTTCCTGATTCACACGTTTATGTCCGTTCTTGTTGATAAAAGCACCCGGCTTTGCGTGCAGGGGATTACCGGCAGCGCCGGCGGCTTTCATGCGCGCCAGTGCATGGAATACGGCACAAATGTCGTCGCCGGCGTTACTCCGGGGAAGGGCGGCCAGAAGTTTGACGACAAGGTGCCGGTCTTCGACACGGTCTGGGAAGCGCGCCAGGAAACCGGCTGCGATGTCTCAGTCATTTTTGTCCCCGCGGCCGGCGCGGCGGATGGCATCCTGGAAGCCGTCGATGCCGGGGTTGAACTGGTGATCTGCATCACGGAAGGCATTCCGGTGATGGACATGATGCGGGTGAAAGCCCAAATGGCCGGGAAGAAATCGCGGTTGATCGGCCCGAATTGCCCCGGCATCATCACTCCCGGGGAATGCAAAATCGGCATCATGCCGGGCTACATTCACAAGCCCGGCAGCGTCGGCGTCATCTCGCGCAGCGGCACGCTCACCTACGAAGCGGTCTGGCAACTCACCTCGCGCGGCTATGGTCAATCAACCTGCATCGGCGTCGGGGGAGATCCGATCAACGGCATGTCGCATCTTGATGCCGTGAAGCTTTTTAACGACGACCCACAGACTGAGGCGCTGATTTTGATCGGCGAGATCGGCGGTTCCGCAGAAGAAGAAGCGGCCGCCTGGATACAGGAGAATTGCAAAAAGCCGGTAGCCGCATTTATCGCCGGCACGACTGCGCCGCCGGGGCGTCGAATGGGCCATGCTGGCGCTATTGTTTCAGGAGGAAAAGGAACCGCCGAGGGAAAAATCGCAGCGCTCGAGGCCGCTGGCATCGCCGTCGCCGAAACGCCCGCGGCGATGGCGGACACGCTGATTGCGCGGATGAAGGAACAAACCTAACGTCCGCCATGACCCTCGAAAAATGTTCGCAAAGCGGTTCAACCGTTCACGATCTATCTCCCCGACGGCACTCGATCCGCGTTCCGCACCCCGATTTTATCGCCATGCCGGCGGTTGGTCGAACCGTCTCGGTTTACGCCAAAAATGAACGAGCTCACTCACTTATCGACCTGCTCCTCGTGACGAACCTGGAAACTCCTGAATTGTCGTCCCACGCTTCTTAACGATCATGCCAGTTACAGCCAAAGGTCTCGAAGGAATCATCGCCAACTCTACGCGCCTCAGCGCGGTCATCGGCGATAAAGGGCAGCTCATCTATTGCGGCTACGACATCAACGAGCTCGCTGGAAAAGTCAGTTATGAGGAAGTTGTTTATCTGCTCTGGAATAACAAACTGCCGAATCGCGCAGAGCTCGAAACCTGCCGCGAAACTCTGCGCGCGGAGCGCCAACTCCCTCAGCACATCATCGATTTCCTGAAGAACGCGCCGAAAAAAGCGGAGCCGATGGACGTGATCCGCACCGCCGTCTCAATGCTCGGGGTTTATGATCCCGAAATGCACAAAGAGGCGACGCCGGAGTTGAACAAAAAGCGCGCCCGCAGCATCACGGCGAAGATCGGGGTGATCGCAGCGTATTTTCACCGGGCGCGGCAGGGAAAGGACTTGCCGCCGGTGCGGGATGACCTCGGCGAAGCGGCCCACTTCCTCTACCTGATGAGCGGCGAAGTGCCGTCGCAGGACGCGGCTGATACCCTCAACGTCGCATTCGTCTTGCACGCGGACCACGGGATGAATGCCTCGACCTTTAGCGCCCGGGTTACGATCGCGACCTTGAGCGACATTTACTCCGCGATCACCTCCGCCATCGGCACCTTGAAAGGTCCGCTGCACGGCGGCGCGAATGAAGGCGTCATCCAGATGCTCGAGGAAATCGGGAGCGAAGACAAAGTGGATGCCTACATCGAAAATGCGCTCGCGCAGAAGAAGAAGATCATGGGCATCGGCCATCGCGTTTACAAAACGCTCGATCCACGCGCGCCGCATTTGCAGAAGATGGCGGTGAAGCTGAGCGAAAAGCTGGGCGAGCCGAAGTGGATCAACATGTCGGAGCGGATCGCGAAGCTGATGAAGGAAAAGAAGAACCTGAACGCGAATGTGGATTTTTATTCCGCGACGGTTTACTACTCGTTAGGCATCCCGACCGATCTGTTTACGCCCGTCTTCGCGATCGCGCGTTGCTCCGGCTGGTGCGCGCACGTGCTCGAACAGCTCGAGGACAATCGCCTTTACCGACCGCTGAGCGAATATGTCGGCGAACCCGTCGGGAAAAAAGTGGCGCCGATCGACGAACGATAGTTCGCGGACGCCATACCTTTTGCGGTCCGCGTCGTTTCGCGAAAGTCAGTGCCCTCGAGACTCTGTCGCAGGACTACGTTTTTCTGTCCGCCCTTCGCGCACCTGCAATCAATGCCCTTCCTCGGTGCGCGACGGCAGGAACTGCGGGTCGCGCTGCCTAACAAATGGCATCTCCAGCACCTCGGGCAACCTGACCGCCTCTGGGTCGAGAAACGCCGGAACGCCGATCGTAATCCTTTCCTGCGGCACGTCGGAGCGCAGCGTGCGATGGAGCCAGTCCCAAATCGTCAGCCCGCTCGACCAATTCGAATTCACCTCATCGACCACAATCGAGTGATGAATACCGTGGAGCCGCGGAGTCACGATCAACTTTCCAAGCCAACGCTCCACTTGGATTGGGAGTTCAACGTTGGAATGGTGAAACATGATCTCGAGAAGCAGGCCGGTCTGCCAAAGCGAAAGCGCGAGCGGACAAACTCCAATGGTCAGCACTTGCGCAGCACGCCAAGGGACCGAGCAGACCAATTCGCCAAAATGAAAACGGATCGCGGTCGAAGCATCCATGTCGAGATCAGCGTGATGCGCCTGGTGAAACCGCCAGAGTAAAGGCACCTGGTGCGTGAGCACGTGCCAGAGGTAAAGCGTGTAATCGAGCAGCGCGATCGCGAGTGGAATCTCGACCGCCCCAGGCAGTTCGACCAGCTTCAGTAAACCAATCTGGCGTCTTTCCACCAGTCGCGTCAGCGGCCTGACGATGGGTTGTTCGGCAAGCTGCACGCTGATGGCGCTGAGTGTCGCCAATGCGAGGTTGCGCACATTGCGCCGCAGTCTCGACTCGACAGAGGCGCGCAACGGGCGGCGGTTTTCGATCCAGACGAGCGCTGCAAAAGCCCCAAATGTGAGAAGAGCACCGAGCCAGCCCGGAACGGTCTTATGACGCGTTTGTTTCACTTTTCTGAATCGAATCGCAGCGGCCGACGCGCTGCATTGCTCTGATCGTGCGGCCGACCAGGCCCAACCCAGCGAAGCGAAGCGCAGCCGAAGGATCTCGCGGATTTTCGCGCGACCTACAGGAATCAGCACGCTCTTCAGGGCAGCTTCACGGTCGCGGCGGTGCTGCTCTCGCCTATGCGGGATCCCTCGTCTCCGCTGCGCTTCGCTCCGGGATGACCTGCGCTCACTCCGTTCTTAGCGCGGTCATCGGGCTCACCCGCGTCGCCCGCCGTGCGGGCAGATAACATGCGAGCAGCGCCGCTGCGCCGAGCAGCACGCTCGAAGCGCCAAGCGCCACCGGATCCATGGGGCTCACCTGATACAGCATCTGCGCCAGCACCCGGCCCAGCGCGAGTGCTAGGAGCAGGCCGATCGCCAGCGCGCAACCCGTCTGGAGCGCACCCTGTTTCATGATCAATGTAAATACGTCACGGCGGCGTGCGCCAAGCGCCATCCGAATGCCGATCTCGCGGGTGCGGCGTGCAACCGAATACGCCTTCACTCCATAAACCCCAACGGCCGCCAGGAGCAGCGCGATCACGCCGAAAACCCCGAAGAGCACCGCGCCGAAACGCACCGCCCAAAGTCCGACGTTCATTTCGACAATATTTTCAAATGGCTCGATCCGCAGGACCGGGAGCGTCGGATCGACGTTGCGCAAAGTCTGACGGACGGTCGGGATCATCGCCGCCACGGCCGCACGGCTGTCTTTCGTCAGGCGGATTTGCAAGGTCACGCCGCCGTTGTAAGCCTGCGCGAGCGGCGCATAAATCCGCTTCGGCATTTCGTCGCCGAGTACCTCATGGCGATGCGCGGACACGATTCCGACAATCGTGAAGTCGTTAGGCGAACCGTCGCCCGGCGGCGTCGTGTAGCGCACATGCTGGCCGAGTGGGTCGCGATTCGGAAATAACTTCTTCGCCATCGTTTCGTCGATGATCAGGACCGGCGGCGCGCCCTTGTTCTCGGACTCCGCCGCGGTAAAATCGCGTCCACGCAAGAGCCGGACGCCGATTGCGTCGAACCAACCCGGCGTGATCGCAGTGAAGATGCCGCCCGCGCCGGCCTCGGCCGCTTTGGGATCGGTTTTGGCGACGGCGGCTTCGTCCATCCGCATGATGCGACGACCATTCGTCAGGTTGCCGTAGGGCAGCATGGTTGTGAGTGCGGCCTGGCGCACGCCTGGGAGCTGCTGCACACGATGCAACGCGGCGAACATCGCATGCTGCGAGGCCGCTTCCGGCTGGTTGCGCAGGGTGAAATCCATCTCCGCCGAAATCGCGCCGCCCCGGTCGAACCCGGGATAAAGCGCACCGGCTTTCAGCGCGCCGCGCAAAAACAAACCGGCGCTGAAGAGCAGCATGAGCGAAAGCGCGATCTGGGCCATCACGAGCAGATGTCGTCCGGCGAAAAAGCGATTGAGCCGCCCGACGTGCGCCGGTTCTCCCACCATCTGTTTCAGGTCGTTCACCAGATCAGCCTTCGTCGCCTTGAGCGCCGGCCCCAGACTGAAGAGGAGAGTCGCTACCAGACAGATCCCGAAGGTCAGCGCCATCACGGCGAAATGCGGCGTCAGGTCGAGGACGATCGAAAAACTCATGGATCCGAAAAGCGCGCCTAACGAATTCACGAGCAGCCCATTGCTCCAATAGCTGATGAGGAGACCAAGGACGCCGCCGGCGAGGGCCAGCACGAGCCCTTCAGAAAGCAGTTGCCTGACGATGCGCCAGCGGCTCGCGCCGAGGGCCAGACGAAGCGCGATCTCGCGGCTCCGGTTCGCACCGCGGGCGAGGAGCATGTTGGCGAGATTGAGGCAGGCGATGAATAAGACCGCCGCTGCCATCGCAACCAGGAGCGTGCTGGCGAATCCAATGGGACCGTCATCCGAAGGTTGCGTGCTGATGCTGAAGCGGGACGGCTTCACAATCTGCAACTCGCGCGCGCCGTCCGAATCCGGCGGTTGGATTGCGGTCAGGCGTTGCGCGAGCGCGGGCAGGCGCGATTTTGCCGACTCGATCGTCAGGCCAGGATGGAGCCGGGCCACGAGGTTCAGTGTGTAATTTTTCGGGGCGCTCAAATCCATCTCGCCATTGCGGTCGCTGAAAGCGGAGCCGAGTTGCGAATAAACCCCGAGCGGCAGCCAAACCTCGGGCGCAAGCAGTGCGCTTACACCGGAGAACCCTTCCGGCGCCACGCCGATCAACGTGAACGTCTGACCGTTTATCGTAAGCGGCTTCCCGATCAGATCGGCGCGCCCCCCGAGTCGTTTGCAAAAGGAATAAAACGCCACCCCCACC